>CAMLEO010000155.1 GCA_946478975.1 uncultured Steroidobacter sp.
GCGCGCCCGCGCATCGACTCCACGTCTCGTGCGAGCTGCTCGACGCGTTGATGAGCGTAGAACGAGAGGCCGAGCAGCGTGACGGCGACGACGCCAAGGGCGCTCATCAGTGTCATCGCCGAGAGCTGCTTGCTCTCGCGGCTGAAGATCGGCTGATACAGGTTGATCTGTTGCCGCATGGTTACCGCTCCGTCCGGTCATCGCGCAGGGCCGCGCCGAGCGCCATGAGCGTTGGCCAGTCGGTGACGATCTCGCCCCCGTCCGGCACGCTGAAGATCTCGCCGACGTTCAGCACGCCGACGCGCAGGCTGGTTTCGTTCTTCAACTCGGCAGCCAGTTCTTGAGCGCGCGCGTTGGCGGGCGCGATCACCAGATCGCCGATCGGCGTCTGGTCGTAATGACTTTCGTAGTAGTCGAGCGAGCGCTGAATTTCCAACGCGAGCGCGCCGGCGTCGATGGAGCCGTTGCGGCTGTCCCCGCCGAAGCGACCGGTGTCGATGCGGCGGGTCAGGTACATCACGCCCTGGCGCGTGATCACCAGCTGCGCAAAGCGCTCATGGAGTGCCAGCATGGCCACTCCCTTGTGATCCTGCGGGAGCAGAGCGCTTAGATTGCGCAGGCACAGCTCGGGAATGTCGATCGAGTCGAAGCCTTTGGCCGCGGCTCGCACGGAGTTGGAGATGCGCTGAATGGCGGCTTCGCGCGCGGCCACTGCGAACAACATCTTTCCTTGGGTGCGACGGACCGGATCCGGCGTCTCGAATACGTCGACGACGGCTTCGTCGACTTCGAAGTTGATCACGTCGCGCAGTCGCCAGCGGATCGCCGCCCGCATCTCCGACGGCAGCACATCCGGCGCTTCGACCTGCACGATCTGGTAATCGTCGCCGCCAATTACGGCGCAGACGGGCGCGCGGCCGATGCGCAACTTGTCGAACGTGCTCTTGAGCACCGAGGCGGCTTCGCCGGCGCTTGAATGGATTGCACAGTGATCGATCGAAGGCTTGCCTTCAGCGGAGCGCCGGACGATGGCGAGCGCGAATGAACCATCCGCGAGCGCGATGCCGGCACGCGCATCGGCGCGCAGAGCTTTTCGCGACAGCAGCTTGTTCAACAGCGGCAACACTGGACTCCGTTCCCCAGGTTAGGGTGATCTCCCCAGATAGCGGCCATGGCCGCGAAACTTGACTAAACAACAGGGGAATTGCGGAGTGGCGCACAGGAGGTGAGAGCTACCGATGGGTCAAGTGGGAGTTCCCTTGGTAAGGCATTAAGGGTTGGTCGTACGTTGGCTGGACCGGCGTTCAGCGACCGCCGGCATGCGCGGGCGCGGCGCGAAGTGTGATCTGCGTCACGGTTCAGTTGGCCGTTCAGCTGGCGCTTTCTGGACTTGCGCGCAATAGTGGTCATGCGCAACAGTGCAAAGAAGTCTATATTCCGACTGTTCTGTTGCGCGGGTCACGAATCAACTCGGGGCCGATCGAAGTCCAGGGCCGGCGCAGCGCGTTGAAGGCACGAGGCGAAGAGCAGGGGCGGCGTCCACAGGACAGTGGACCAGCCGCATGCACCGGGAGGAGAAGGTTCGTGGGCAAAGCGACAAAGATCGCGGCCGTCATCGGCATGACGACGATGGCGGTAGCAACAATGATGGTGGAAGCGGCCGAGCAAGCCGCGGCAAGCACGTACGTTACGCTCAAGCTCGAAGGCGCCTGCGATGCGCAGAACACGCGCCTGTGGCTGATCAACTCGCACACCTTCAAGACGATTGCGACCACCGTGCGCTGGCGCGCAGCCGGCGGCAAGGACCTGCAGGAGCAGTTCTATCCCGGGCCCAACTCCATCCGCGAAATCGGCTGTGCCTCCGAAGCGGAAATCCTCGACGCCAAGTTCGCCGACTTCTAGCGGCTCACCGTGCTGAGCCCATCGCACGACACGATTGCCATGCCGGACGGCTCGGCGCTCGTGATGCGCACGTTCCGGACTGCGGATTCGCCTGCTGCGGCCGTGATCATTCCGTCGGCAATGGGCGTCGCGCAGCAGTTTTACACGCAGTTCGCGCAGTGGCTCGCCGGCCAGGGCTATCACGTCACCACGTTCGACTATCGCGGCATCGGCTTGTCGGCGCCGCAGTCTCTGCGAGGATTCCCGGTCAACATTTTCGATTGGGCTGAAGACTGCGCCGTGGTCATCGACGCGGTGAAGTCGCAGCTGCCCGATGCGCCTCTGCATTGGATCGGCCACAGCCTCGGCGGCCAGCTGCTCGGCCTGATCCCAAACCGCGACCGCATCGATCGCGTCGTCACCGTCGCCACCGGCACCGGCTACTGGCTGGAGAACGCCTGGCGAACCAAATCGGTCGTGTGGTGGCTGTGGTTCGTCGTGGTGCCGATTGCCTTGCGCGTGGCCGGCTACTTCCCCGGCAAACGACTTCGCAAAGTCGGCGACCTGCCGCATGGAGTGATGGCTCAGTGGCGCCGCTGGTGCCTCAGCCGCGAATACGTCGTCGGCGCCGAAGGCGAACACGTGCGCAAAGCATATGCATCCGTGCGCATGCCGATGCTGTCTCTATCATTCACAGATGACGAGCTGATGTCCGCTCGCGGCATCCGATCGCTGCACGATTTATATACAAACGCCCCGGTCGAATATCGCCGCATCTCGCCACCCGACGTCGGCGCTCATCGCATCGGCCACTTCGGCTTCTTCCGCCCGCAATTCGAACGCACCCTGTGGCCACTGGTGCCGCAATGGTTGATGGAACGAACGCGCTGAGCAGATAAAAAAATAGCGTGCGCGATATTCATCACATCGCGCACGCCTGCATCCGAGATGGCTCAGGGGGATAATTGACCATCGTCGTAAGCACGTTGAAACCGAAGAGACTCGCGCTCCAGACCTGAATCTGCAGCGCTCGGTTTCTATAATGCAGGAGCCGTGCCAGCCCTTTGCGCCGGCGAAATGGCTGAAAACAAGGGTTGCGGAGCGATCAAAGCCGTTCAAATGCACTCAGGGTGTGCACGCGAGGAGGCAGGGCGCGCCAAAATGAGTGGCGTGGGGGAGTTTGTCATCGAATTGTCAATATTTGGTTGTGTTCAGAGGGGCTCGCCAATTCATCGGATTGAGGTGGGTGTGACAAGACAGTAGTTTGGCGACGAACTAAATACTGCCAGCAGTTTCATCGACGGCTCGCTCCTGCCGTACGCGATCGCTCTGGTCGCGGCGCTGGCGCGAATGGCGGCCATTGCATGCCCTGCCGCGAAGACACAGCGATGAACTTATCCAGTCCGTTGCTGTTATAACGACACAAGAGTCAGAAATGAAGAAGTCCAACCATCGACATCGTTCGCCCACCGGATGGTGGATTGCATCGTATATAGAACGTGCCGTTTGGGCAGATGCTCGCCGGCCGCCGCCCTCATCGCGCTGCACGGCCTGGGAGAACACGATTATCTTCAAAGCCAAGGATCGTGACGCAGCCTATAGCAAGGCAGTTCGACTCGGTTCGTTGAATAAATCCACTTTCTCTGATGCGGCTGGCAAAAGAAATGGACGCTGGGTCTTTGAAGGCTTGACCAGCCTGCTGCCCATCTATGACGAATTAGAAGATGGGTCGGAGGTTCTTTGGCGTGATTACTCTGGAATTACGCTGAAGCGCGTTCGTTCCATGATCAAGAAGAAGAGCGAGCTGGAGGTATTCGACGGTGTCGGCAACGCGGATAAGTAGTGCCTTCCGGTTCTGGGAAGAAAAGCGGCCATATCCAGATATGAGTTGTGTCGCTGCGGAGATGGTCGAATAGTGATTAGAGAAAAGGGTTGCAAGGGTCCCATCATTGAGACTGGTATGAGGATGTAATTGCGTGTCCGATGAGCAAGCGCTGATTCGCACGAGTTTGATAATTGCTGGGTTCGCTGGGTCCCCGGAATTGATCTCCGCACTGCTGGGAGAGCAGCCGCATGATGCAGGACTTGCCGGGGAGATCAAGGTCCGAAGCAGTGGTCGCGGCAGCTTTGAGGTGAAGGACTCGTATTGGTTATATAGAGCGACAGAAACGCATTCGGAAATGCTGGAGCAAGGCATCGCTGAGCTTGTGGACCGATTCCATGGCAGGAGCGCCGCCTTGTCGGCGTTGCCAGACTCGGTCGTTCGGAAGATAGAAGTTGCCGTGTCTCTGGTTCCGTTCGCCTCGATTCCCAGCTTGCATCTATCCGCTGAGCTTGCCCGCAAGTTATCTGACATGAGTGTTGCTCTCGATGTGGCTATCAATTAGTAAAGTGGTTCGGCAACTCCCCTGACTCACCACTTCCCACCCTCGCCCCCGCGGGCGCAGTACCTAACAAACAAGTGACTCTCCGGGCACCGGGCTCACTCGTGCAGTGCCAAGCTCCACTTCGCTGGCACAGGGGTGAGCCATATGAGCAGCGAACTTTCGTTTGAACAGGCTCCCGTATGGAATGGGCCGACGACGGTACGCGACGGCGCGTGCATCGTGGTGAGACCGCTGAGGCCCGAGGATGTGGAGCGCGACAGGCAGTTTATAAATTCGTTATCGGGCGACGCGCGCCACATGCGGTTCTTCAGGCACTTCACCTCTGTGCCAGCGGACTTGCTGGCAGAAGGGCGGCGTGGCGACGGTGCTCATGTCAGCGCTCATGAGTTTCGCGCTGAATCACGGCTTCACAACGTTCGTTGGCGACGTGCTGCCCGAGAACAACGGCATGCTGAAGCTCGCACGCGGACTGCGGTTCGCTGTGAACTACGACCGCGAAGTGGATCTCATGCGCCTCTCACGCAGGCTTGCGTCGCCCGACGGCGGACAGGCTGAGCACGAGCGCCATGCCGAACAGCGCCGATGTGGCGGGCTCTGGAACGGATGACGTCTGGGTGAGGCTCGTCACTGGAGCGTGGATTTGATACCAGGTCTGCCCGTCCGGATCGTAGAGGGTGAAGAACGCCGACCAGCTCGCCGAAGGTGTCAGGTTGGCCAACAGATCGGATGAGGTGATCGCGTCGAGGTCGCTCTCGCTGCGGCTGAAGTTGAGCGTGGTGACGAGATGGCTGTACTCGCCCGAGAACAGTCCAGCACCGAGATTGATGTTCACGCCAACCCCGTCGTAGTTGGTCAGAGGTGAATTCGATGGGCTCGGCAGGTCGATGACCATCGCGTCGCTGTACGCATCGGGTCGAGCGCGGTCGAAGCTGAATTGCTGGCCGCCCGCGGTGAAATCCAACTGAGTCACCGCGTTTTCGTAATACCCGTTCAGCGTGACCCACGAGCCATTGTGATTGATTCTAACCGGCGTCGCGGGCGAGTCGCTTTCGATGGTGAACGAACCGGCAATCGGCAGGCCCATCACATAGAAGATGTCGCTGAAGGGCGCGGGTACATCTGGGCGGCCCGCGACGCTGTAAGTGTGTGCGCTGAATTCGAACGTGATTGGAAGCGCGTGTGACTGCGTGGCGAACAGCATGAGGGCCGAGGCCGCGAACCAGGATCCAGTGTGCTTGGACATGAGGAAGCCGTTCCCGCTGTGAGTTATCCGTCGCCACGATTCTCTCCCAGTCGGCCACGCAGTGGGAACAAATGTAACAGTACGCTTCGTGAGTGTAAGTTTCGTCGACGCGCCTAACCTTTCTTGAGGTTCTCCCACGCCTCCACGGTGCGTGGCCAATCGTCCTTTAACAAACGGGACAACGCCCGGTCGGCGAGCAGTTTGCCTTCGGTCTGGCAGCGAGGGCAGTAGTTGGTCTCGTTTTCCGCATAGCGAATGCGTTGAATGGACGTGCCGCACACGGGGCAGGGCAGGCCGTAGCGCCCGTGAACCGCCATCTCTTTCCGGAACGCGGTGACATTCTCCGGGAAGCCAACCGCAGCCTCCGCGCGAAGGCGCTCGATCCATTCGGTCAGCACCGCTTGAGTGGCATCGTAGAGCCGCTGCCATTCGTCGTCGTCCAGCTGCTTTGTTTGTTTCATCGGCGACAGCCGCGCACGATGGAGAATCTCATCTGAATACGCATTGCCGATGCCGCTCAGGATCGTGGGATCGGTGAGCGCGCGTTTGAGGGTGTGATTGCGTTCGCTCAGGCGCTCGCGAAAACGTTCCGGCGCAACGCCGAGTACTTCGAGACCGCCGCGATCGTGCTCTTCGAGCTGCGCTTCTCCAGCGACGACGTGCAGCGAGGCGCGCCGCTTGGTGCCGGCCTCCGTCAACGTGAGCACACCATTATCGAAGTCGAGTTGCAGCAGCGGGGCGCGCACGCGGCCGCGATGATCTTTCATGTACCAGTGCAGCCGCCCGGCGATCATGAGATGGATCAGCAGCCACACATCGTTGTCCAGGCCGATGGCGATGCGCTTGCCGACACGCCGCAGCCGAGTGACGGTGCGGCCTTCGCAGAGGTGAAGCGGCGGTTCGGCGGTGCGAAGCAGGAACGGATTCTTCAACAGGATCCGTTCCAGCCGATGCCCGACGATGCGGGCTTCGAGCGCTTCGATATAAACGGCGACGTCGGGCAGTTCAGGCATGACGACAGAACTGCCCGGGTTGCATCAAAGTTCGCGCAGTCCGGTCGTGATCGGCAATTTTGCCGCCCGCAGGCTGGGCAGCAGGCCGCCGAACAGTCCGAGCACCAGCGCCCAGATCAGTCCCTGGACCATGAGCTGCGGCGTGACCGTGAACGCGAACGTCAGCTGGCTGAAGGTCGAGAAGTTCATGGTCGAGGTGCGCAGTCCGTTGAACGCGAAGTAGGAAACAATTGCGCCGAACGCGCCACCAACCAAGCCGATGAACAACGCTTCCGTGAGCACGGACACCACGACCGGTGCGGCACCAAACCCCAGCGCTCGCAACGTTGCAATCTCACGCATGCGCGATGAAACCGCCGAGTACATCGTATTCAACGCCGCGAAGATCGCACCGAGGCCCATCAGCACCGCGATCGACTTGCCGATCGTGCTCACCAATGTCACGAGGATGCGCGACTGCTCTTCGTAATATTGTTTTTCGCTGAACACGCGCACGTTCAAACGCGGGTCGCTGGTGAGCTCATCCTTGAACGCCTGCATGGCGCCGGGGCTGGTGAGTTTCACACGCATGGATTGATACGACGTGCCGCGGTTGTACGCGTTCTGCAGCACGCTGGCATCGGTCCACATTTCCGATTCGGCGACGCTGCCGCGATCTTCGAAAATGCCGGCGACGGTCCAGTTGGTCGTGCCCCATCGCAGCTGGTTGCCGACTTTGAGGCCGGCGAACTGCAGGCTGGCGCCTTTGCCGACGACGACTTCGAACTTGCCGGGCGTGAACATCGTGCCTTCGATGATTTTGAAGCCGCCGCGCAGCTTCGCCGCCTGCGGACCGACGCCACGCAAAGGAACGTTTGCCGCCGTGCCGGTCGTGATCAACGGCACGTCGACGACGACATACAGCTCCGGCGAAACCACCGGGCCTTGTTCGTCACGCAGCACGTTCTTGGAATCCGAGATGACGCGGATCTGATCCTGCGACAGGCCGCTGCCCATTTCGTCGGTTGCACCACTGCGCAAGACGATTGCGACTTGCGGCGAGCCGGAGATTTCCAGCACAGCGCGAAAGCCTTCGGCAATGGACAGCACGCCGATGAGCACAGTCACGACACCGGCAATGCCGACGAGCGCGACGATGGAAGACGCCATTCGCTGCGACATATTGCGCAGGTTCATGGAAGTGATGGCGCCGATCTGAGCCAGGGAATTATTGGACATGGTGATTGTTTCCTGATTTTCGGTCGAAAGTGGCCGAGGCCCTTTCGAGGACGCCCGTCAAAAGGCGCGACTTTTGACGAGCTACCTCAGGTCTTGCGAAGCGCATCGACGATCTTCAGTCGCGCCGCCTGAGAGCAGGGCAGGGCCGCGGCCAGCCCGCCGAGCACCAGGATCAGCACGGTGCCGACGCCCCACGTCCAACCCGGCATGCCGAGCACAGGGAAGAACTGCGCCATCGCCTTGCCGATGCCTTCGCCAGCCATCGCGGCGAGCGCGAGCCCGATGTATCCACCGAGCGCGGTCACCAGGATCGCTTCGCCGAGAATCATCGTGGTCACGCCTGCGCCGGAGAAACCAAGCGTTTTCATCACGCCGATTTCGTTGATGCGCTCACGAATCGACTGGCCCATCGTGTTCGCTGTCACCAGCAGCATCGTGAAAAACACCGCAGCCGCGACGGCAGTGAGCAGCTTGCCGATGTTGCCCATCTGGTTCGCGAAACCTTGGATGAATGCCTTTTCGGTCGAGGTCTTGGTCTCGGTCGAGGAGTTGGCGAACAGCGCATCGACGTTGCGTGCAATCTGTTCGGAACGCGCGGGGTCCGCGACCTTGATCACGACCATGCCAATCTGGTCCTTGATCTGCGAGCGCGATTCGTTGAGGTAGTCGTAATGGAAATAGATCGACTGGTTGTCGCCGTTGGGCGCATGGAAGATGCCGACGATCTTCATCGGCCAGGTGTTGGTCCCATCCTTCTTGGTCCAGATATTCGAGCGCATCGGAATGGTGTCGCCTACCTTCCAGCCGAAACGTTCCGCGACGACGTTGCCGACGATCGCGCCGGTGCGGTCTTTCAGCCAGGCATCTTTGATTTCAGGGGACAGCTTGTAGTCGTCGTAAACCTCGATGAACGAAGGAACGTCGACTGCGAAGGTGCCGATCTGATTGCGATCGTCCTGGTACACGCCGCCGAACCAGTTCGAGGTGGTCGCGACTTTCACGCCGTCGACACCGCGGATGCGATTCAGATACGCGAGTGGATACGATTCGATGATGGAGATCTTGTGCAGCGTCACCAGCCGGTCGACACCGGCGAGGTCCGGGCTGCCGGTGAGCGCGACGCGCAGCGTCTGCATCAGGCCGAACAGCAGGAACGCGACGATGATGGACGCGAGCGTCAGGCTGGTACGCAGCCGTTTGCGGCCGAGATTGGCCCACAGCAAAGGAAGATACTTGAACATGATGTTCCTAGTTCATTGGAAAAAGCGGCCTACGGCCCTTTTTCGGACAGTGGCTCCGTTTCCGCTGGCAAAAGGCGCGACTTTTGCCAGCTGCCTCGTGACAAGATTGAAACATCGCGAGTCCGACTTACCTGCTTACGCTGCCGCTTCGCGGCCGAGCTGACCTTTATTCAAATGCAACACGTGCTTGGCGCGCGCCGCTGCGTGCGGATCGTGCGTCACCATGATGATGGTCTTGCCCTGTTGCTGATTCAGCGCCTGCAGCAGGTCGAGAATCTCATCGCCGGACTTGCGGTCCAGGTCGCCCGTGGGCTCGTCGCACAACAGGAGCGTGGGATCGGAAACAATCGCGCGAGCGATGCCGACGCGCTGTTCCTGGCCGCCCGACAGCTCGCGAGGTTTGTGATTTGCACGTTCGCTCAAGCCGACCAGCTTCAACGCCGCGTTGGCGCGTTTCTTTCGCTCGCTGGCGGACAACTTGGTGAGCAGCAGCGGCAGTTCGACGTTGCGCTCGGCGCTCAGCACCGGCAGCAAGTTATACATCTGGAACACGAAGCCGACGTGATTCGCGCGCCAGCGGCCGAGATCGCCGTCGCTCATCGAGTCGGTGCGGTGACCGGCGATTTCGATCGTGCCCGAGGTCGGGCGATCGATGCCGCCGATCAAATTCAGCAAGGTCGATTTGCCCGAGCCCGACGGGCCCATCAACGCCAGGAAATCGCCCTTGGGGATGTCCAGATCCAACTGATGCAACACATGAACCGTTTCGGCGCCCCGCTTGTAGTCCTTCGCCACGCCTCGCAGTCGTACCAATGCCTCGTCCGCCATTCTTGTCACTCCTGTTTCTTCTTGACCGATGCGCCCTCGACCAGGCCGTCCACCGGTTTGCCTACAAGGACGTCGCCGGCATTGATTCCCGACAACACTTCAATTTGTCCGTTGCGTTCGCCGCCGGTACGCACGGCCACGCGCTCCACCGAGTTGTCATTCACGCGCCACACGAAAGTCGTGTCGCCTTCTTTCATGATGGCTTCCGACGGCACCCGCACCGCCGGCCGCGCCGGCGCCGCTGCTGTGGCCGGCTCGCTAGCACGATCGTCCATGAAGCTCACTTTCACACCCATATCCGGCAGGATGCGCGGATCGAGCTGATCGAAGCCGATGCGCACGCGCACGGTCGCTTTCTGGCGATCGGCAGTGGGCACGATGTTGATGACGTGGCTGGGGATGGTCCAATCCTGGTACGCGTCCAGCACCGCCTCGGTTTTTTGTCCGGCCTTGACGCGATTGATAAAGGCCTCGTTGACGTCGACCTCAATTTCTCGCGAATCCATGTCAACGATTGTCGCGATTCCGGTGCGCGTGAAGCCGCCGCCTGCAGAAATCGGCGACACCATCTCGCCCGGCTGCGCATCTTTGGATACGACGACGCCGGTGAACGGCGCGCGCACTTGCAGATCGTCGAGGTCCTGCGCGCGCACGCGCACGCTGCCTTGAGCGACTCGCACTTCGCTGCGTAATGCATCGAGCCTTGCTTTCAACGCGCCGTACTCCGCCTCGGCGGCGTCGAGCGCTTGTTCGCTCACGAGCTTGTCGGCACGCAGCTGCTGGCTGCGTCGCAGATTGCGTTCAGCTTCGGCGAGCCGGACTTCGACTTCCTGAAGATTCTTTTGCGCGGAGTCGAGCTGCCGTTCGGCGAGCTCATACAACGGGCGCATGGTTGTCTCGTCGAGGCGGGCCAGCAGCTGGCCTTCCTTGACCTCCATGCCTTCTTCGATCAGCACTTCGGCGACTTTGCCGGTGACTTTCGCGGACACCGTTGCCTGGCGACGCGCGACCACGTAGCCGGAGGCATTCAGCACTGCGCCAGCGCCGCTGCTGCCGGTTGAAGCCGCGGTCGCTGTGACCATTTCGACTTCGAGGGCTCGATCTCTCAGCAGCGCATAGGCTGCGGCGATCGCCGCCAGCAGCAGCACGCCGGCGATGAACCACTTATATATGCCGGGGCGGCTGCTGTCGCGAGCGGGTTCCGGGCTGCGTTCGATCCGCAGGCTGTCGAGTGCGTTCTGGTCGAATGACATGAAAACCCTTCGTTCCTAAAGGCCGTTCGCGTCCGGACGAATTGCCGGCGTGAGTCTTTGATTTGTGGAGTTCCGCTGCCACTGGCCGGCGGCGCTGGGATTCTAATCCCGCCGGCCGCGCCGCGTTAAGGCGCGTCGGTGAACGGCGGTCAGTCGCCGGCGAGTTCGCAACCGATGCGAGTGACGAGTCCGGCAAAAGTCGCGCCTTTTGTCGGACGTGTCGAAAGGGCCTCGGCCACTTTCGACCAGAAAAAGACGGCTTTAAGCCATTGCCCGTTGCATCAATAGAAACTGTTCGGTCAACGGCGTGGTCGGCAGCGTGAAATAAAACACCGCACCCTGGCCGGGCTTGCCCTCGGCCCAGATGCGGCCGCCGTGACGATCGATGATGCGCGCCACGGTTGCAAGCCCGACACCCGTACCTTCGAACTCGGACGCGCCATGCAGGCGCTGGAACGGTTTGAACAGTTTCTGCTCGTGCGCCATGTCGAAGCCTGCGCCGTTGTCGCGCACGTAGATGGTTGCCATCGAGCCGTGCGTCGAATGGCCCACTTCGATGTGCGCCTGTTCGGTTCGCGAGGTGAACTTCCAGGCGTTGGCCAGCAGGTTCACGAACAGATCGCCGATCAGGCGGCGGTCGCCGTGGACACTGATGCCGGGTTGGATCTCCACGTCGACCTTGCGCAACGGGTCTTTCTGGCGCAGGTCCTGCACGATGCTTTCCACCAGCGCCGTCACATCGATGATCTCCCGGTGCAAGGTGTGACGGGAGATTCGTGACAACACCAGCAAGGCGTCGATCAGCTCGCCCATCTGCCGCACGCTGCCTTGAATACGGGTCAAGCGTCGGCGCTGCTCATCGTTGGCGTTGGGAAGTGACAACTCCAGCAGGCCCGCCTGGCCCGCGATCGTGGTTAGCGGCGAGCGCAGGTCGTGAGAAACAGAGGCGGTGAACGCCTCGAGCTCGCGATTCGCGCGTGCCAGGGATTCATTTGCATCTCGCAGCTGGCGCTGGCTCGGCACGGACAGGATGGCCGGCAGGGCCCGCAACAGCATGATCGCTGTCGGCACCGAGGCCGCCGCGGTCATCACTTTGACGATGCCTTCCAGCCAGTAGTCGGTGTGCCAGATGTTCCAAACATTCATCAGGTGGGTCAGCCCACAGCAGACGATGAAAATGCCGAAGCACAACAACATGCCGGTGAACGGCAGGTCGCGCCGGCGCCGCGCGATATGAACGAGCACGAATGGGATGGCGAAATACGCCATCGCAATCAGCAGGTCGGCAATGACGTGCATCCACAGGATGCCCGGAGTCCACATGAAGCAGTGTCCGTGAGGTAGAAAGTTGTCGCCGCTAAACCAGGACACGTCGGTGTCGGGCATGCGTGCTCCTATCTTATCTGGTCGAACGCGGCCGTCTCGGTCACCGGCGTTGTCGCAAAAGCATGACCCCGTTCGTCTTCATTTCAGATTTCAATGCGCGGCTCGCGCGTGGCTTGGCCCCAGCCGCAATTACGCAAGCAGTCGGACTGTGTAACTCACTGTCGGCGGCTGCGAACTGGTACTTTACGAAGTGCCGTTTCGCACGGCGGATGGTTAGAGAAAAATTTATACAGCAGGGCTGCAGATCGTCCGGACCATGACCATGACGCCTGCATGTGTTCAGATTTCTAAACAAAGCGCCGTCGACGGAGGGTGCTGGAGCGCCGTGGGCAGGGGCATCAAATCCCCGAACCCGCATAGCGGAAAGTTATTACAAGCTGTACCGGCTGGACGGTATAGTTGCGCCCCCACATTTTCCCTATCGAATGCCATGGCCGAGATTGCGTCTGCCGTCAGTCCTGCGCGAGAGCGGATTCTCGAAGCCGCTGAACGCGTCGTGGGCGACGTCGGCGCCGCGCGCATGACGCTGGAAGGCGTCGCGCAAGCGGCCGGGGTGAGCAAGGGTGGACTGCTGTACCACTTTCCGACCAAGGAAGCTCTGCTGGGCGCGCTGGCCAAGCGTTACGTCGAAGGCATGGTCGATTGTGTCGAGCAGGCCAAGAACGGCATGGGCGAGAAGAGCACCGGCGACCTGCGCGCTTGCATCGTCGGTGTCCTGGATCCGCAGCAACGCGCGAAAGTGCGTGGCATGGGAGCAGCGTTGTTCGCAGCCGCGGCGAACGACCTCACGCTGCTGGAAGTGATCCGTGAGCGCATCGCTCATTTCATGCGGCAGCTGGAGGACAGCAATGTGGACTTCGCACGCGCTGCCATCGTCACGCTGGCGATTGATGGATTGATCATGCGCGAGTCGCTGCGAATCTCGTCGTTCACGGACGAGCAGCGCGAGCGCGTCGTGCAGCAGTTGTTACAGATCGCCGACGAGGCTTATTGCACCGAGCCTGCTGCGTAAGAGCAGTCGTTTCAGGAAGCCGGACTCCCGTCCAAGCCACCTAAGTTTCGTAAGCAGCGAATCGTTCGCTACGGACAGTTTTTGAGTTTGTTCAGGTAAAGAATATGAACGCCAACTTGCAGGGTATTCGCCAGTCGTTCGTGAAATCTTGGGTTGCCATCGCTGTCAGCGCCGTGTTGCTGACCGCGTGCGGCAAGAAGGAGCAGCAGTTTGCTCCGCCACCCCCGGAAGTCGCGGTGCAGACGGTGGCACAGAGTCCGGTGCCGCTGGATCTCACATACACCGCGCGCACCATGGGCTCGCGTGAAGTCGAGGTCCGGGCTCGCGTCGGCGGCATTTTGATCAAACGCCGTTATCAGGAAGGCGGCTCGGTCAAACAGGGCCAGCCGATGTTTCTGATCGATCCGGAGCCGGTGCGTGCACGCCTCGCTTCGGCCAAGGCCGAAGTGGCGGTCGCCAAGGCGCGCTTCGAAGAATCGCGTCGGCAACGCGATCGCGTGCTGCCGCTGTTCGAGCAGAACGCGGTCAGCCAGAGCCGTCGCGATGAAGTGGTGTCCGGTTTCGAAGTGGCACAAGCGAATCTCGCAGCGGCTGAGTCCAGCCTGCGCATGGCGCAGCTCGATCTGGAATACACCGATGTGCGCGCGCCGATCTCGGGCCTGACCAGTCGCGAAGTGCTGTCCGAAGGCAGCCTGGTCGGCACCGAACAAAGCACCAGCCTGCTGACCAAGATCGTGCAGGTGGATCCTTTGTATGTGGAGTTCTCGGTGCCCGAGTCGGAAGCGGCGTTGATTCGCGCCAGCCTCGCGCCGGCCAATCATCAGTCGCCGCCGCACGTGAAGCTGCTGCTGGAGAGCGGCCAGGACTATCCGGTCGCCGCCAAGGTGGACTTCATCGACAACGCCGTCGATATCAACTCCGGCACCGTGCGCGTGCGCGCCGTGCTGAGCAATCCGGAAGCGCAGCTGATTCCGGGTCAATTCATTCGCGCCAAGGTCGAAGGTGTGATGTTGAGCAGCGTGGTCGCCGTCCCGCGCAAGGCCGTGATGTCGAGCCCGCAAGGTCCGTTCATCTGGGTCGTGAACGGCGAGCAGAAGGTCGAGTTCCGGCCGGTGCAGCTCGGCCGCAGCATGGGCAACAACATCATCGTCGCCGGCGGGCTCGCGCCCGGCGATCGCTACATCGTCGAAGGTGTGCTCAAGGTGCAGCCCGGCATTCAGGTGAGCGCCGTTGCTCCGGACTCAGCGCCGCAGCAGGCCGAGCAGCAGCAGGCGGCGCCGGCTAAAACGGCGCAGAAGGAGCCGGCATGATCTCGAAATTCTTCATCACGCGGCCGATCTTCGCCTGCGTCATCTCGGCGTTCATCGTGATCGCCGGTCTCGGCGGCATGCTGGCGCTGCCGATCTCGGCGTATCCAAACATCATTCCGCCGTCCGTCACGGTGGCCGCGGTCTATCCGGGCGCGACTGCCGAAACGATCGCGTCGACCGTCGCCGCGCCGTTGGAAAAAGAAATCAACGGCGTCGAGGGCATGCTGTACATGAACTCGGTGAACTCCGGCAACGGCACGCTGATGATCACCGTTACGTTCAACATCGGCGTCGATCCGGACCTCGCGACCGTCAACGTCAACAACCGCATTCAAGCGGCGATTCCGCGCCTGCCTGAAGAAGTGCGGCGCCAGGGCGTCGTGGTGCGTAAAGCATCGACGACGTTCCTGCAGATCGTGTCGGTGCACTCGCCGGACAACAGCGTCGACCTGCTCTCGTTGAGCAGCTATGTGACGTTGAACATTCTCGACGAGCTGCGCCGTATTCCCGGCATCGGCGACGTGCAGATGTGGGGTCAGGATTATGCGATCCGCATTTGGATGCAGCCGGACAAGCTGGCGCAGCTCGGCCTCACGCCTTCGGACGTGGCAGCCGCCGTTCGCCAGCAGAACTCACAATTCGCGGCGGGCCAGGTCGGTGTCGAGCCGATCGATCAGCACGTCGACTTCACCTATGCGGTGACGGCGCAGGGTCGTCTGCAGGAACCGGAAGAGTTCGAGCAGATCGTCGTGCACACCACCGAGTCCGGCAACATCGTGCGCCTGAAAGATGTGGCGCGCGTCGAGCTCGGAGCGCAGAACTATAACTTCGGATCCACGATCAACGGTCAGCGCGCGGTGATGATGGCGCTGGTGCTGCAGCCGGGCGCCAACGCGCTCGAGACCGGCAGCGCGGTGACCAAGCGCCTGGCGGAGCTGTCGAAAGAGTTCCCCAAGGGCATGGCCTACTCCATTCCTTACGACACCATCCAGTACGTGAAGGTGTCGATCAAGGAAGTGGTGAAGACGCTGATCGAAGCGATGATCCTGGTGTTCTGCGTGGTGCTGCTGTTCCTGCAGAACTGGCGTGCGACCGTCATTCCGATGCTCGCGGTGCCGGTGTCGCTGATCGGCACGTTCGCGGCCATGCACTTGTTCGGCTTCTCGATAAACATGCTGACCTTGTTCGGCATGGTGCTCGCCATCGGCATCGTGGTCGACGACGCGATCGTGGTGCTGG
>CAMLEO010000156.1 GCA_946478975.1 uncultured Steroidobacter sp.
GCCGATCGACATTGAGCACCATCACGGCAAACTCGGTGCCGCTGTTGGTCGCGTCGTTGGTGGCTTGAGAGGCGATCGCGGCGACGGTACGTCGAGTGGGCAGGCCCGTGAGCGAGTCGATGCCTTCCCGGCGGCGCATGGCGCGCTCCCGGTGCAGCTGGAATGCAAACCACGCGGCAATAGCGGACGGCCCGATCAGCACCGCGAAAATCGGCAAGTAGGCCAGCCAGTGGTTGAACATCCCTTGCATGTAACGATGTAAAAGTTCGGGTTCTCGCGGCGTCCGGAACACATATCGGGCCTTGGCGCCGCCAGCTTGAGCCGATCCGCCACAAGAAATGTGACGCCGCCCTTACGGCGCGGCGAACTGTGCGGCAGCTCTCACTCGATACCGCGACGTTTCCCGGATGGTTAACTTAATCGCTCAGGTAGAATCGCGGTATGCGGTCAATATGCATCTTTTGTGGGTCCAGCCCCGGTAATCGCCCCGAATACCTACAGATGGCTCGCGAAGCGGGGCGCCTGATTGCCGGGCGAGGCCTGACATTGGTGTACGGCGGGGGCCGGGCGGGCCTGATGGGCGCACTCGCGGACGCCGCCCTGGCGCACGGCGGGCGGGTCGTTGGCGTGATCCCGCAAATGCTGCTCGATCGCGAGGTGGGCCATTCCGGCCTCACCGAACAGCATGTCGTGAGGACGCTGTCCGAACGCAAACTGCTGATGGGCGATCTGTCCGACGCGTTCCTGAGCCTGCCGGGCGGCATCGGCACGCTGGACGAGCTGTTCGAAGCCTGGAGCTGGACCCAGCTGGAGCTGCAAAAAAAGCCCTGCGGGCTGTTGAACTACCACGGCTATTACGACTCGCTGATCAAGTTCCTGGACCATGTGGTCGAGGAAGGGTTTCAGCGGCCCCGGCATCGGGCGGCGCTGCTGGTCGATGCCGACCTGGGCGCGCTACTCGATCAACTGACGGTGGCCTCCTCCTAGGCCCAGTTGACACACCCCGGCGTGGGCCTCAGCCTTCGGCCCGCCAGCTCCCCACTGGCGTCACCTGACGTGTAAGAGGATTTCCATGCTCCGGACCATGCTCCAGGCCAAGTTGCATCGGGTGCGCGTGACCCAGGCCGACCTCGACTACGAGGGTTCGTGCGGCATCGACGAAGCGTTGCTGGAAGCTTCCGGCCTGCGGGAAAACCAGTACATCGAGTTGTACAACGTCAACAACGGCGAGCGCTTTTCCACTTACATCATCAAGGCTCCTCGCGGTTCGGGCGCGATCTCGCTGAACGGCGCCGCGGCCCGCCGGGCCATGGTTGGCGACCTGCTCATCATCTGCGCCTATTCGGTTTATTCCGAAGCCGAGCTGGAGAATCACCAGCCGGTGGTGGTGCTGGTGGATGAGAACAATCATCCGCGGGTGAAACCGCTGCGTGCGGCGTCTTGAGGACGTCGCGCTCATGGAGCTGATCACCTGGTTCATCGATTTCATCCTGCACCTCGACCGGCACCTCACGGAGCTCATCGCCGCGTATCACGTCTGGGTGTACGGGATTCTGTTCCTGATCATCTTTTGTGAGACCGGGCTGGTCGTGACGCCGTTTCTGCCCGGCGATTCGTTGTTGTTTGCCCTGGGCGCGCTCGCGGCCGTGGATCAGACCGGTACGCTGAATGCCGTGCTGCTGTGGCTGATGCTGATGGTCGCTGCCATCGCCGGCAATGAAACAAACTTCCGCATCGGCCGCGCCATCGGGCCCCGGGCGTTCAGCGGCCAGTTCCGCTGGCTCAAAAAGGAATACCTGGACCGCACCCAGGCGTTCTACGAAAAGCACGGCGGCAAGACGATCATCCTCTCCCGCTTCATCCCCATCATCCGCACCTTCGCCCCCTTCGTCGCCGGCGTCGGCTGCATGAAGCGCAGCCGCTTCGCTGCTTATAACTTCGGCGGCGGCTTCCTGTGGGTCAGCGCCTTCATCTGGGGCGGCTACCTGTTCGGCAACGTGCCGCTGATCAAAGATAACTTCGGCATCGTGACCATCGTGATCGTCGTCGTCTCGGTGCTGCCGGTGGTTTATGGGCTGCTGAAGAAGCCGGAGCCGGCGGCGGGCTAAGCACGCTGTTGCCCGTGGATGCGAATCGCCGCTGCCACGACAGGCTTTGACCAATCCGGCGCTGTTGCGACGAGCTCGTCCAAGCGAGGCTTCACGATGCGCTGTTGTGACATGCTGAACACGAGGCGCACGCGCGGACTGCCGTCTTCAGACTCTGCGGAGTTGTCGTAAACACGGACTTCGCTTGCGCACCCGAGCAGCTTGATGAGATTGGCGAGGCTTTTCGGGTATCGCTCGCGAATCTTTTCGGCGGTAATGGGGTGTCCCCCGCGCATCACTCGTGCAGCCACACGAGCGATGTGTCGCTCCGGCGAGTCGAGCCCAACGTAAAAGATGAGCACATCGAGTCCGGAGGCCGCCGCACGCATGAGAGCTTGAGTCATGCTGTTGCCACCCAGCGTGGTCTCGAAACTAAAGTCTTCGTTGCGCTCGATGGAGCGATTCAACAATTCGAAGCCGAGATTCCACGCTCGCGCGTTTGCTTCGGCAAGTGTGAGACTGTCTCTGGCCACGATCGCTTTCGCCGCGAGATCTGGGTTGAAATAAGAGCCCGCCGCGCGGGCCGCCAGAAATTCTCCGGCAACGACGCTCTTGCCAGCACCGTTCGCACCGGCTGCTACAACGATGCGCCCTCGACGTTGGAGCACGCGCTCAGCTGCCGGATCGATTCAGTTCCGCATCTGTCGCGGAGAACAGCTCATCGACTGCCTGCCGCGATTCCTGAGTTTGCATGCGGGCATGGAGCACGTTGAATTCGCGTGTCCAATAATCGAGCTCGCGCTCCTGGGATGTGCGCTCGTTGGAAATGAGCTTGTTATAAGTATCGATGCCAAGAACGACGGCTTGCGGTTGACCGTGGCGTTCAATGAAGACGGGGCCTGCGTCACGCGCCGTCTGCAAGATCTCACCAAACCGATTCTTCGCCTGAGTTGCCGGCACTGAGCGACGATCAGGTGCTGCCGACCCGTATCGAATCGCGCTCACTTCGCGGACGCCAAGGTGTGAGCGCGCGCTGTCGCGGGCATAGCTGAATTCGCCCGTCTCGGGCGCTTTTTGCTTCAAGGTCGACGCTTCAGGCGTGTGCTTCAAGGGTCGCTTGGTCATGGCTTGCGCTCCCCGGCAGTCAGGAGGTGAAAGCTTAGCCAAACTAGAAAAGTTTAGCCAATTCGGATCGGCGGCCCGCGAAGTTGAGCTATTTCCGCAGCGAAAACAACGCGATGAGGCTGGCGGTGAGGACGGAGTAGCCGAGCCAGGTGGGGCCGGTGGTGGTGAGGATGAGGAGGAGGCCGCTGAAGGCGGCGACGGTGGTCACGAGGGTGACGTCGCGGCGGCGGCCGTCGTCGCGGATGGTCTGCTGGAGACGTTCGAGCTCGCGGGTGTCCAGCGGCACTCGGAAGTGACCGTCGGAGGCGCGTTGGATGGTGTTCTCGACCAGCGGCGGCAGCTGTCGCAACGCCTGCAGCATGTCCGGCAGCTGCTTGCGAGCATCGCGGGCCAACGCCCGCAGACTCCAGCGCTCAGCAACCCACTGACGCAACAAAGGCTGCGCGGTCTTCCAGAGATCGAGGTCGGGATAGAGCTGCCGGCCGACGCCTTCGATCTGCAACAACGTCTTTTGGATCAGCATCAGCTGCGGCTGCAGCTGCGCGTCGAAGCGCTGGGCGGCTTCGAACAGGCTGATCAACACCTGGCCGAACGAAATCTCCCGCAGCGGTTTGTTTGCAATCGGCTCGCACACCGTGCGCACGGCGGACTCCAGTTCATCGACGCGCACGTGCGCCGGAATCCAGCCGGAATCGATGTGCAGCTGAGCGATGCGCCGATAGTCGTGCTCGAAGAACGCCAGGAAGTTCTCGGCCAGATAATGCTGATCGCGCGGCGCGAGCGTGCCGACGATGCCGAAGTCCACGGCCGCGTACTTTGGCTGATCGGGATTATCCAGCAGCACGAAAATGTTGCCGGGATGCATGTCGGCATGAAAGAAGTTGTGCCGGAACGCCTGCGTGAAAAAGATCTCCACGCCGTTCTCCGCCAGCCGCTGAATGTTTGCTCCGCGACGCTGCAGCTCGGCGACATCGTTCACCAGTACGCCCTGCACGCGCTCCATTACCATCACGTTGTTGCGCGTGTAGTCCCAATAAACCTCGGGCACATACAACAGATGCGAGCCGGCAAAGTTACGTCGCAGCTGCGCCGCGTTCGCGGCCTCGCGCTTGAGATCCAGCTCATCGAGAATGGTCTTCTCGTACTCACGCACCAATTCGACCGGCCGCAGCCGAGGCGCATCGCGCCAGTAACGATTCGCGAGTTCGGCCAGCGCATACATCACTTCGATGTCACGCTGAATGAGCGCGCGAATGCCAGGGCGAACGATCTTGACGACGACTTCCTTGCCGTCCTTGAGCTGCGCGCCATGAACCTGTGCGATCGTCGCCGCTGCGATCGGCGCTTCATCGAAGCGAGCAAACACTTCGGCGACCGGCCGCTCATATGCAGCTTCGACAATCGCACGGGCCGCAGCATTCGAGAACGGCGGCACGCGATCCTGCAGCTTCTCCAGCTCATCAGCGATGTCTCGCGGCAGCAGGTCGCGACGCGTGGATAGCGTCTGGCCGAACTTCATGAAGATCGGCCCCAGTTCTTCCAATGCCAAACGCAATCGTTCGGCGCGCGACAGCGATGCTTTACGCCGAAACCAGGTGGCCGGCGACAAGTAAAACGCAAATCGCAGCGGCCGGAACAGATGCGTCGCGAGGATGATCTCGTCCAGCCGGTGCCGGACCAGGACGCGTTGAATCTGCAGCAGCCGTGAGAGAACGCGCAGTCTCATGCTTCAACCGCGTTTGCGTTCGAGCAGCGCGAGCCGGGCTTCGAAGCGGTCCACATCGTCGCGCAGCTTGTCCACGCCGGTGACGAATTCATCGGCTTCAGTGCGGCTCGGCGCATCGCGTCCTTCTTCTTGTAAGTACTCGGAAACATTTTGCGCGAACGTATCCACCGCGCGGCGTGCGAATCCCAACGCGGAGCGCGCCACGTTGCCAACGTGATGAGCGGCGACATCGCCGATGACGCGCGACAGTTCTTCTTCGAGATCCGGCCGCGCTTCTTTCAGCAGCTCGCTGAACGTCTGCGCAACTTCGGCGTCGCCGTGAATGTGAACTGTGCCGGTGCGCAGCGCCGCTTCGGGTGCGGGCCCGGCCATGCGCATCAAAGATAGCGGCGTGCCGGACAGCGTCGCGCTCGGCGTTCCGTCGTAAGCTGTGTCGAGCGACATCTGCTCGCCTTGCGACTTGAAATAAATGCTCAGCGGCAGGCCTTCGACATGCAGCGCCAGCACCTTCGCATCCAGGCGCTTGCACAGCGAGCGCGCCGCCGACGAAGCGGCAATGTTTCGATTGAGCAGCGATTCGAGCGGCGTCAGGCGCATGTTTAGAACTTATAGCCGCGGTGCAGGGCGACGATGCCGCCGGTGAGGTTGTGATAGCGGCAGCCTTCCAGGCCCGCCTCGCGCATCATTTCCAGCAATGTTTCCTGCTTGGGGAACTTGCGGATCGATTCGGCGAGATAGCGATAGCTCGCCTCGTCGCGAGCGACGACTTTGCCGAGCCAGGGCAGCACGGAAAACGAATACGCGTCGTAGAGCGGCTTCAGCCCCGGTGCGACCGGGTGCGAGAACTCCAGGATCAACAGCTGACCGCCGGGCTTGAGCACGCGCTGCATGGAGCGCAGCGCTGCCAACTTGTCGGTCACATTGCGCAGGCCGAAGCCGATGGTCACGCAGTCGAAGCTGCTGTCCGGGAACGGCAGGCGTTCCGCGTTCGCGAGCGAGTAGCGGACGTTTGCGACGATGCCGCGATCGATCATCGCGCTTCGGCCTTCCGCCAGCATCGCGGCGTTGATATCGGTCAGCACGACCAGGCCGTCATTGCCGACCTGCTTGCACATGCCCGCCGAAAGGTCGCCGGTGCCGCCGGCCACATCGAGCGCTCGCTGGCCCGGCCGCAATCCCGTCTGTGACAGCGTGAACCGCTTCCACAGCCGGTGCGTGCCCGCCGACATCAGATCGTTCATCAGGTCGTAGTTGCCTGCGACCGATTCGAACACGGCCCGCACGCGCGCCTGCTTTTCGGCGACCGGCACTTGCTGAAAGCCGAAGTCGGTGGTGTTGTCGGGCTGGTTGGCGCTCATGAGGTCGTCGCTGATGTGACTCCGCATTTTAATCGCCGGACGCCCGCCAGCCTAATTTCTTATCGGATTTTGCCGGCCAAGGTCTGCCGCGAAGGCAGGCATCGCGCGCTGTCAACGCAGCGGCGCCGGCTTCTTCGGCAGCACCGTCGGATACGGAATGCTCAGTTCTTTCAGCCGGTCCAGGTAGTTCTGCCATTTCTGCGGCCGGTCCCGGCCGAGCTCGTACAGGTACGCCCAGGTGTACAAGCCGGTGTCATGACCGTCGTCGAACACCAGCTTCACCGCGTAGTTGCCGACCGGTTCGACTTTGCTGATCCCGACCTCGTGCTTGCCGAGCTGCAGCTGCTCTTGTCCCGGCCCGTGGCCGCGGACCTCGGCTGAGGGCGAGTACACGCGCAAGTATTCATACGGCAGCTCGAACACCGAGCCGTCGTCGAAGCTCACTTCGAGCACGCGCGACTTGGTGCGCGATTTGATGTTTGTCGGGTGCGGCATGGACGTTTACAGAATGTAACGCGTCAAATCTTCATCCTTCACCAGCTCGCCCAGGTGCTTGTCGACGTACTGCGCATCGACGGTGACGCTGAAGCCATTGCGATCCGCCGCTTCATACGACAGCACTTCCAGCAATCGTTCGAGCACCGTGTGCAGGCGGCGGGCACCGATGTTTTCAGTGCGCTCGTTTACTTGATACGCGACCTCGGCGATGCGGCGCACGCCGCTTTCGTCGAAGTTCAGCGTCACACCTTCGGTCGCGAGCAGCGCTTTGTACTGCGTGCACAGCGACGCATCGGGCTCGGTCAGGATGCGAATGAAATCTTCGACCTTGAGTGCATCGAGCTCGACACGAATCGGAAAGCGGCCCTGCAGCTCGGGAATCAGGTCCGAGGGCTTGGACATATGGAACGCGCCGGAGGCGATGAACAGGATGTGATCCGTCTTCACCATGCCGTGCTTGGTGCTGACCGTGCTGCCTTCGACCAGCGGCAGCAGGTCGCGCTGCACGCCTTCGCGAGAAACATCGGCGCCGTGCGTTTCCTGCCGGCGCGCGATCTTGTCGATTTCGTCGATGAACACGATGCCGTTCTGCTCGGCGTTCTGCAGCGCGCGCAGCTTGAGCTCTTCCTCGTTGATCATCTTCGCGGCTTCTTCGTCCGTCAGCAGCTTGAATGCTTCGCGCACTTTGACTTTGCGAGTCTTGGTGCGGGAGCAGCCGAGGTTGGAGAACATGCTTTGCAACTGCTGCGTCAGATCTTCCATCCCAGCGGGCGCCATGATTTCGACGCCTACTGGCAACGCACGCACTTCGACTTCGATCTCACGATCGTCGAGCTGGCCTTCGCGCAGCATCTTGCGAAACTTCTGCCGCGTGTCGCCGTCGCGAGGATTGGGTTCTGGATCGCTGGTGAAGCCGAGGCTCTTCGGCCGAGGCAGCAACGCATCGAGCACGCGCTCTTCGGCAGCATCCATCGCGCGGTGACGAACCTTTTCCATTTCTTCTTCGCGCGTCATTTTGACGGCGACATCCATCAGGTCCTTGATGATGGAATCGACCTCGCGGCCGACGTAACCGACTTCGGTGAACTTGGTGGCTTCGACTTTGATGAATGGAGCACGCGCCAGGCGCGCTAGACGGCGAGCGATTTCGGTTTTGCCGACGCCGGTCGGGCCGATCATCAGAATGTTTTTCGGCGTGATCTCGGCGCGCAGCGCTTCGGCGACCTGCATGCGGCGCCAGCGATTACGCAGCGCGATGGCGACCGCGCGCTTGGCCGCACCCTGCCCGACAATGTGCTTGTCGAGCTCCTGGACGATTTCTCTAGGCGTCATGGACATTGACTGATGACTACCTCAGCTCTTCGAGCGTGAGATTGCGATTGGTGTAAATACAAATGTCGGCGGCGATGTTCAGCGCCTTCTCGACGATGGTGCGCGCGTCGAGCTCGGTGTTTTGTAACAACGCTCGCGCGGCGGATTGAGCGTACGCGCCGCCCGAGCCGATCGCCATGATGTCGTCTTCGGGCTCGATCACGTCGCCGTTGCCCGACACGATGAATGAGCTCTTGGTGTCGGCGACGCACAGCAGGGCTTCCAGCCGGCGCAGGCTGCGATCGCTGCGCCAGTCCTTGGCGAGCTCGATGGCGGCGCGAGTGAGATTGCCGTACTGCTGCAACTTGGCTTCGAAGCGCTCGAACAGCGTGAACGCATCGGCGGTGCCGCCGGCGAAGCCTGCCAGCACTTTGCCGTCATAAAGCCGCCGCACCTTGCGGGCGTTGCCTTTCATGACGGTGTTTCCTAACGAGACCTGCCCGTCGCCGCCGATGCAGACGATGCCGTTGCGGCGGACGGAAAGGATGGTAGTGGCGTGGGCTTGTTCCATTGGACCAGGTCAGGGACGGATTTGAAGGGCGGGCGCCGGATTATGGCTCACCCCTTCTTGCGCGCGCGAGGGTGGGCCGCCTCGTATATTTCGGCGAGGTGCTGAAAATCAAGGTGCGTGTAGATCTGAGTCGTTGCGATTTTGGCGTGGCCGAGCAGCTCCTGAACGCCGCGCAGGTCGTGGCTCGATTCGAGGATGTGGGTCGCGAACGAGTGGCGGAACATATGCGGGTGGACGTGGACGCTGAGGCCCTGGCGTTTCGCCCATTCCGCGACGAGCTTCTGCACGGTGCGCGGGCTGATGCGGTCGCCGCGCTTACCGACGAACAAGGCTCGGGTCTTGACCGAGGCCAGCTTGGAGCGTTCCAGCAGCCAGTGGCGAATGGCAGCCACGGCTTGCCGTCCCATCGGCACGATTCGATCTTTGCTGCCTTTGCCGTGCACGCGGACCATGCCATCGTCGAGGTCGATGTGGTTTTTGTCGTTATCGAGCCCCACCAGCTCAGCCAGGCGCAGGCCCGAGGAATAGAACAATTCCATGATGGCCTTGTCGCGCACGCTCACTTCGTCGTCGGTGCGGAAGCTGAGCAGGCGCGCCATCTGATCCACATCGATCGTCGCTGGCAGTTCCTTCTTCGCCTTGGGCACGGTGACGCCGATGGCCGGATTCGATTTCACGACCGGCAGCTCGTCATTCTCGTCGTGAGGCCGCAGCAGGAAGTTATAAAAACTGCGGATCGCGCTCAGCCGTCGCTGGATCGAGCGGGAGTTGGCGCCGTGATGATGCTCGGCGGCGGCAAACATGCGCACGTGCTGATGATCGACCTGCTGCCAGTGGCTGATGCCGTACTTGTCGCAGTGGGCGACGAAGCGTTTCAGGTCGCGGCGGTAATTGGAATCCGTGTGCGGCGACATCTGCCGCTCGCCGGAAAGATACGAAAAGAAACGCGGCAGCCAGGCGAGTGCGGATTCATCCATGGCTCAGCGCCTGGCCATCAACGTTCGATCAGGCCGCCGCGACGGCTTCGCTCACCAGGTCGCCGATGCGCGCGAGGAAGTCCGTGCTCATGGTCGGATGGAAGCGCTGCGCGTCGGGGCTGCCGATCGCGAGCAGGCCGAAGCCCACTTCACGGCCCAGCGGCACCAGCGCGGCGGAGCCGATTTCGATCGTGCCGGCGCCGAACAGGAAGTCCCGCTGGCTGTCGCGAATCTGGCCGCAGCGGGGCCGCGACGATTCGAACAGCGTTTCAAACATTTTCAATTCGGGCGCGTTGGCGTCGACCAGGCGCAGATGACGGCTGTCGATGGTTGCCAGGCCGCTCGCGCGCGTCGGCGCCAGCAACAGCAACCATTCGGACGCGCCGAAGTCCTCGCGCAGCGATGTTTCCATCGAGTCGAGCAGCGTCGTCGCATTGCGCGACTTCACCAGGCGGCAGGCGAGGCGATGAATCTTGGCAGCGAGCACGTCGTTGCCGCGTGCCACGTCGATGAGCTCGCGCAGCCGTGTTTCGAGCGCCTGATTCTTGTCACGCAGCGCCTGCACCTGGCGCTCGACCAGCGACACCGTCGCCGCGCCCCGGTTGTGAGGCAGCTTGAGCTTGGTGAGCAGGCCGGAGTGACGTTCGAAGAAATCGGGATTGTGTTGCAGGTAGTCGGCGATGGTCGTTTCGCTCAGCGCAGGAACCTGGGCGCCTGCTTCGTCACCGGACTTGCCGCTGCCCGCGGCGTTGAGAGCTTCCACATCGACACCGCGGACCGGTTGCTTGCTCATGGCGCCTCGATTGTCTGTCTCTTGAATTTGTTTGCTCATGCGGCGATCAAACATCCACCGTTCCTTCGAAGACGGCAACCGCCGGCCCCGTGAGCCACAGCGATTCACCCGGCCCGGGCCAGCGCACGATCATGCGTCCGCCCGGGGCGTCTACCTGCACTTCCTCCTGCAGTAGACCCAATCGACGTCCAACCGCGACTGCCGCGCATGCGCCTGTGCCGCAGGCCTGCGTTTCCCCCACACCGCGCTCGAACACTCGCAGCTTGATGTGAGTCGGGCTGACGACTTCCATGAAGCCGACATTGGTCCGGTTGGGAAAGCGGGAATGATTCTCCACGGCGGGCCCGAGAGTGTCCACGGGCGCACTGCTCACGGAAGGGACTTGCATCACCGCGTGCGGGTTGCCCATCGACACGGCGCTGATCTGCAGTTCTTTCTCGCCCACGCGCAGTGGATAGACATCAGCTTCGCGTGAGGCCTCGAACGGCAACGCGGATGGTGAAAAATTCGGCACGCCCATATCGAGCGACACCCAGCCGTCGTCTCGCAACATGCCTTGCACCCGGCCGCCGGGGCTGTCCATGTTCACTAGCGGTTTGCCGAGCTTGCGCGCGACCATGCTGGCGATGCATCGGGCGCCGTTCCCGCATTGCTCGACCTCGGAACCGTCGGCATTGAAGATGCGATAGAACACGTCCACGTCGGCCGCGCTCGGCGGCATCAACACCAACGCTTGATCGAAACCGATGCCGAGACGGCGATCGGCGAGGCGGCGAAACACTTCGGCGGAAGGCAGGTCCGTGCCGGCCGGGGCGTCGAATACGATGAAGTCGTTGCCCAGGCCCTGCATCTTGGTAAACGAAAGGCGCATGGGACAAGCATACGTCAAAGCGTCGGGTTCGTGACATTTGTAGACGCTCAATTTAAGTTACCGCCCGGATTCGACCTGCGAAGCGAGGGATTTCATGCGCCACGTGATGGTAATGAACTCTAAAGGCGGCAGCGGCAAGAGCACTCTGGCCACCAACATCGCGACTCATTTCGCGAGCGAAGGCGCCAAGGTGACATTGGCCGACTACGACCCTCAACGCAGCAGCCTGGACTGGCTGTCGCTGCGGCCGGAGGATCTGCCTCGAATCAACGGGGTCCCGGCGTTCGATGAAGGTGTGAGAAACGTGCCGCGCGATACCGAAGTGCTGGTGATCGACGCGCCGGCGCGCACGCACGGCTCGGAAATGAACGAGCTGGTGCGCCGGGCCGAGACTATACTCATCCCGGTGATGCCCTCGCCGATCGATATGAAGGCCAGCCTGCATTTCATGGAAGAACTGCTGGAGCTGGGCAAGGTGCAGCGACAACAGGCGCGCCTCGGCATGGTCGCCAATCGCGTGCGCGAGAACACCCTGGCGTTCGACGAGCTCGATCAATATCTAGGCAAGCTCAAGGTGCCGTACCTCGGCCAGCTGCGCCAGTCGACGAATTACCTGCGCGCGTACCAGCGAGGCATGGGCATTTTCGAGCTGCCCGAATATCTCGCCGGCCCGGATTGGGAACAATGGAAGCCGATCACCAAATGGCTCGACAGCAAAAAGAGCCAGCCTGCCTAGTCCAGGCTGGCGCGAATTCCCGCTTCGTAATCGGCGTATTTCAGCTTCACGCCCAGGTGTTTCAACATCCGCTCGTTGCCGACGCGGCGGGACTCGTTGAGGAACGACAGGCGCTCCGGGCTGAACGTGAGCTGCGCTTCTTCCATTGAGACTCGCGGCGGCAAAGGCAGGCCGGCGATCTTCGCCACCGCATCGACGAACGCGGTCGAGCTGATCGAATGGCCGTCGGTGACGTTGTAAACGCCGCGCGCTTCCTTGTTCAAAACGGCCAGCTCGCACGCGGTGACCAGGTCATCGACGTGAATGCGATTGCTGATGCCGGCGTCCTCGGGGCACACCACCGGTTCGCGTTGTTTCAGGCGCTCCAGCGGCAGCCGGCCCGGCCCATAAATTCCCGGCACTCGTAACACGACGCGTCGGACGCGACGCTCGGTACACCACACGCGTGTCATTTCTTCCGCACTCACCCGGCGCCGGGCGCGCTCGGTGCGAGGCTGAACCGGCGTGCTCTCATCGACGAAGCCGCCGTCGGTGTCGCCATAAACGCCGGTCGTGCTCATGTACACGAAGGCCTTGGGCGGCACGAACGCCAGGTGCAGAAAGCGGTCGAGCCGCAGATCGCTCTCGCCGACGTTCGGCGGCGGGGCCAGGTACACGATCGCCTCCTGGTCGAGGCGCTCCGGAATGCTCGCGCCCGCCCGGACCCGATCGAGGTCGATGACGATGGCCTTGATGCCCTGGCGCGCCAGCGCGGAGGCCTTTTCCGAGGTGCGAACCAGCGCGGCGACCTCGAACCGGTCGCGCAGGCGCGCGGCAAGGCGCTGGCCCACATAGCCGCAGCCGGCAATCAACACGTGAGGACGGTCGTCAGCCATGCGCGGCCTCGCCTCCCCAACCTGCGGTCTTGACTCTATGTCGGTCCATATTTAAATTTCAGATATTCCTGAAATGTCGGATGGATCCAGCATGCAACTCACTCCTACGATGCAACGATGCGTCCTGCATTGGGGCGAAATGGCGAGCCGCTGGGGCGTCAGCCGATCGGTGGCGCAGATTCACGCCCTGCTGTACCTGGCTCCGCAGCCGCTCACCGCGGACACCATCGCCGAAACGCTGA
Organism: uncultured Steroidobacter sp.; assembly: GCA_946478975.1. The sequence continues at coordinate 13,171 of CAMLEO010000156.1, forward strand.
ACGTCGCACGCTCGAACGTCAGCGTCAGCCTGAAGGAGCTGCAGGCCTGGGACCTGGTCAGCGTGACACATCAACTGGGCGATCGGCGCGACTACTTTCAAGCGCGCAAGGATATCTGGGAAGTGCTCACCGCGATCATGGATGGCCGCAAGAAGCGTGAGATCGATCCTACGCTGCTGGTCCTGCGCGAATGCGCGGCCGACGCCAAGAAGGATCCGGAGACGCCCGAGCAGGTGAAGGAACGCATCGCCGAGATGCGCGAGTTCCTCGAAGAAGTGTCGGGCTGGTACGACCAGATTCGCGCCATGCCGCGGCCCACATTGTTGAAGCTCATGCGCATGGGCACGCGCGTGGCGAAGATAGTTACCTGAGGCCACGAGCGAGCTTACGTTTCTGGATCGAGCGGCGCAGTGTTGCCCATCTTGGCGAGCACATCGGGCGCGAAGTCGAACGAATCGAAGAACAGCTGATCGGCCGGCAGGCCGCGCTGCGTGAACTCGTGGCGGATCGTTTCTACCATTACCGGCGGGCCGCTCGCATACACATCGAAGCGCCCGATATCGGGATGATCTTCCAGCGCCGCGGCGTGAACCCATCCTTGCCGGCCCTGCCATCGATCTTCCGCTTTCGGCGCGGATAACACCGGCACATAACTCAGGTTCGGATGCTGCGAGCACAGCGCGCGTATCCGCTCGTCTTCATATAAATCGAGTGCGGTCTGCGCGCCCCAATACAAATGCAGCGGCCGACGATCGCCGACTTCCAGCAAACTGTGCAGCATCGAGCGCAGCGGCGCGTAGCCGGTGCCGCCGCCGATCAGCAACGCCGGGCGCGACGATTCGCGACGAAACCAGAACTGACCGAGCGGACCTTCGATTCGCAGCAGGGCCTTATCCAACATTCCATCGAACAGCTGCTGCGTGAACTCGCCGCTCGATACGCGACGGACGTGCAGCTCGATCTGCTGCCCTGGGCCTGGCGTGTTGGCGATCGAAAAACTTCGCCGCCGGTTCTGCGGCAGCATGATGTCCAGGTACTGGCCGGGCATGAAATGGAAATATTCGTTTGCTGGCAGGCGCAGGAACACGGCCATGATGTCCGGCGCGAGCTGCTGCGTCCGTTCGATCCGGCACGGCAGGCTTTTCACGACGATCTCGGGAACCGGCGGGCGAATTTCGCGCACTTCGATTGTGAGATCCTCGCTGGCCGCATGCGCCTGGCACAGCAGCGCATAACCTTCGCGTTCTTCTTCGGCGAGCAGACCTAACGGCCGGCCACGCGGATATACAACTTCGCCCTGACGAATTTTCGCCCGGCACGAGGAGCAGTGACCGCCCTTGCAGCTGTGCGGCAGGTTCAGGCCCGCTCGCAGCGCTGCGTCCAGGATGGTCTCACCCTGTTCCACACTCAGAACCTGCTGTGATGGCAGCAGTGTGACGCGCGCGTAAGGCCGGGACATGGGCATGGCTGCGGTCTAACTTCTCCGCCGCTCGGTCTGCCTGCGTTCCTGCCAGCGCCGGGCCCGGATCTTGGGAAGCTTCGCCCTGCCGCCGACGGCGAAGGCCAATGCGTCGTTCAATGCTTTGATGGAACGTTCGCGCTCGCCGAGCTGCTCCATCAGGCTCGCGAGCAGTTGATACGCTTCGAGCCGCGGGCGAATCGAGATGCTGGTTTCGAGGAAGCTGCGGGCTTTGCCATACAGCTCGGCACGAGTTGCCAGCTGGGCGCAGGTGAACAGCAGCGCTGCGTCCTCGCTGTGCTCCGTCAGCCAGCCTTCCGCACGATCCAATGTTTTCAGCGGCTCGTCGGTTTCCAGCTCGCCGTACGTCAGTACAGCCGATTCGTTCCATTGTTTGTTGATGCAGTCACGCAGCGCCGCTTCGGCGGCTTCGTGATCGCCGCACGCCATCGACGCGCGCGCGTAAGCAACGACGATCTCCGGATGTCTGGCGAGCGACCGGGATGTTTCTTTCCAGGCGGCGCGCAGCTCGGCGAGATCGCATTTGCTGCCGGCGTCTTTCAAACGATCCAGGTGAACCTGTGCAACCGTTTCATCGACCATCGCGGCCGTGATGCCGCGAGTGCTGCGGAGTCTCGGCTCCAACGCCTGCAGCTTCTGCCAGTCGCCGGACTGACGATACGCACGCGCCAGCAGGAGCAGGCCGCGAGCATTCTGTTCCTTGGTTGCATCCAGCTGTTCGAGCGTGGCGAGCGCCGCCTGCAGCTGCTTGTGCTTCAGGTGACTTTCCGCCTGCATGATGAGCACCGGCGCGCGGTGATCGCCTGAAATTTCCAGCGCTCGCGCCAGCCACTCTTCGCGCCTCTGCGCAGCGCCTTGCAAGTCCGCAGCGCGGGCTGCAGAAAGATAGTGAGCGACCGGATTCTCAGCTTCGCGTGCGTGGCGGGTCAGCGTGTTCTCGGCGGTCTCCCAATTACCTTCCGACAATTCCAGCAGACCCTGCGCGAGGCTGCGACGTGCGCGTTCATGACGACGCGCTTCCTGGGCCTGCTTCCACAAACGACGCGCCATGATCAAACGAATCAGCAGCCGCACGACGAAGTAGGCAGCAACGAGCAATATCACGAATGTGATTGCGGACATCTCGATCAGATGTCCGGCAAAGCGCAGCGCCACGTAGCCGGGGTCGCCCAACAGAATGTTGCCGATCAGTCCGGCAACGATCATGGCCGCGGCGATGATCAGACCGCTTCGCATGGTTTACTCCGGCCCGCGTCGCGTCGGCATCATCCGGCGCAGCGCGTTGATCGGGCCAGACAGATCCGGCAGCGCCGGAT
>CAMLEO010000157.1 GCA_946478975.1 uncultured Steroidobacter sp.
CCACGGGGCGGCAGAAGCCGCTCACCGAGGTGGCCTTCCTGTTCGCGGAGATCGCTACCGCCCAGGGGCAATCGTGACTGGGCTTCAGCTACTCCAAGCGCGCCGGCGGACCGGGACTGTTCGCTCATGCCAAGGAGATCGCTCCACACATCCTGCGCGAAGATCCGAGCGATATCGGGCGGCTCTGGAACAAACTCATGTGGGCCGGCGCATCAGTCGGACGCAGCGGACTTGCAACCCAGGCCATCGCCGCGATGGACAACGCGCTGTGGGATCTCAAAGCGAAGCGCGCCGGCCTGTCGCTCGCCAAGCTGCTCGGCGCACATCGCGATTCGGTCCAGTGTTACAACACTTCCGGCGGCTTCATCTCGACGCCGCTCGAACAAGTGCTGGAGAACGTCGATCGCACGGTGGCCGCCGGCATCGGCGGCATCAAGATCAAAGTCGGTCAGCCGAACTTCTCGGCGGATCTGTCGCGGCTCGAAGCTGTGAGCGCGCATTTGAATGGTCGTGTGGCGTTGATGGTCGATGCCAATCAGCAATGGGAACGCGCCAGCGCGCTGCGTGCGGGCCGTGCGTTCGAACAGTTCGGCCTGGTTTGGATCGAAGAGCCGCTCGACGCCTATGACGCCGAAGGACACGCGCAGCTCGCGGCGGCGCTCGATACGCCGATCGCTTCCGGCGAGATGCTGACCAGCGTCGCCGAGCATGCCGAGCTGATCCGATTGAATGCGGTCGATATCATTCAGCCCGATGCGGCGCGAGTCGGCGGCATCACGCAGTTTCTGAAGATCGCGGCGCTGTCGGAGTTCAAAGGCCTGACCCTGGCGCCGCATTTCGCGATGGAAATTCACATTCATCTGGCCGCGGCGTATGCGAAGGAGCCGTGGGTCGAACATTTCGACTGGCTCGATCCGCTGTTCAACGAACGGCTCGAAACTCGCGGCGGCAGAATGGTCGTTCCGACTCGCCCCGGCCTCGGCGTTTCGCTCTCCGAGCAGGCGCGGGCCTGGACCCGCGCCCATGAGACCTTCCGTTAGTTCAGAACTTCATCCGGAAGCCGACGCGATACGCCCGCCCCACCACATCGTAAAGCGCGGGATTGGTCTGCAGTGAGCTGATGCCGGAGCCGGCAACGACTTCCGGATCTTTGTCCAGCAGGTTCTCGACTTTGAAGTAGGCCTCGATGCGGCTGGCATCGGTGAGCTCGAACCGGTACGAGCCGGCGAGATCGACATACGTCGCTCCCGGAATGTTGTTGTCATCGATGTTGACACCCGAGACCCACGCGTTGTCATAGACGCCGGAGCTGAAACCGCGCACCGACGTGGTCAGCGAGAACTCGTTGAGCGCGTAGTCGATGCTGCCGAACCAGCGCCAGTCCGGCGTGTTGTAGATTCCGGCCGAGTTCAGGCCGGCATACTCAGTTTTCACCGGCCCGTTGATCAGCGTGAGCGTATCGATGTGCGAGACCAGCGCACGGAACGTCAGCGTGCCGAACGACCCGATGTCCTGCCGCCAGCTCGCCTGCACGTCAATGCCATTGGTCTCCTGCTCGGCGACGTTGATTGGAATGGCGAGCAGCTGCGTGATGTTGCCCGCGCCGTCGCGCACGATGAGACCGCAGGCCTGGGTTTCTCCAGCGGCGCAGCGATCGACGATTTCCTGATTGCCGAGCGTGGCGATCGCGTCGGTGATATCGATCGAGTAGTAGTCGATCGAGGCGCTGAACTGCGGCAGCCAGGACGGACTGTAGACCAGTCCGAAGCTGGTGGTGTCCGCGATCTCCGGCGTCAACGCCGTGTTGCCCGATGTCACACGCGAGATGCTGAGCGACGGGCGATTCGGGCGCGTGGTGTCCACCACGTCGTTACGCTGAGTCTGGCCGGCTTGGAACAACTCTCCGACGTTGGGAGCACGAATATCGCGTGAACGCACGGCGCGAAAACGCAGATCGTCGATCGGAGTGTAGGTGAGGCCGAGCTTCCAGGTCGTCACATCGCCGGAGAGGCTGTAGTCCGTGTAGCGAACGGCACCGTTGAAATCGAGCAGCTTGATCGCAGTGATGTCACGCGCCAGCGGCACGACTGTTTCGAAGAACGCTTCCTTCACGTTGTAATCGCCGACGGTCGGCTTGTAGTTGCCCGTGAAGAAGCCATTCACCAGCGACACCGGATCCGCGGTGCCACTGATTTCTTCCTTGCGGTACTCCACGCCCATCGCGGTGGAGACCGAGCCGGCCCAATTGTTGAACACATCGCCGCTGACACTGATGGCGGCGACGTCCTGTGTCAGTCGCAGATCTTGAGTTGCGATTCCTTGCACGTAACGAATCGCCGACGGATCGGCCACTCCGATGCCGAAGATGTTGAGCGGCACGCAGCCGTTGGTCGGATCGGCAAGCGTCGAGCGGCAGACGACGCGGCCGGTGGCGGGATCGCGCACGGCATCGATCGCACGCGCGAAGTTCGCTTTGTTGGTCGTGTTTCGCAGCGCTACGTCGAGATCGGTGCGACCATACTGATAGTAAGCATCCCAGTGCCACTTCTCTGAGATCATGCCGGCGAGCGACGCGACGGCACGCGTCGTCGAGCGTTCCACGTCGTTGCGCGGCCGGCCCAAGTCATACGCCGACCAGCCATAGTTGAACTGCGTGATTCCCAGCGTCGAGGCGCGGGCAGCAACGCCCGCATCGAGAAACGGATTCTCGGTTCGCATCACCAGCGCCGTGCTGCCGGCACCGGGATAGCGCTGATAGGCCGCGGTGTTTTCAGTTTCGGAAGCGGCATACGAACCTTCGAGCGACATCTGCAGGCTGTCGGTCAAATCGTAGCTCACGCGCGTCCACAGCGAAGTGCGTTGAATCGCTGAGTCCAGAGCCACCATGTTTCCTTCAGTCCACTGGTTGCCACCGACCATGAACAGCGTGTCGACAGGTGTGCCGACGTTGAACGGCAGCGGCACGCCGCCGACGCCGAACTGAGTGTTTGCAAGCGCTGTATTGGTGATGACGCCGCCCTGCGCGACCGTCCGCGTGTTGACGTTCTCGGCCACGATACGCTGCGGCTGAGTGCTGGACGAGAACGTCAGCATGTTGGCCTGGCGAAACCACTTGCGTTTGTTCGGATCGAGATAATCGATGCCGTCGACGCGGTTGTACTCGCTGCTCACCAGCCAGTGGCCGCGGCCGTCGGCAAAGCCGGTGCCGAAGCTGATGTCTGCGTTGACCGAGCGATCGTCGTTGCGATCGGTCACGCCGCCGGAAACATTCATCTTCAGGCCGGTGAATTCCTTGTCCAGAATGAAGTTCACCACGCCGCCGACAGCATCGGAGCCGTAGGCCGCCGACGCGCCGCCGGTCACGACATCCACGCGTTGAATCAATGCGCTCGGCAGATTGTTGATATCGACCGCACCGTTGAGCGCCGAAGAAACAACGCGCTGCCCATCCAGCAATACCAGCGTTCGGTTTGCACCGAGCGCGCGCAGATTGAGATTGTTCAATCCGTTGAAGCCGGTGCTGGTGTTGCCGTTGCCGGTGCGAGGCGTTGAGCTGCCGCTCAGCTGCGGCAATTGATTCACATAGTCGGCGATGTTTGACGGCGCGGCCTTCTGGATCTCCTCGGCGCCGAGCGATGTGATCGGCGTGGGCGCGTCGTAGTCAGGCCGGATGACCCGCGATCCGGTGACGACGACCTGCTCGAGCTCCGTGAGGTTCGATGTAGCCGGTGCTTCCTGCGCTCCGGCGGCGACCGAGCACAGTGCGCTCGCGCCCACGATGCACGATGAAACAACTCGCGTCTTCATGGTCCTTGATCCCCCAATGCGCATCCCCCCGGCGGGATTTATTGTTTCCGGGCTACGAAGAATTCAGCGCGAACGCACTTTGTCGATCAGGCGTCGCAGCTCTTCCAACTCTTGCGGCAACAGGTCTGTGAGCGGTGGACGCACCGGCCCGGCGTGACGTCCCACCACGCTGCAGCCCGCCTTGACGATCGACACTGCGTAACCGCGGCCGCGATTGCGAATCTCCAGGTACGGAAATACGAATTCATTGAGCTCGCGCTGGACCGTTGCCTTGTCACGCGCCTGCACCGCTCGATAGAACGACAGCGCCCACTCCGGCAGGAAGTTGAAGATCGCCGACGAATAGGTGGTGACGCCCATCTCCTGGTAGGGAAGCGCGAATGTTTCCGCAGTGGGCAGGCCGCCGATGTAGATCAAACGATCGCCGAGCCGTCCGCGGATGCGCATCATGAGCTCGATGTCGCCGACGCCATCCTTGAAACCGACCAGGTTCGGGCAGCGGTCGCACAGCTTCGCCAGTGTGTATTCGTCGATGATGCCGTTGTCTCGGCTGTAGGCGATGACACCTAGCGACGTTGCTCGACACACAGCCTCGATGTGCGCCGCCAGTCCAGCCTGCGACGGAGTCATGAGATACGGCGGGAGTAACAGGATGCCATTCGCCCCTGCTTTTTCGGCCGCTCGTGCCATCTCAACCGCAGTGGCGGTTCCATAGCCGCAGCCAACCAGGACAGGAACGCGGCCGCGCGTTTCTTCTGCAGCGGCCCGGCACACGACCGAGACCTCGGCCGGCGTCAGTGAAAAGAACTCGCCCGTGCCGCCGGCTGCGAACAAGCCGCTGACGGCATGTCGGAGCAGCCAATCGCAATGCTGGCGATAGGCAGTCTCATCGAAACTGAGATCGGCTTTGAAGTGCGTGACAGGGAACGACAACAGTCCCGCGCTGATGATCTTCGCCATTTCGCCGGGGGCCATCGAGGTCATCGTGCGTTTCCTGCCGTGCCGTGGAGGTCGCCGAGGATCATAGGCAGCGCGCGAAATCCGGGTCTAACTCAAAGGCGCAATCGTTTGATACTGGATTTGCATCGTGCCGCCCCAAGCACCGAACCAGTGCCGCACAGCGAGCCTCTGGAACAATCGATACTCGACTTGTATCGATTCATTCCCGGATTGGTTTGGACTCGAAACGTTTGCTGCTCCTACCATGCCCGGCAGCAGCGTGGGGGGATTGAAAATGATGAAACGTTGCCGATGGGCGGCTATTGCCGCGTCCTTGGTCGTGAGCGTCGCGATCGCCGCGGAGCCGCCGCAACCCGATGCGAAGTCTGTGAGCGAGCATCTCGCAAAGGCCCGGGCGCTGGCCTGGCCGGATCTGTACACCACCTACGTCCAGCGTTGCATCACCGCTCAAGCGTACCCGCAGTACGTAAACGATATGCAGCGTAACGGCCCGCTGCCGGCCACGCGCGTCTTCGATCAGCTCTACTTCGTCGGCCAGAACGCGGTCAGTGCCTGGGCAGTCGACACGCCCGAAGGCATCATCCTGTTCGATGCGTTGAATGGTCCCGAAGATGTTGCCAACACCATCGTTCCCGGTCTCAAGAAACTAGGGTTGGATGCCTCTCGCATCCGTTACATCGTCCTCACCCATGCGCACGGCGATCACTATGGCGGCGTGAATGCGCTCAAAGCACTGTCCAAAGCGCGCGTTGTTTCAACAGCGCTCGACTGGCAGGAGATCGAGCGACAAAAGACTCAGCCAGCGCGCGATGGCCTGCCTGCCGAGTGGTCCAAACTCGCGCCGGATCGCGATATGACAGTGAGCGAAGGCGACACGTTGAGTCTCGGTGGAATGCAGCTGCGCTTCTATGTCACACCCGGTCATACCGCCGGAACATTGAGCAGCGTGTTCGATGTGACCGACAACGGCACGCCGCATCGGGTCGCGCTGTTCGGCGGGCTCGGCCTGCCGCGAACGGAAACCGGGCTTCGTCAGTACAGCGCTTCGTTAGAAAGATTCGCCGGCATCGCTCGCGAGCTGAAAGTGGATACGGTGATCGCGAATCATCAAACGCAGGATGACAGCCGGGTCAAGCTGGAAGAACTCAGATGGCGGCGCGCCGGCGATCCGCATCCTTATGTGCTAGGACCCGCAGTAGTTCCGCGCTTCTTCGAAGTCCAGGCCGAATGCGGCCGCGCGTCGCTGGCCCGGATGGGCGCTACTTAGCGCTGAGCGCGGGCCGGCGCCCCCAGGATCATCGAGAATTACGGCGCCGGCGTGGCTTGAGCCGTGGTCGCGGCGGGAGCCGGCGGTGCGGGCGGTACGGCGGTGAGGTCTTCAGCTGCAGGCTTGCCGCGGTCTTCGGCGTAATCGCCTTCGGGCGAGCTGTTGCCGCTCAGGATCACGAGCAGCACGCGGCGATTCATATTGCGCCCCTGCTCGGTGTCGTTGCTCTCGCGAGGGCGATTCTCGCCGAGGCCGACGACGGCGAGGCGACGCGGATCCATGCCGCTGTTAGTAAACAAATGCACGACGCTGGCCGCACGCGCCGCCGACAGTTCCCAGTTAGAAGGAAACGACGACGACTTGATCGGACGATTGTCGGTGTGGCCTTCGACGCGGATGGGATTTGGAAACGGCTTGAGCGTCTGCGCCAGCTGCTCCAGGATCTTCTGCGCTTCCGGCGACAGCGTGGCGACGCCGCTGGGAAACAAAATGTCAGTGCGAATCTCTACTTCGACCCACACGCCGTGGCGTCGCACGACGATCATCTGGTCGCGAATCAAATCCGACATCGCGCGCTCGACTTCACCGGCGACGTTTTCGAGCTCGCGGACTGCCGATGCGTGATGTTCGGCTTCGGAATCGTAGTCGCTGTTGGCGGTGCCGTGACCTTTGCTGCGCACGTCGGTGACTTGCATCGGCGCCGGCTCCAGCATGTTGCGCGGCTGGCCTTCGAGCATCGCCTGTTGCACGACCGTCATGTTGATGTCGGCGCCCGAGCCCACTTGTTTCTCGCCCACCTGGATCGGCTGCAGCGTGCGCGGCGAGCCACGGAACGCGGCGACCAGCGAATCGGAAAGAATGCGGTACTTGCCTTCGTTGACCGAAGACATCGCATACATCACGACGAAGAACGCGAGCAGCAAGGTCACCAGGTCGCCATAGGGAATGGCCCACGCTTCGTGGTTGGTGTGCTCTTCGTGCTGGTGATGTCGGCGACCCATGGTTCTGGAACTGACTGGGCCTAGTGCAGGTAGCCCTGCAGCTTCGCTTCGATGCTGCGCGGGTTCTCGCCCTGCGCGATCGAGATCATGCCTTCGATCACCATCTCGCGCGCCTGGCTCAGGCCCTGGATCGCAACCTTGAGTTTGCTCGCGACGGGCAGGAAAAACAGATTGGCGAGGCCGATGCCGTAAATGGTCGCGACGAACGCCGCAGCGATGCCTTTGCCGAGCTTGGAAGGATCGGCGAGGTTTTGCATCACCGCCATCAAACCCAGCACGGCGCCGATGATGCCGAGCGTGGGCGCATAGATGCCCATGCCTTCAAACACTTTCGCGGCCCGCGTGTCCGCCTGTTCGCGGTTTTGCAGATCGACTTCGAGCACGGAACGAATGACGTCAGGCTCGCTGCCGTCGACGACCAGCTGCAAGCCCTTGCGCACGAAATCGTCTTCCTCGCGTTCGATCAACGATTCGAGGCCGAGCAGGCCCTGCTTGCGCGCAGTGTTGCTCCACTCGACCATTTTGCTGATGAGCTCGGCGCGTTGAATCGCCGGCGGACGAAACACCCACGGCAGAATCGCCAGCGCGCGCTTCATCACTTGCATCGGCGTTTGCACGCAGATCGATGCGATCGTGCCTACGATCACGATCATGAAAGCGGCACTCGAACCGAGCGCCTTGATCCCGGCGCCTTTCAAAATGGCGCCGACCAGGATCGCGACAGCCGCGAGCACCAATCCGAGGATAGAGAGAATATCCATTTCTTAGCGGTGAGCCCGGTGTGCGCTGCGCCGCTACATGCCGAGGCCCGCGAGCAGGGAATCCACGTCGGACTGGCCGCTGACGGCCGGACCGTTGTCGATGCCTGGAATCGCAGGCCCGAAGCCGCGACTGACGCTTTCGGCCGGCTCGACCGGCACTGCGCCTGGAGCGGTGCGCGACAGGCGCACCAGGTTCACCAGCGCTGTTTCCAGCTCGGCGACCAGCTTCATCACGCCGCGGATGATCTGACCTGTGAGATCCTGGTAGCCCTGCGCCAGCAGCACTTCGGACAAGTTGCCGCGCACCTTGTCCATGTCCCGGCGCGAGGCCTCCAGGAACACGTCGAGGCGCTCGATCATCAAACGAAACTCGGCCACTTCGATGTTTCGGGCGCGGAATTTCTTCCACATCTCGATGATCTCACCGGCCTCTTTGGCAGTGCGCGCCGCCAGCGGACCCGACTGGTCCACCAGGTCCATGGTCTTGTGCGCAGCTTCGTCGGTGAGCTTCAGCACGTGGTCGAGGCGTTGGCGTGCATCCGGCACTTCTTTCTCGGCCAGGTCCACCAGCCGTGAATCGACGCTGAAACGATCCAGCGCCGACTGGAGATCACCGGTCAGCTTGCGCAGCTCGGTGAACAGGGTGCGTTCGCGCCGTTGCACGAGCGAGTCCAGTTGCGAAAGAAACAATTGCTCGTTGCCGGCGGCGAGCGCGCCGGACATCGTGGCAATGGTCGATCCGAACTCTGCGCGCAGCGCTTCGATTGCTGAAGTCATATGTGGTCAGCTCAAGTAGGACACCGGCGGCGGTCAAGCCGCGTTGGCGCGCTGCTCTAAGATCTTGTCGATCTTTTCCTTGAGCGTGACGGCGGTGAAAGGTTTGATGACGTAGCCGTTCACTCCGGCCTGCGCCGCTTCGATGATCTGCTCGCGCTTTGCTTCGGCGGTGAGCATCAGCACCGGCAGCTTCGCCAGCTTGGGATCGGAGCGCACGGCCTTCAGCAGGTCGAGGCCCGGCATGCCCGGCATGTTCCAGTCGGTCACCAGGAAATCGATGCCGCCGGCCTGCAGGATCGGCAGCGCGGTCTGGCCGTCGTCGGCCTCCGTGACGTTCGCGTAGCCCAAATCGTTCAACAGGTTCTTGATGATTCGACGCATGGTCGAGAAATCGTCGACCACCAAGAACTTCATATCTTTGCTCACACTAGCTCTCCTCTAAATCCGATTCTCGATCCGGTCGCGCCAGTCGGCCAGTCGAGCCTTCAACCGCACCAGCGCCTGTCCATGCAACTGGCACACCCGCGATTCCGTGACTTTCAACACCGCGCCGATCTCTTTCAGATTCAGCTCGTCGTCGTAGTACATCGACATCACCAGGCGTTCGCGCTCCGGCAGCTCCTTGATCGCGTTCACGAGCGCCGCGCGAAAGCCTTCTTCGGTCGCATCGAGAAACGGATCCGCGCCCTCGTCTTCCACGCGACCCAGCAACGATTCCTCGTCGCCGTTCGAATCGTCCAGGCTCGCCACCCGGCAACTCGCTGCATCCTGCGCGATACGGTGATAGTCCTCGAGCGACACGCCCATGCGTTCGGCGATCTCGCTGTCGCGAGCCTCGCGGCCGAACTCGGCTTCCAGCTCGCGCACCGCCGCGGCTGCAGCCCGAGCCTTGCGATGAACCGAGCGCGGCGCCCAATCGAGCTTGCGAAGCGCATCGAGCATCGCGCCACGAATGCGGATGCCCGCATACGTTTCAAAACTCGCACCGCGATCCGCCGTGTAGTTGGATGCGGCTTCCAGCAGGCCGAGCATGCCGGCCTGGATCAAATCGGACACCTCGACCGACGCCGGCAGCCGCCCCGCCAGGTGATAAGCGATGCGCTTGACCAGCTCGGCGTGGCGAACGACCAGTGCATCGGTGTTGTTGGACGCGGCGGCGCCCTTGTATGCGCGCAGCCCGCTCATCGCACCACCTCCAGACGCACCTGGGGTTTGCGCACCAGCCGCTCCACGAAGAATTCGAGATTCCCGCGCGGACCCTCCGGTACAGGCCACTTATCGGCCTTGGCCGCCAATTTCTTGAATGCGCGAGACGCAGGACACGCGGGAAATGCGGCCACTACGGGACGCTGTTCACGAATCGCGCGGCGCATATAGGTGTCTTCAGGGATTTCCCCCATGTATTCCAGGGTGACATCCAGGAAGCGGGTCGTGACTCGCTGCAGCTTTTCGAACAGCGCCGTGCCCTCGCCCGGTGCACGCACCATGTTGGCCACGACATTGAACTTATTCACGCCGTGGTTGCGGCTCATGACTTTGGCGAGCGCATAGGCGTCGGTCATCGACGCCGGCTCGTCGCACACGACCAGCAGCGCATGCTGGGCGGCTTGCACGAACTGGACGACCGAGTGCGCGATGCCCGCCGACGTATCGACGATCAACGTATCGACGCGCGTGCTGATGGCGCTGAACGCCTGCACCAGGTTCAAGTGACCCGCGGCCGAAAGGTTCGCGAGCTCAGCGACACCCGACGCGCCCGGCACCACCTGGATGCCGTGCGGCGAGTCGAGAATGATTTCTTCCAACGTGCGCTCGCCGTTCAACACGTGCGCCATCGTGTAACGCGGCGACAAGCCGAGAAACACGTCGACGTTCGCGAGGCCCAGGTCGCCGTCGAGCAGCATCACGCGACGGCCATTGGCAGCCAGCGCGGTCGCGAGATTGACCGATACGCTGGTCTTGCCGACCCCGCCCTTGCCGCCGGTGACTGCAATCACCTGCACCGGCCCCGGATTGGCCGCGCGTTGCAGTCCGATCGATTGAATGGATTCCATGATGGATGAGATGTGACTTCTTACTTGGTGACTGATGAGCGACGTTCAGGCGATGGCGTGCGCCACCGTGCCGAAACGACGACGTAACAAATCCTCATCCGCTGAGGCGCCCGATTTACGAGACAGGTCGACGGCGCGAGCAATCAGCTGATGGGCGCGCGCCGGCGCCAGGTCCTCGGGCACTCGCTGACCTTCGCTGACGTAAGTCACCGGCAGTTGCGAGCGAATCAAAGTGGAGATGGCGCCGCCCAGGCTGGTGGCTTCGTCCAGCTTGGTCAGCACACACGTGGTCGGCTGCGCCGGTGCGAAGCGTGTCACCGCTTCTTCGATCGCGCCTGCTTGGGCAGCGGCCGACAGCACCAGCGTTGTTTCCATCCGCTTGCTGGCGGATGCGAGCGTCGCGAGCTCCTCTTCCAGACGCGGATCGCGCGGGCTCAGGCCGGCGGTGTCGATCAGGATCAAACGTTTGTCCTGCAGCTGTTCGAGCGCGCCCGCCACTTCGCCGGCGCCGTCGATCGCGTACGCCGGGACGCCCAGCAGGCGGCCGAGCGTGTGGATTTGTTCCTGTGCGCCGATGCGCACGGAGTCGGTCGAGACCAGCGCGATGTCACGCGGACCATGACGAAGCACCCAGCGAGCTGCGAGCTTCGCGATCAATGTCGTCTTGCCGACGCCGGTCGCGCCGACCAAAGAAACAACGCCCCCGCCGTCCATCCAACGCTCGCCGGTCGCTTCGATTCGCCGCGCCAGCAGGGCGAGCGCGAGCCGATGCGCTTCGGCCAGCTCCAGCCTGGTCGGCAGCTGAGTGACGATTTCCGTCGCGAGCTCCTGCGCGAGACCGAGCTGAGTCAGTTGCTTCAACAATTCAGTTTGAATCGGCGAGCGACGCGCGAGGTCGTTCCAAGCGAGCGTCGCCAGCTGATTTTCCAGCATGCGGCGCAGGGAGCGCAGCTCTTCGTTCACATCGCTGTTCGCATCGGCCAGGCCGAAGTTCGCGAGATCGTTCGTCTCCCGGGCCTGCTCGGCAAAGCCAGACAGCTGGCTGCCGCCGCTGTAAGAAACATTGCGACTCGCGGGCTGCGCACGCTCTTCGGCCGCCGCGTAGCGGCTGGCCGGCGCGACGCCCTGGGCGAGCTGCTCGGTCATCGCCTCTTCACCGTCGTAGTCGATGGCCGCAACGACCTCGACTCCGCCGGCGATGCGGCGGCTCGACAGGATCACCGCATCCGGTCCCTGCGCATCCTTTACCTGGCGCAGCGCGGTCCGCATGTCGGGGGCTTTGTAATGTTTGATCTTCATATCGGATGACTACTCTCAACGACCCACCGCGGTGACCAAGCGCACCTTGCGGTTGTCGGGAATTTCGTTCCAGGCGAGCACATGCATGTTCGGCACGATCGCCCGCATGAATCTCGCCAATGTCTGGCGCAGCTGCGGCGGCACCAGCAGCACTGCCGGCTCGCCGGTCAGCTCCTGGCGCTGGGCGGCTTCAGCAAGACGACGTTGCATACGTTCCGCCAAACCAGGCTCCAGCCCCGGCGTCGCCGCGTTGTTTCCTGCAAGCGAGCTGCTCAACAACTGTTCGAGCTCCGGCTCCAGCGTGATGACCGGCAGCTCGGTCGCCATGCCCGCGATGTCCTGCACGATCTGACGACCGAGCGCGACACGCACATGCGACTGCAACTGCAACGGATCCTGCGTACGCGCCGCATGCTCGGCGAGCGTCTCGACGATCGTGCGCATGTTTCGAATCGGCACGCGCTCGGCCAACAAACCTTGCAACGTACGAACCACGGTGCCGAGCGGCAGCAAACGCGGCGTGAGATCCTCGACCAGCTTCGGAGCAGCCTTCGCCAGCGTGTTGAGCAGGTTCTGCACTTCCTCGTGGCCCAGCAACTCATGAGCATGCGTTTGAATCACGTTGCTCAAGTGCGTAGCGATGACGGTGCTCGCATCGACGACGGTGTAACCGAGCGTCTGCGCGTGATCGCGCATCGAAGGCTCGATCCACACCGCTTCCATGCCGAACGCCGGATCGCGCGTCTCGATGCCGGTGAGGCGACCGAACACCTTGCCCGGGTTGATCGCGAGCTCACGCTCCGGATAGATCACGCCGTCGCCCACCGGCACGCCGGCGAGATTGATGCGATAGGAATTCGGCGCGAGATCCAGGTTGTCGCGAATGTGGACGGTCTGCACCAGGAAGCCGAGATCCTGAGTGAGCTTGCGACGCACGCCGCGAATGCGCGCGAGCAGATCGCCGCCCTGTGCTTTATCGACCAGCGGCACGAGGCGATAACCCACTTCCAGGCCGATGATGTCGACAGGCTGCACGTCATCCCACGTCAGCTCGCGAGATTCAGACGGCGGCGGCGCGGCCGCAGCGGCGGCAGCAGCTTGAGTGGCAGCGACTTCTTCAGCGGACGGCTGCTGCTGCGAACGTTTGTGAAGCATCCACGCACCGCCGCCGCAGAGCGCCGCCATCATCAGGAACGGCAGGTTCGGCATGCCCGGGATCAAACCCATCACGCCGAGCAGGCTCGCCGCAATCGCCAGTGCACGCGGCTGACCAAACAACTGTCTCGACAACTCGCCGCCCATGTCCTGAGCAGAAGAAACACGAGTCACGATGATGGCAACGGCGGTCGACAATAGCAGGGCCGGAATCTGCGCGACCAGGCCGTCGCCGATCGCGAGCAATGTATATGTACGAGCAGCGTCGCCGAACGACATGCCGTGCGCCATCATGCCGATGCCCAGGCCGCCGAGCATGTTGATCACCAGGATCAGGATGCCGGCAGTCGCGTCACCACGAACGAATTTGCTGGCACCGTCCATCGAGCCGTAGAAGTCGGCTTCCTGGCGCACTTCGGCGCGACGCGTGCGGGCGTCTTCCTGCGTGATCAGGCCGGCGTTGAGATCGGCATCGATGGCCATCTGCTTGCCGGGCATCGCGTCCAAGGTGAAACGCGCCGTCACTTCGGAGATGCGGCCCGCGCCCTTGGTCACGACGATGAAGTTGATGATGGTGAGAATTGCGAACACGATCACACCGACGGCGTAGTTGCCGCCGATCACGAATTCGCCGAACGAGGCGATCACCTTGCCGGCTGCGTGGCCGCCGGTGTGGCCGTTCAACAGCACCACGCGCGTCGAGGCGACGTTCAATGCCAGGCGCAGCAACGTCGCCAGCAACAGCACCGTCGGAAAAATGGCGAACTCGAGCGGCCGGGCGACGTAGAACACCACCATCACCACGATCAGCGACAGCGCGATGTTGAACGTAAACAGCACGTCCAGCGCCATCGGCGGCAGCGGCAGAATCACCATCGCCAGCGCCGCCAGCACGCCGACCGGCACGCCCACGCCTGAGCGAAGCAGCGCTTTCAGATCCAGCTTGTTGGGGGCGGTTGCAGCCATTCGGTCCGTTCGTCAAGAAACCGTTGTTTCAGTTACGCGTCGGTATTCCGGCGCACGCCTATAAGGTGCAACTCCCCTGCCACGGGCCGAGCCGCGGGGCGGGCGTTCTTCACAGTTTGGAAAGCTGCAGCTAAGGCTGCGCCTTAGTGCGCCGATAGCGCGGCCGCGGGCGAGAAAGGAATGTGACGTGAGTCACGACCGGCTCGGGGGCCGGATTGCTTGCCGCAAGGAGCGGGCGATGGTGCTGACGAAATATTACGGTTCCAACCACTTATACATAACCAGCGCGTCCACATATCCGAGCGTGCGGTGACGGAACGCTTTGGGCAGGCGGCCGACGGTTGCGAAGCCGAGCCGGGTCCACAGTTTCACCGCCGTCTCGTTGGTGGAGACGACGATGTTGAACTGCATCGCTTTGTATCCCAGTTGTCGTGCAATCTCCTGCGAGTGCTCGCACATTGCCGTGGCCAGACCGCGCCCGCGCGCCGCTGAAGAAACAATGTAGCCGCAATTGCAAACGTGGTCGCCAGGCCCGGCCTGATTCGTTTTCAAGAAGTAGGCGCCTAGAATCCGCCCCTCGGCTTCGCAGACATGACTCTGGCGCGGGTTCTTGAACCAGACATCAAACGCCTGCTCACGCGAGATGTCCGCCGGAAACGCATACGTCTCTCCCGCGACCACGATCTCGTGAAAGATCGGCCAGATCTGCTCGAAGTCCGCCGGCGTCGCGAGACGAATGTTCATGAGTTTTCCTTCAGCACTCCGCCCCACTGCGCCGGATCGACATCTGCGATCGTTTGCGAAAACGTCCAGGCGTATCCGGCCAGATCCTGCGCGGAATACTGTCGCTCGCCGTACGGATAATCTTCTGGCTCGCTGAGGATCGTCGCACCCTGCGCCTGCGCCTGCGCGAAATGCGCTTGCGCATCTTCCACTCGAACCATGATGGACTGACTGCCTTTGGTCGCGACGCCGCCGGCGACGACCACCGCGCCGGAGCCGGCGAGCAATTGCACCCGGTGCGTTCCAATGATCAACCGCTCCCTGAAGCCAAACGCCGCGCACAGCCAGCGCGCCGCTGCAGGCACGTCGGGATATGAAAGCACCGGAATGACGCCGCAGTCCGGCATCGAGCGATTGTTGCGCATTAGCGTTCCTCGTCCCTAACTGTTCTTGAGCTTCCAGCCGCCGTCGCAGTCGAGCAGCGTCCCGGTGATGAATGTATTGGTCGTGATCATCATGATCGCCTGCGCCAGCTCGTCGGGCGCGCCGATGCGGCCGACCGGCACTTCGCTCGCGAGCTTCTCGAACAATTCCTTTCTAGCAGCTTCGGAAACACGCGACCACCACGGCGTATCGACAACACCCGGAACTTCGAAGCTGTCATCCGCGTCCCGCAAATAGTTCAAACATTGAAGTGGCGACGTTCCTGACGATGTACACCTGCAGCTCGCCACATCGACGCTGCAAGCTCGGCGGGGCGCGCATGGAGAACACCCGCTATATCTTAGGCCACCTTTGAGTGCCGCAGCAGGCCGAGCCGGATGAGGCTCTCAGCGGTCGCGACGATGGCCTCTTCGGGTGAACGCGGCGTCCAGCCGAGCAAACGTTGCGCCTTTTCGCTCGTGGCGTTCAAGTTCACGCCAAGCAACGGCACCATTCCCTTCATTGCGGGTTCTCTCGATGCGGCGAGGCGCACCAACCAGTTCGGAAGCACTCGCGTCGGCACCTTGCTGGCAGCGCCTCCCAGGCGCTGTCGCAGCACCTGCGCAACTTCGATCATCCACATACTTTCGCCCGAGATTGCGAGGAAGCGCTGGCCCGCGGCGGCGGGATTGGTCATGGCTCGCAGGTGCAGATCCGCCACGTCTCGCACATCGACGAAGCCGGAATTGATCCTGGCGCATCCCGGCTGGCC
>CAMLEO010000158.1 GCA_946478975.1 uncultured Steroidobacter sp.
CCTGCGGCCGACGCGGATAGAACAGTTACAACTTTCGCAACCAGATATTCCGGAACCGCACTTCGTGCGCGTGATCCTGCAGCCGGATCGGCATGTCGCCATGAGCCTTGTAGCTCGGCTGGCCGATGTACACCGTCTCACCCTTGAGCACGGAATTGTTTTGTACCAGCACGCCGTTGTGTAGCACCGTCATGCGCGCCGGCGACTTCACCGAGCCATCCGCTGCAAAGCGCGGCGCCGTGAAGATGATGTCGTAGGTCTGCCATTTTTCCGCGGGCCAGGTCGCATTCACCAGCGGCGGATACTGTTTGTAGATCGAACCCACCATGCCGTTGACGTAGGTCTTGTTCTCGTAGTTGTCGAGAATCTGCACCTCGTACAAATCTTGCAGGAACACGCCGCTGTTGCCGCGATCCTGGTTCACCTTGTCCGGCGGCAGCTTCGGCGCCATCCATTCCACATGCAGCTGCACGTCGCCGAAGTTTTGTTTGGTCTGGATGTCACCTGTACCGGGGGCGATCACGAGCTCGCCCTTGTCGATGCGCCATTTCGCCTCGCCGCCCTTCGCGCTCTTCCAGCCAGCCAGACTCTTGCCGTCGAACAGAATGATGGCATCCGACGGCGGCGCGCCGACGGTGGCGCCAGGCGTCACTTTCGGCGGAACCGGCGACCACACTTCGGTCGCTTTGGGATCCTGCGACGACATGGCGTCCTCCTTCTTGGTCTCCGCCGCACTGGCGGACAGTGCGACCAGGCACACGCCGGCGCACACGACTCGATGTGTCAATTTCATTGCTGGCTCTGCTCCACTTTGAAGGTCACGCGGTATTCCTCGGGCGCGATCTGGCGCGTCGAGAGTTTATCGGGTTGAACATTGACGACATTGATCTGATACGCGCCGACCTGCGCGCTCTCGCCCGCTTTGATCTCGTGCTGGACGGCCTCGGCGGAATCGAGATGAGTCGCGACTTGCACCTTCACCTCGCCGGCCCAGACGCAAGTCACATCCTTCGGACAGCGCGAATCGTCCACGACACGTACAAATTCCACGGTGAGTTTCTGCGGCCCGTACTCCGCTCGTTCGTTCGGTGCCAACTGTACTTCCTGGCTCAGGCTGGCCGCGTGAGGCTCGGGTGCGCCGGAGGACTGGCAGGCAGCGAGTGTGACGACGAGGAATAGCGGAACGAGGCGATGGTGTTTCATGCGCGAAAGGATAACAGCGCGAGCCTGGTTCGACTCGCGCTGTATCCGTTCAAACAGTATTTATTGTTGCGTAATGCGGATGTCGTCGATGCCTGCTTCGACCAGGCTAGCCGTATCCGCATCGGCCGCCTCGATCAGCAGGCGGATCGTCTGTCCGGCAAAGGCATTCAGACTGGCCGTTGCCGGCGCCCATGCGCCATTCACGTTGGTCGCCGACGCGACTCGCTGGAACACCACGCTGGTGGTCGTGCCGACGACGCTCACACGCAGGAAATCCGCGCTCGTGGCATTACTGCCGTAAGCGAGATACTGATTGAACGACAACGTCAGCGTGCCGGTGGCAGGCAAGGTGATTGCGGGCGAACGGATCGAGGTGACACCACCATCGATATCGTTCGCACCCGCGCTTGCGCCGGCCAGACGAGCCGTGACCAGATCGTTGCTGCCGCTGGTCGTGGTGCCGAGCTGCTTCGCGCCGCTGGAGTCAGTGGCTTCCGGATCGCCACGTTCCCAGGCTCCAGTAGTCGCGGTGTCGGTGCCGTTCGGGTTCACCTGCCAGCCCAAGTTGGTTTCGAACGTGTCTTCGAACACAACGGTGCCGCCGCCACCTGAGCAGGAAGCCGGAACGTTGAAGCCGTTGGTCGGGCTGGTGCTGTTGGAGCCGCCGCTGACTGCGTTCGTGCCGAGGCCGAACGCTGCGAACGCCTGCCAGATCCGGCAAACATCTTCGCCGCCATGATTGTCCGTCGCCGCTTGAATGATGCCGTCGCGGACTTGGGTGAAGGTCGGGCTGCACGCCGTGTTCTTCAACCCTTCGTTGACGTACAACATCGCGCGCTGATTGCCGGCGTTGCCGGTCGCGTTATACAGGTTGGCATCGAAGCCCCACTGATCGACGAGCTTCCAGTAAACCTCCCACGCAGCCTGCGCCCACACCGAGCCGACGCCGTGAGGAATGGCCATGCCGCTGATGCTTGCATACGTCCAGGTGTTGACGGCGGGATCGGTGCTGTAACGTTGGGTGCGAATGCCGGCACCGTTGGTCGCTTGCCCCAACGCATACGTGCCCATGCCGCGTGGCGTGGCTCCCGTGTCGCTCGCTCTGGCGGTGTATGCGAGCGCCCACCAGTCCGACAGTCCTTCGCCGGGCTGCTGATTGTTGGCGAGACAGTTGACGTTCGACGGGCCGCCGACCAGGCGATTGGAAATGCCGTGGCCGTATTCGTGCACGACGATGCCGGAGTCGATGTCGCCGTCGCGATCCGGATTGGGGCTGGTCCAGACATACATTTGCATGCGGGGCCGCGAGCCGTCCGCCGGCGTCGCAAAGTTCGCATTGTTTGTTCCGCCGCCGTCCTGCGCTTCAGCTCGCACTGAATCGTTGCCGGCACCGCCGCGGCCATAGTTGTTTACCTGGAAGTTGCCCGCGGCTTCATCGAACCCGTACTGATACTGAACGTCATGAATGATGTTGTTCCAGTAGAACAAGTTCGTGACCGCGGCCGGACGATACGTGCTCGGCGCACCCGAGAGATTGATGGCGAAGTCGAAGTTCAACGACGCGCCGCCGCTCGGGCTGGAGCCGGCGTCGGGTGAGTTGTTGTTGTCCGTATCGGTGTACGCCTCGACGTTGTTGCCGTTGGTCGTTGTGAACTCCGCACCCGCGGCGCCGTTCGTGTCATGCCATCCGAACGGAGACGCCGTGCTGTTGGCAGGATTCACCACCAGCGTGCGAGCGTCGGACGGAGGCAGCGGGCTGGTGTGATTCGGGCTTTCCACCGGCTGTGGATAGACGCGATATTGATCGGCCAGTGTGCCGTCGAAGCGCGTCCACACCTGCCCGGTGTCTGCATCGACGGTGAAGTCCCAGGTGTGCTGCTCATCGAGCGTGTTGATCTGGAAATTCCACACCAGGCGCGCTTCGCCGCGTCGGATCGGCAGCAGCATCAGACGACCGTTGATCGGCGACAGCGACAGGCCTTCGTGACTCATGCGAGTTGTCTGCTGTGGCCCCGGCGTCGATTGCAACTCTCGTAGTTGCGTCGGCACATCGAGACCGGAGAACTTCGCGGCCGCCACGACTGCCTCGCGTAATTGCATCCGGGGTTTGAGCGTACGAACCGATTGCGCGAGCTGCGGCAGGAACGAGTTGTTCACGCTCATGATGCGGCCGTCGCGATTGACGTTGACCTGCAGCTGCGCGTTGTAGACCGGAATTCCGGCGTGCCGCTGTTGCAGATAGATGTGCGTCGCGCCCGTCACACGCGAATACACGACGTCCGAAACCACGTAGCCTTGCAGATCGGACTGCTCCAATCCCAGCGCGGCGATGTTGTTACGAATGAACGTCATCGCCAGGTCCATCGGCTTGCCGGCCGCCTTGCTCGTGAGATAACCGCGCTGGCTCGATAGCGTGCTCACCGCACCGGTGACGTCGTTGGATTCGACCGTGAGCTCTTCCACGTTTGCGGTCAGGCCTTGCAATGTTTGTGGCTGAACGGCGGCCGCGGACCGTTGTGCCGTGAAGGAACGATTGATATCGACGCGTGCGTCGTAGTGACGCCGGGCATCCTGGGTGGGTGAGATTTCTTGAGTGTTGGCAGGTGAGGTCAGGAACAGGCCGCACGTCATTGTGAACGACGCGACGGCGAATCCTCCGAATCGGTTCATGATGCACTCCTTCCGTGAGTTGAACGAACCTTTGGAAACGTCGGCGCGTGCGATTCAGCGGGACTCAGGATTGTGCTGTCAACGACGTGACACACGTATGGAGGGTTGTCGGCGAAGCAATCATTGCCACGCCAGCGGATTGCCGTCGCGAATCGCTCCGCTGCACGCGAGCGGTGTCAGAGATGGCTTATCGCCAAAGCTCGCGGCGTGAGCCTTCGGATATCATCGACGCCGATTCGTTCAGCAAAGGCGCGAAGGATGCAGTTCGTCAGGTACTTCTGGATCGAAGAGCACGTTCCCGGCCGGGGCACGGAGGATCGCGAGGTCCGCGATCCCACGCTCGAGCAGATCATGGACGCGGTCTCGCAGCTGGACGGCAAGAGCAGCTCGTACCTGATGCTGTTCCCCGGCGATCCGGACGATCCCAGCAACGTGTTCCTGGCGGTCAATGGCGGCAACGACGGGCGCTATGTCATCAAGCACTGGGACGGCGAGAGCGGCATCGAGCACACGCTGATCGACCCGACGGTGACGTCCGACGAGAGGGTCGAGGTCGTGATCGTTCACCCCTCGGACCGCAACGTGCGCGAAGTCTTCGACCTCGCGACCGCCAAGAAGGCAGCCGCCGTATTCGCGACCACCGGCAAGCTGGCGGAAGATCTGCACTGGGTGGTTGAATAGCGCTCGTCGGGACTCACATACTGGGCAGCCCTCCAAGAGCGAACCTCATGCCTGCCCCGCTGAAAATAGCCCCGCTGAAGATAGATTTCGTCTCCGATGTGTCCTGCCCCTGGTGCGCAATCGGACTGCGCGCGCTCGAACAAGCGCTGGAGAACGCCAGCAACGATGTGAGCGCGGACATTCACTTCCAGCCGTTCGAGCTCAATCCCGGCATGCCGGCCGGCGGCCAGGACATCGTCGAGCACCTCACGCAAAAGTACGGTTCGACCCGCGAACAAATCGAACGCACCCAAGAAGGCATCCGCGCCCGCGGCGCCGAGCTGGGATTCACGTTCGACATGGGCAAACGCTCGCGCGTCTACAACACGTTCGATGCTCATCGCCTGTTGCATTGGGCGGAGCTCGAAGGCCGCCAGCACGCGTTGAAGCGCGCTTTATTCGCTGCTCATTTCACTGAAGGCCGCGACCCGAGCGATCACGAAGTGCTGGTGGAGGTCGCGCAACGAGTCGGGCTCGACCCCGTGCGTGCACGCGAGATCCTCGCGTCCGATCTTTATGCAAACGAAGTTCGCGAGCGCGCGCAGTTCTACCGCGAGCAAGGCATCCAGGCCGTGCCCTCGGTCATCATCAACGACAAATATCTGATCCAGGGCGGCCAGCCGGTCGCCGCGTTCGAGCAAGCGTTGCGCAAGATCGCCGCCGAAGGCTGATCGCGCTCCGCCGCCGCTGAACTGGCGAGGAGGTTGGTATACTATATATCTTATGAAGTTACTTGCCTCGCTCGCCGCCCTGCTGCTGTCCACGCAAGTTCTGGCGCAGGACACCGCCTTCTGGCTCGATGAGATCGATCTCAAAGCGATGACCCAACGTCGCGGCGCGCCTCTGGCCAAGCACGCGGTCGGCGGCGGCAAGCTGATCATGGACGGCAAAACTTACGAGCGCGGCATCGGTACGCGTTCCATCAGCGAGTTGGTGCTCGATCTGCACGGCGAGGCCAGGCACTTCAGCGCCGTGGTCGGGCTCGACGACAGTGCGAACGAAGGCAAACGCGAAGGCACGGTGCGCTTCGAAGTGTGGGTCGACGATCGCAAGCTCGCGGACAGCGGCATCCTCAAAGTCGGCGATGCGCCGCAGGTCCTGGAAGCGAATCTCACTGGCGCACGCACGATCACGCTGCTGCTGGATGACGGCGGCGACACCAGCAATGGCGATCTCGCCAATTGGGCCGATGCGAAGATCGAGCTCGTGTCGCGAACGTCGCGGCGCCCGACACCATACGTCGCACCGGCGGCGCCGACGCCAAAGATCGCAGCTAACAATTCGCACCAGCTCGCGATCCATGGCACGCTCGTTTATGGCGCCACTCCCGGACGTCCGTTTCTATATCGCATTCCCGCCACGGGCACGGGCTCGCTCCGCTTCTCCGCCGATGGCTTACCCGCAGGCCTGCAACTCGATCCGCAGACCGGCATCATCACAGGAATGTTGAAGACCGCGGGCACCACCGACGTGCGACTGAAAGTCACAAACGGCAAGGACAGCGCCGAGCGCCCTCTCCGCATCGTCGCCGACAAGAACGAGCTGGCATTGACGCCGCCGATGGGCTGGAACTCCTGGAACGTCTGGGGCACGGCCGTCGACGACGCGAAAGTTCGCGAAGCCGCCGATTGGCTGGTGCGCTCCGGGCTCGCCGCACACGGTTACGATTACATCGTGATCGACGACGCGTGGACCAGCAGCCGCGATGAAAACGGCGAGATCAAACCCAACGAAAAATTCCCGGACATGCGAGCGCTCGCCGAGTACGTGCATTTGAAGGGATTGAAGTTCGGTATCTATTCCTCACCCGGCCCCAAGACCTGCGGCGATTTCCAAGGCAGCTATGCGCATGAAGCGCAGGACGCAGCCACGTTCGCACGCTGGGGCGTCGACTTTCTGAAATATGACTGGTGCTCGTACGACGACATCGCCAAGGATCATTCGCTCGCCGAGTTGAAGAAGCCATACAAGATCATGGGCGACGCGCTGGCTGCGCAGAATCGCGACATCGTTTTCAGCCTGTGCCAGTACGGTTACGGCGATGTTTGGAAATGGGGCGGCGAAGTCGGCGGCAACTTGTGGCGCACCACCGGCGACCTGCTCGATATGTGGGCCAATCTCGACAGCGTCGGCTTCCGCCAGGCCGGCCGCGAAAAATATGTGAGTCCCGGTCGTTGGAACGATACGGACATGCTGGTCGTCGGTCCCGTTGGCTGGGGCCCGAACCTGCATCCGACGCGGCTCACGCCCGATGAGCAGGTGTTGCATCTCACACTCTGGGCGCTGCAGGCGGCGCCGCTGTTCATTGGCGCCGATCTGTCGAAGCTCGATCGGTTCACGCTCGACCTGCTGACGAACGATGAAGTGCTGGATGTCACACGCGATGTGCTGGGCAAAGCGGGCAGTCGCGTGTGGTCGAAAGATCGCATGGAGATCTGGTCGCGTCCGCTCGCCGACGGCACCATCGCTGTGGCGCTGTTCAATCGCGGCCTCGAACCCCGGCGCATCGAAGCGAAGTGGCTGGACCTCGGTCTCAAGGGCGCGCAGCCGGTTCGCAACTTGTGGGAACAGCGCGACCTGGGAAGTTTCAACGGCAGCTACGCGGTCGACGTACCTCGCCACGGCGCGGTCATGCTGAAGATTGGCCAACCGAAGACGGCACACTGATGCGCAGCTCACCAATGTTTGTAACGATGTTGCTGGCGTCGATGCTGGCAGCGCCCGCCGCCGCGGCTCCCGATGCGGCGGCGATCCGCCGGTCCGTCTCCTTGCGCGACGATTGGATGTATCTAACGCGCGATGTCGCGGAGCCCGCCACCTGGACCCACGACGGCAAACGTTTCCATTATCGCAAGACGGTTGAAGGCGGCTTTGCGTTCGTGGAAGTCGAGTTGCCCTCAGTCAAGCGACGCACTCCATTCGACGCTGCGAAGCTCGCAGCGGCGCTGGGCGAAGCGACCGGCGAGCACTATCAGCCGCTGCGCTTGCCGTTCGATGCCTTCGATTACATCGACCAGAACCGCGCCATTGCGATCGAAGTGGCGGGCGAGCCTTGGACATGCGGCATCGTGACTTATCACTGCGCCAAGGGTGAAACGGAAACCGGCCGACCGCGTGCGTTCGGCGTCGTTCGTGACTTGAGTGTGCCGGCCGACAATCATCCGCGGCAGTCACCGGACGGCAAGTGGGAAGCGCTGGTGAATGACGACAACGTCGTCGTTCGCGCCGTCGGCTCGAAGCACGCGATCGCGCTCAGCACCGATGGCACGCCAGGTGACTTTTACGATCCGGAAACTATCGTCTGGTCACCTGATTCCACGCGGCTGGTCGCGTATCGCGTGCGGCCGGGATACCGGCGCGAAGTCATTCGCGTCGAATCGTCGCCGAAGGATCAGCTGCAGCCAGTGGTACGCACGCAGCTCTATCCGAAGCCGGGCGATGCTGTCGATCTCGAACGGCTCGTGTTGTTTCACGTCGCCGAGCGCCGTCGGACCGAGATCGACGACGCGTTGTTCCCCAATCCCTACGAGCTTTCGATCGCGGACTGGCGCGAGGACGGCCGAACGTTTGTTTTCGACTACGATCGACGCGGTCACGGCCAGGCGCGAGTGATCGAGGTGGATGGCACCACCGGTGCGGCCAAGGCCGTGATCACCGAAGACGCCAAAACTTTTGTCTACGCCGACCGCCGCTATCGTCATGATGTGGGGAACGACGGTCGCGAGATCCTGTGGATCTCCGAACGCGACGGCTGGCGGCATCTGTATCTCGCCGACACAACCACCGGCACTCTCAAGCAGATCACGCGAGGATCATGGATCGTGCGCGACGTACTCCAAGTGGACGACGCGCATCGACACATCTGGTTCTCGGCCAGCGGCATGGATGCGGGCAAAGATCCCTATTTCAAACATCTGTTCCGCGTCGACTTCGATGGCTCCAATCTCACTCGGCTGACCACTGCCGACGCCACGCACGAAGTGCGCTTCGCACCCGATATGTCCGCCTACGTCGATACCTATTCGCGCGTCGACATGCCGCCGGTCTCAGAACTTCACCGCGGCGACGGCAAGCTGATTGCGACGCTGGAGCGAGGCGATATCTCGCGCCTCACCGCTGCAGGCTGGAAAGCGCCGGAACCCTTCGTCGCCAAAGGTCGCGACGGTGTCACCGACATCTGGGGCCTGGTCGTGCGTCCGCGCAATTACGATCCGGCCAAGAAATATCCGGTGATCGAGAACATCTACGCCGGCCCGCACGACAGCTTCGTGCCCAAAACGTTTTGGCCGTTCGGCTTTCATTCCGGCGGCGACAAGGTGATCGGCATGCAGGCGCAGGCCGACCTCGGCTTCATCGTCGTACAGATCGACGGCATGGGCACGGCGAATCGTTCCAAGGCATTTCATGACGTGGCCTGGAAGAATCTCGCCGACTCCGGCTTCCCCGATCGCATCCTCTGGCACAAGGCGCTCGCCGCTCGCGACCCCGCTTATGACATCAGCCGCGTCGGCATCTATGGCGCGTCTGCCGGCGGCCAAAGCGCGCTCAATGCCTTGCTGTTCTATCCTGACTTTTACAAAGCCGCGGTGGCCTACGCCGGCTGTTACGACAATCGCATGGACAAGATCAGCTGGAACGAGCAGTGGCTCGGCTGGCCGGTCGATGAAAGTTATATCGCGGCGTCGGGCGTCGAGCATGCCGCCAACCTGCGCGGCCAGCTGCTGCTGATCGTCGGTGAGCAGGACTCCAATGTCGACCCCGCCTCGACCATGCAGGTCGTCAATGCGCTGATCAAAGCGGACAAAGATTTCGAGCTGCTCGTCGTGCCCGGCGCCGAGCACAGCGTCGGCCGCTCCACCGGCCCGATCGCCTACGTGCAGCGCCGTCAGTTCGAATTCTTTGTGCGCAAACTGCAGGCGCTTCCCGGACCTACTTGAGGGCTTGCTGGCTCGCGAACTCTCGCACCAGCTGCGTGAACTGCCCTGGCGCTTCGAGCATCACCAGCTCTCCGCTGTTTGCTACGACGGCCGACTGCAGGTTTGATACGCCTGCCGCCTCGAAGCCGGCGATGTAGTCGTCGATCGAGCGAGGATCGGCATCTCCGCGCAAATACAGCAGCGGCGTTGAAACCGTTTTGCGCTCGGCATTGTGTTTTGCATCGGCCTGCAGCGCTCGATACCAGTCGAAGCCGGCCTGCAACGACTCCGGCTTGTTATAACCTCGCGCAAACTCGTCGCGCAGCGCGGCCGAAATCCGTTTTGGATCGCGCGCCAGCACGTCGGTGAAGAAATCGAAATATTCGCGCTGGTGACTCTGCACCAGCAGTTCAGGAAGCTTGGGCACGCTGTGAAAGCCGAAGTGCCAGATGCGCGGATCGCTCACGACTTTCGACCATGGCTCTATGCCAGCGATCACCGTGTTCATGACGATCGCAGCTTTGATTCGTGAGCCGTGATCTCTTGCAGCTGCGAACGCAATCATGCCGCCGATATCCACGCCTGCGATCACCGGCATACGAGCGCCGGCGGCTTCGCACGCTGAAATCATTACAGCGGCGAGCGTCGACTTGTCAGCGCCACGGGGCATTCCTTGCGATTTGCCGATGGCTGGCAGGTCGAACGCCAGCACATGAAAGTCCCGCGCAAGATCCTCGATCACGCCGTCATAAATTACGTGGGTTTGCGGCCAGCCGTGCAGCAGACAAAGCGCAGGACGCTCCGGACTGCCGGCAATGTTTGCAAACAGCGTGAGTGAGCCGACGGAAACGGTGATTTCACGGGGCATGCCCCGTCAACATCGGAAGGGCACCGGGGGTTCCGCACCCGGCGCGATATATGGTCAGGGCATCTGCAACGACGCGCGATAGTCCTCGACGTCACGTTCGCAATGGACGCGCTCTTCTTCAAGCTGCCGGATCTCGGTCTTGAGGCGCCCGACCCGCTCGCCGAGCTGTTTCACATCGACCACTGCCTGCGCCCGCTGCTCAGGGGTCGCATCGGTGCTGATCGCTCTCGCCGAGCGAGACACGATGTCCGACTCCGCGTTCTCGAGCGCGTTACGCTTGGCATTCAAATCATATTCGACGCTGGCGAGCCGCGACTCCAGCACATGCAGCTGATGACCGGACGCGAACGCATCCGAGAACGCAGGATCCAGGTCCGACGGGCACATGCCGGAGTAGCTGCCGCCCTGCGACCCCAACCTGAAACCATTGGCAGGCACGCAGTACTCTCGCAATCCTTCCTGGCGCCCCGACTGATAAGCCTCCAGGTCCGTGGTCACGCCGTACTTCGCACAGGCCTTGCGATGCTGGCCGATGCGATCGCCCGAATAGCCGGCGACGCCATCCTCATAACCGACGGTGCGCCAGTCGACGGTGAGGCACTCTTCCCGATCCATGGTCGCGCAGCCGCTCAGTGCGAGCAGCGAGAGCACAGCGCCTGTGCGCAGCATCGATCGATGGGTCGATTTAGGCATCGAAGTCACAGCCCCTGGGCGGAAATCCGGAACCTGAAAAGTACCGGGGTCTCCCGAGCAACTGCGTGCGCCAGGTCACAAACCCGTTGCCGGGTCCACGCCCCTTCAGGCCTGTAGCAGCAAATTGATGAGCGATGCGGCGGGGTCCGACTTGCATTTCGCGGCCGCGACCAGCTCTTGATGAATGCCGGCTAAACGACCCTTCGCGCTGGCGAACTCGCGACGTAAGAAAGTCAGCAAGTCTTCACTCGCGCGCCCCTCCTCAGCGACGCATGGATACGGCATCAGAGGAGCGTATCTCGGCCCGGCCGGACTCAATGTCACGGTATCGATGCGCACAGGAAGTGCGTCGGCATCCTGCCAGCGCGTGCGCGCACGAATGAGCGCCTGCGCAATCGTCATCAATGTTTCCACCACTGTCGCCACGTCCCGATTCAAGGCTTGTTCGAGCTGGTCGCGCAACGTCGTCGATGTCGAAACACATTGCCACAGCCGATAGCACTCGCCTCGTTCTTCCGAGAGCGCGATACAACGGCGCCCGGCCAACGTGGCGGAATGTGCCGAATGAGCGGGCGCCCATTCGAGCATCGCGGTTCTCGCCGCAGAGAGAGTTCCAAACTCCGCATGCGCCGGCGATTGGATCCACCATCCCCTCGTGCCGACGCCGCACCAGTCGCCGTTCGCTTCCTGCCGCAACGACGGCGCAGTCGTGGTCGCTTCGTGAAGTATCAAACGACCTGCCACCGGCGGCCAGATCATGCCTCCTGGCAAATCCGCACGCGGCAGGCTCGGCCTGGCATCGTCCGTGTCGGTCGGGACTCGCGTATGTCGCAAACCCGACAGCGCCACGAGATCTAACTTGCCACCTTCGCGCCGCTCGAAGTCATGGAGCAGATCGTCCGCGCTGTCGATTGGCGGCTCAGTCGTCTCCAGCTGCGAACATTTCATCAGCTCTCGCACGCGATCCAGCGCCAGCCTGACGGCAAACACGAACGCCTCGCGAATCCCTGAGCCATCCGTCGCCACCGACTCGATGATCCCGACCTTCTCGTCCGGCGCATCGAGCGCCGAGCGCAAGTCGCTCAGTGGCACCGCATCCACATGGTCACGTTTGTTTGCTTGGAGCACGATGCCGGCCGGCGGACCTTCCCGCGCGCCAAGCGCCACTCGCGCACTGTGCAAATAGCTGCGTCCTTGAGTGATCTCGCCTCGCGTCGTGTCGGAGACGAACACCACCGCATCGGCCGTTTCCAACAATGCCCGCCGACGAGACGCGAGACTCGCCTGCCCGGGCACACTCACGATCTGGCAGCGAATGCGTCGGCCTTCGAACAAGCCGCCGGTGTAATCCAGCCAGTCGAAATACACCGTGCGGCCATCGATCTCCGCCGGCGTCTGCAACGTGCTGCCCAGCCTGGCCGCCAGCGTTCGCAGACTGGTGGTCTTGCCCGCCATCGGCGGACCGTCATAGACGATCCGCACGACCAGCGCCTCCTGGGTGGAACTGATGACTGCCATGGAAACGCGCGACGCCTCGCCTCAGCCGAGCGTCAGCAGCACGATGTTTCCTCGTGGGTGCGTGAGTTACAGCGTGAGCGTCTGCTCTTGCTCCTGGCAGCTGCGGCGGGCCAGCGCCAGGTTCGCCTTGATCTTGTCGAGCACCAGGTAGATAAACAGCCCGGGCTTCGCCGCCACCGGGCGGATGATGTGATATTGCTTGCCGAGCGTGATCAGGATGTCTTCGATTTTGTCCGCGAGCCCGAGGCTGTGCATGGTCTTCAACTTGGCGCGCACCACTTCGGTGTTGCCGGCGGCTGCCAGCTCCAGGTCGACCCCCGAGCCCGCGCTGCCCAACATCATGCCGCTGTTCGAATCGACCAGCGCCACACACATCGCGCCATCGGTCCGCATCAGTGCGTTCAGCGAATCATTGAGACTTGGCATTCACATACTCCTGAAGTAAAGAATTCCCGATCGGGGCTAAGAAAGAGGTTGCGCGTCGAGCGCCTGTGCGATCGCTTCGCGGGCGTTGCGTGCAGCCCAGCGAACGCGCCCGAGCACCGCCGCCTCCGTGCACAACACGGTGAGCACGGATCTGCGTTCGGTACTCGGGACGTCCATCATCAACACCAGCCCGGCGCTCGATTCGATCACCAGGTCGCGACACTGGCCCACCGAGCTTTCGCGACTGACGGCTTCGGCAAGCGCCAGCAGCGAGCTGGTCATCGCGGCCATTTTCCTGGGTGAGATCTGCGGGCCGACGCTTGCGGCAACCTCGAATCCATCCATCGTCGACAGCAACGTTCCAGCGATTTCGCGATGCTCGCCACGAAGCGCGTCGAGATGGGACTGACATTCCGGGTTCTTGCTCATGCGTCCGCCGCTTCGATCTGGTGAAACAAGATGTCCAGCAACAGCAACACGTCCGCACGCTGTCGCACGTCCACCGAAACGATCGGGGTGCTGAATCCGAGCTCGGCGGCAGCGTCGTAATAAGCGTCCAGATCGGGAACCGGATGAGTTTCACATCGACCCACGCCCACGACGGCGCGCGAGCCGGCGACGACATCGCCGAATGCCGTTAGATATTCCCGCAGATCGGCGAGCGGATCGGGACGACGGTTGTCGACGAGCACGACCACACCCAGCGCACCTTCGCTCAAAATCTTCCACATGAAATCGAAGCGGGCCTGACCCGGCGTGCCATACATTCGCAGCACGTCGCCGCGAGGCAATGTCACTTCGCCGTAGTCGAGCGCGGCGGTCGTCGTCACCTTCGTGTCGTCGCCTGCTTCGGAGCGTTGTACGTCAGTGCTGACCGGCGGGATCTCGCTGATCGTAGAGATCGCCGTCGTCTTGCCCGCGCCCATCGTGCCGGTGAATATGAGTTTGTATTCCTGCGCGTTCATGACGCCGCTCCGAATCCCAGCACCGAGCGAATCGTCCGGAAGATCCCCGCGTAACGCGCAGGCGGTTCAGATGTCGTCGTGCGCGTCGGCCGGGCAGCCTGCTCCACCGCATGCACTTCGATGAGCTCGCACAAACAACACGCGTTGATGAATGCGTTGACGTTGCTCACTGGCAAACCCGCAGCCATCGCAAGTTCGAGCACTGTTGCCTTATGACGCACGAGGCGAGCCGCGAGCCGCAGGTGAGCCGGCGTGTGATCGATACGTCCGAAGTCCGGCCAGCGCCGCAGCTTGAACGACGCGTCAGCCGGCAGCTCGGGCAGCAGCCGAGTCTTTTCTCCGTGCAGCCCCAGCCGCCACAGAAACTCATGGATCTTGCAAGACTGGGCGACCAGCCCATGCTCATGAGTTGCCGGCAGTTCGCGAATGCTGATCGGCACGCCTGGCGCCGCCAGCCCTGACAAACCCTGGTCGTCCACCGGCTCCATGAGATGCACGGTGCGTGCGGACGGAATGACGTGCATCTCGAACGCGCCTGCTTGCAGCACATACGTCGACGGTCCCTTTGCTCGGGCAATCCCACGCAAGGCGACCGCGACAGGAAAGACATCTCTTCCATCCATCGATGTGGTCGTTGTCGCATTCAGCGCGGCCCATTCCTTTTGCGGAGCTTCGCAACTCAAGGTCGAGGAGACGAGGTTGAGCAGTTCGATCAGGTCGGCGGCGCGAATCGGGTCTCGAATGGCGCTCGTGCCCGCGGCCGCCAGCGATTCATCCTCGACCAAAGAAAAGAAACGAGTCGCGCCGGCGGCACCACGTTTCATCGTCACGGACGACAACGCGGAAGCCGGATCGCAGATCGCGACGTGCGCATCGCCATGCCCGACGAACGACCAGCGATCGGTGGTCTTGGCATTGACGACTTCGAGCAGCGACTTCAATCGCAGCTCGGCGCGCACCGGCAGACCGATGCCGGTCAATGTGAGATCGCGCGCTCTCATCGAGCAGCGCTGCTGTAGCAATTCACGTCCATGATGTTCGCGTGCAATGTTTGTTTTGTATGTTTCTAGTGCAACCGGCCCGTTCGAAGGCGGCGCATTCTTGCCCGGTGTTTTGAAACAAAGTCGGCACTGAGTCGCACTTTGCACAGGGCGCGCACGTGCACATGCATCGCGCGACGCAACGCGTGCGGCGCACTAAGTGATATCCCCGGCTTTGCAAGCGCATTGACATTGTTGTCATCAGGAGCGCAGCATCGCGTCGTCTCATGGCGAGCGTTGCGGACAGACTCCAAGGAGCAGGTCATGACCGGACTCGTTTGCCCCCCTCTACGTGCGATGTTTGTTTCTACGGCGATAGTGTTCGCCTGCATCGCAGGCTCGATCCCTCGGGCCCACGCCGAAAACGGCGATTACTCCGCCTGGCAGACCGTGGTGAACCTGGTATCGCCGCCGCCTGCAGACAATCCAGTGACGGCGGCTCAGATGCAGGGCCCGTATCCGTTGCTGCCGAATCCGTCGAGTTATAACGATGGCTTCAGCCCGGGCGCCTACTATCAATGGCAGACCATCAAGCTCGCGCCATCGACAGGCGCGGTATGCGGCAACGGCTCGCAGTACAAATTTTTCGTCAATCGCGTTCCCAACACGCGCAATACCATTATTTACATGGAGGGCGGCGGCGCCTGCTGGGACTACGCCAGCTGCACCGGCCAGAACGGCGTGCGCGGCGCTCGCAATCCGAATGGAATCCCCGACGACTACATGAGCCTGATGAACCCGGCAAGCAGCCTGGTCAGCCCGTTCGTCGTGCGCGTGCATCCCTGGACCTCGGTCAAGACGCAGAACTGGAACATGATCTATGTTCCCTACTGCACCGGCGATGTTTACAGCGGCGACAAGGTCGCGGTTTACAACGATCCCAACGGACAGGCGTCG
>CAMLEO010000159.1 GCA_946478975.1 uncultured Steroidobacter sp.
TGCCTGATGTTCCGGGCTTTGCCGAAGGCTGGGGCACGTCCATCGTGCCCTGCCCCTATTGCGACGGCTTTGAAGTCGCCGGCCAGCATTGGGGTCTCGTCTGGTCCGGCCCACAGTCGCACCAGTCTGCCAGGCTGTTCCACGATTGGACTGACACGTTGACTGTCTTCGCGGATGGTCACGACATTCCTTCCGATATCCGGGCCGATCTGGCGCGCCGGAAGATACCCGTCGTCGATGGCCGGATCGTCGAGATCGCCCATCACAAGGGCCATATCACCACCGTCAATCTCGATACCCGCCGCAATATCGCGGTCGACGTCCTGTTCGCCCATCCGCGCAACAAGCCGTCCTCGAGCCTGCATGAATCACTGGGCCTCGCCACGGTCGATACGCCCGTCGGCATCGCCCTCAAGGTCGACGAGCGCCGCCAAACCAGCATGCCCGGCATCTACGCCGGCGGCGACCTCGCCACCACCTTCTTGCCCTCGGTCACCCTGGCATCATCGCAGGGCGCGATGGCGGGTATCTTCGCCCAGCAATCGATGCTGGTTTGAGAGCAAGTCGATCGGTTGAGCCTTTTGACACGCCTGCGCCGAGGCGGCTATTCTTTATTCGTCGAATTACGAACGATGAATGAAACTTGCGCGCCAGCACCCGACAAAGCAGAGCCTCGCATCGAGCGTCTTCGCGCCAGCAACTGGACGAGGAGGCGTTGGCAGCGCTGTGCAAGGCGTTGGCGCACCCGGCACGGGTGAAGCTGCTGAACTACCTTGCAGATTACGGCACGTGCTATTTCGGCAAGCTCACGGACGTTCTGCCGTTGGCGCCGTCCACAGTTTCTCAGCATGTGACCGCGTTGAAGGAAGCCGGCCTGATCTCGGCCTGCGACGACGGCACGCGTACCTGTTATTGCGTCAATGTCGAACGCCTGGCCGCGTTGAAGAAGATGATCGCGGCGCTGTGATTTTTTTGGCCGAATTATTCGTAATTCGACGAATAACGAGCGAGTGAGTGAGGACGATGAAGTCACGAACGAATGGTGCATCGGCGGCGAGATTGACCAGGCGTTCTTTCGTAGGCGCCGGCTCGATCGCCATTGCCTCGATTCCTGCTGTGGCCGGCGCAGAGGGAATTCGTACTCTCGGCGCACCGAGGCGCGAATATGGCGACAGGTCGCCGTTCGAGCGGTCGGCTCGCTTGTTTCCACAGTCATCGACGCCCGTGACGGGGTCGAGCCGCTCACCGCTGCAGGATCAGTTTGGAATCATCACGCCCTCATCGTTGCACTTCGAGCGTCATCACTCTGGTGTTCCGACGCTCGATCCGGCGAGTCACGAACTTGCCATCCATGGTCTCGTGGAGCGGCCGCAGCGCTTTTCGATGAGCGCATTGCGCAGGTTGCCGTCGGTATCTCGCATTCATTTCATCGAGTGCGGCGGCAATGCAGGCCGCGAACATCGAGGCAATCCAGGCGCTACCGTCCAGCAAAGTCACGGTCTGGTCAGCTGCAGCGAATGGACCGGTGTCCGACTCAGCACGTTGCTGAGTGAAGTGGGCCTGAAGCCAGCGGCAAAATGGATTCTGGCCGAAGGCGCGGACGCCTCACGTCACGCTCGCAGCATTCCGCTTGCGAAAGCGCTCGATGACGTGCTGGTCGTCTATGGTCAGAACGGTGAGGCGCTGCGACCGGAGCAGGGCTATCCGCTGCGTCTTCTCGCGCCCGGCTGGGAAGGCAATGTGAGCGTCAAGTGGCTCCATCGTCTTCACGTCATCGATCAACCGATGATGACGCGTGACGAAGCGGCGAGTTACACCGATCTCATGCCCGATGGCAAAGCGCGCGCTTTCAGCTTCGAGATGGAAGCCAACTCCGTTATCACTTCGCCCTCCGGCGGTCAGCGCGTGGACAGTCACGGCTGGATCGAGATCTCGGGTCTGGCTTGGTCCGGCCGAGGGCGCATCGAGCAGGTGGATGTTTCCACAAACGGTGGAGCGACCTGGTCGCGTGCCGAACTGCAAGCTCCGATTCTGAGCAAAGCATTTACACGCTTTCGGTTGCCCTGGAGGTGGGACGGGCAAGAGACCATTCTCGTCTCCAGGTCACGCGACGAGAGCGGATACATTCAACCGTCGCGGCAAGCGATCGTCGCCGTACGCGGAATGAAAGAAGGTCCGGACGGTTTCAATCATTTCAACGGTATGAAGCCATGGAAGCTCGGATCCGACGGGCAGGTGACTCATGTTTGATCGGCACATTCTTTTCACGCTGTTGCTGGCGTCGGCGGCAATAGCCGATCCGTCTGCGTCGCAGCCATCGGATGGCGTCGATGTTCGCTATGACTTGGGTCAGCCGCTGACAGCAGATCAGATCGCATCGATGGATATTTCCGTGCTTCCAAACGGCGACGGGTTGCCAAAGGGTCAAGGCACCGCGCGCGAGGGAGCGAAGGTCTACGCAACTCACTGCGCCGCCTGCCACGGAGATCAAGGTGAAGGGCGCGGAGATTTTCCGGCGCTGGTGGGTGGGCGCGGCACGCTTGCCACGAATCAGCCATTGCTCACCGTCGGGAGTTACTGGCCAACCGCGACGACCGTGTTCGATTACGTCCGCCGCGCAATGCCATACAACACTCCTGGAGTGCTGACGGCGGACGAGGTGTATGCGGTGACGGCTTGGGTATTAGAGAAGAATGACATTCTTCCCATGGGGAAGGTCTTGGATCGACGCACGCTCCCGAGGGTTCGTATGCCGAATCGGGATGGCTTTGTGCCTGATCCTCGTCCGGATGTCACAACCTCTGTAGACAACCAGTGAAGCTCGCGCCGTCATGAATCAATGGCCAGCGAGTTGCGAACGGCGGGCGCTTGACTGAAGAACCGTCATCTACGCGAGATGCAGGTGAGCCGCCTTGATGGTCTTCGGATGCAGGCGAGCGATGACGAGTTCGATTTTTCGCGGGGCTCCGTCGCGCGCCAGTTCCAACTACGAGGGCGATTGAAGGCCGCCGGGCTGATCGATCATGAGCATCTGTTTTTCACCGCCGGGGGCGCCGTCATTCGGCAAGAGCCCATTGTGGGTGAGCCAGCAGCACGGTCACGGCCTAAGATGCCACGAGCTAAACCGCTGAAAGATAAAGACTTGATTGGTGGAAAGGGAGGGACTCGAACCCTCGACCCCGGCATTATGAGAGCGTTTTTGGGCTCTCATTGGTTATTCTTTAACCAGCGGCAAATCTAGCATCAACTCGCCGAAACACCGAATTTTCCAGCACTTTTCGCACTGATACCCTTTGCCCGTCATTGCTACCAATTGCGATGGCTTTATAGCACACTTGCACTTATAAGTGCTGAGAAGTTGGTCGCGGCACTTCGAATTCCGGTGGAACTGAGGTGCAAGCGTGCGGGCTATCATCGGTGCGAGACTGATTGCGAGTAAAGAAGCGCAGGCGGGCGTTGAACCCTTCGAGATCCGCGATACGCGGCTCCCTGGCTTCATCCTCCGTGTGCAGCCGTCTGGGATGCGCTCGTATATCGCACAGTACGGTCGAGGCAAGCGAAAGACGTTAGGGAAGGTCGGCGAGCTGACGCCGGACGAAGCGCGTGAGCGATGTCAGCGCGTGCTCGGGAACGTCGCGCATGCCCGGCCGCCGATGTTCGGCATCGATGTAGTGGACGCAGTGACGCTCGGTGCTTTCATCGAAGAAACCTATGCACCCTGGCTGAAGGCTAACCGACCAAAGAGCGCCGGCGGGACACTGGAGCGCATCGAACGCCACTTCGCCGATTGGAAGCAACGGCCGCTCACTGACATCGATATCCACCGAGTGGAGGCGTGGAAGCTGGAGCGGTTCGGCAAGGGCATGAAGCCTGCCACCGTACGCAGGGATCTCGCGGCGCTGTCTGGTGTGCTGAGCCGTGCCGTGAAGCTCAAGAAACTCACCGCGAACCCGGTCCACGAAATCGATAAGCCGAAGATCGACCGAGCGCCCAAGGTCCGCTATCTCGATCGCGAAGAAGAGCAGCGATTGCGCGAGGCGCTGGCCGAGCGTGACGCAGAGATGATCGCCGCCCGCCACTCAGCAAACAAATGGCGCCGGGAGCGCAAGCAGGAGCCGTTGCCGGTTCTCCCGCACTTCGGTGACCACCTCACGCCGGCAGTCATCACGAGCATGAACACGGGCTTGCGTCGTGGCGAGCTCCTGGCGCTCTTATGGGTGAACGTCGATTTCAAACAGAAACACCTGACCGTCGAGGGCGGCAACGCGAAGTCGGGCGACACGCGACACATCCCGCTGAATAGCGAAGTGCTCGACGTGCTCAAACGGTGGCGCGAGCAGCGCACTGACGAAACGCGCGTGTTTCCGATCGACACCGGCTTCAAGTCTGCATGGGGGGCGCTGCTCGAGCGCGCCAAGATTGCGAACTTCCGCTGGCATGATCAGCGGCATCACTTCGCGTCGCGGCTCGTGCAAGCCGGTGTGCCGCTCAACACCGTGCGCGAGCTGCTGGGTCATGGCTCAATGGCAATGACGTTGCGATACGCGCACCTGGCGCCCGATCAGAAGCGCGAGGCTGTTGCGCGGCTGGTGTCAACGTGAGCCGCACGCGGCTACGGTTCCCGGACGAAACGTTGCACGTCATCGAAGCAGGCTTCGACGCCGCCTACGACAAGGCACGCAACGAAGGACGCAAAGCACTCGCGGCGTCCGATCCGCTGGTTGCGGAAGAGCGCGCCAAGTTCGTTCGGGCCATTGCACGAAGTGCTGAGCAGGGATTGAGGCTGCAGAACCTTCTTGCTCGCGCCAGTGAAAAGGAGCGCAAGCGCAAGATGGCATCGCTTGCAAAGTCGGCCGCGACCACTGCGGATACGCTGGGAAAGATTGACGATGATGCGATGGCATTCCTGGTCGCACTCATTGCGCGGCAAACCATCGGCAAGGATGCGGCACCATCATTCGAATTCATCGCCCTGATGAGGCACATTCGCTCCACCGTGGTTTCCGACTTGAAGCTGTTGAGCGAGGCAGCTTCTCGTGGGGCGAAGGAGTTGCCCGTCTATAAGATCAATCCCGCCCTCACCATCGCAATGGGCATAGAGCGCGCATTCATCGAGGCGGGCTTTGAGTTTCAAGCGGGTGAGTTCGCGAACCTGTGTCTAGAGGCGGCCTTTGCCGCGGCCGGCATCGAGCGCGAGGACCTGAAGCACTACGTTTCAAAGGCGAAGAAGTCCGAGGTGTCCATGTCTGCACTGATTCGTCGACTAAGGGACAGCGCCGGGAGAAACTGAGGGCCAAAATTTGCCCCCTGTTTGTGTATAACAGGCGTCCTGCCGACGCCAGTATCGGCCCATCGTAATCTGTCGAAGGGGCAAACTGGCGATGGCAAAGCAGCCGGAAAAGTCGACGGGCGCAACGGCCCTGTCAGCGAATAATCGAGACGACGAACACCTCAGCGAGTACCAGGTCGAGGCGGAGTTTCCGCTTGGAGTCCCGTGGCTCCGCGCAAAGCGTCTGAAGGGTACAGCGGGCGGTGCCGACGCTGGGCCGCCGTTCTATCGGATCGGCCGCAAGATCACCTATCGCCGCGGCGATGTTCGCGCGTACTTGGAAGCACACAAGATTGATCGCTCCAAGAATGTGATGCCGGTAGTCAGCAAGTCGGCGGCGGCCTAACCGTGCGCGCGCAGGGCGCCGGGCCGGTGAGTCGCATCACCGGCCGCGGCAAGATCAACAAGGGGAGCCAGCGGAGTATACAGCGCTATCGACCGCCCGGCACTGGCGCGGCGCTGTGCCGTTCGTGCGATCTCATCTTCCGGCCAAAGCTTGCTCATCACGTTGTTTGTCCGCGCTGCCATCACGAAGCTCGCCGTGCTCGTGAGGTGCGCTCGTGAGCGCCGTTGCCAATATCGTCACGCCGGTTACTGCGGCTTGTGAACTTGCTGCAAAACGTGGGATTCCCGTGTTTGTATGCTCCAACAACAAACAACCGTTGACGCGCAATGGATTCAAGGATGCGACGACCGACCTTGATCAAATCGACGACTGGCTAGTTCGTCATCCCGATGCGTTGCTGGCCGTGCCTACCGGCAAGGCTTCCGGCATCGTTGTGGTCGATGTCGATCCCGACGGCGCGGACTGGTATCGCGAGCGGTACGAGTTTCTTGCCTGCGGTCGCATTCACCGCACGCGCCGCGGTCATCATCTACTCTACCGGATGCCTGAGGTCGAGATCAGGAACAGCGCCAGCAAGATCGCCGACGGCGTCGATGTTCGCGGCGAGGGTGGTTACATCATCTGGTGGCCGGCGCACGGACTTGATGCCGTCGGTGACCTGGATGACATCACCGAGCCGCCTGAATGGCTGCTCGAACTGCTGACCACCAATCCATCGAGTGCATCGAAAAACACCGGAAATTCCAGCGCCGCACCGGTGGTGCCAATTGGCGCTAACGGGGACAGCGCGACTGTCCCCGAGAAGCGCCGCAATGAATATTTGAGTCGTGAGGCATTCCGCCTGCGCAAGCAGGGACGCACGGTCGAGCAGATCACCGAGGCATTGCAGGCTCTCAACCGCGCCGTGTGCGAACCGCCGCTGGATGATGCGGAGGTCGAGCAGATCGCACGCGGCAAAGCCAAGGTTGAGCCGCAGGCTGTCACGCTCGACGACTTCTATGCATACATGCCGGCGCATCAGTATCTATTCGTCCCGACGCGCGAGCTGTGGCCATCGTCGAGCATCAACTCTCGCATTCCACCGGTACAGATCGCGCCGGATAAATCGATCCCTGCAAGCACCTGGCTCGATCAGAATCAACCGGTCGACCAAATGACTTGGGCGCCCGGCGAGTCGATGTTGATCAAGCATCGTGTCGTATCTGGTGGTGGATGGATCAATCGCCACGGATGCACGTGCTTCAACCTATACCGCGCTCCCGAGCCAATGGCCGGCGATGCGAGTAAAGCCGGGCGCTGGGTCGAGCACGTCCGCCACGTATTCGGCAATGAGGCTGAGCACATCATTCTGTGGCTGGCACATCGCGTTCAACGTCCTGGCGAGAAGATCAATCACGCGCTCGTACTGGGCGGTGCGCAGGGGATCGGCAAGGACACGCTGTTGGAGCCGGTGAAGGCTGCAGTCGGTGCCTGGAATTTCGCCGAGGTGTCACCGACGCACTTGCTCGGCCGGTTCAATGGATTCGTGAAGTCAGTGGTTTTGCGTGTGAGTGAAGCTCGCGACCTGGGCGACGTGGACCGGTTCGCATTCTACGACCACATGAAGGTGCTCACCGCCGCGCCGCCTGATGTGCTCCGCTGCGATGAAAAGCACTTGCGCGAGCACTCGGTCATGAACGTGTGCGGCATCATCATCACGACCAATCACAAATCGGACGGCATCTATCTTCCCGCCGATGACCGTCGCCACTTCGTCGCCTGGAGCGATCGAACGAAGGAAGATTTCAGCGAACAGTATTGGAA
Organism: uncultured Steroidobacter sp.; assembly: GCA_946478975.1. The sequence continues at coordinate 7,479 of CAMLEO010000159.1, forward strand.
TGACTTATGGCGCTGGTACTCGGCCGGGGGCATCCAGCATGTTGCCGCATACCTCGCGACGCTGGATTTGACGGTGTTCAATCCGAAGGCGCCGCCGCCGAAGACACAAGCGTTCTTCGAGATCGTCGATTCCAATCGCGCCCCGGAGGATTCTGAGCTCGCCGACGTAATTGATGTGCTCGGCCATCCCGACGCGCTGAGCATTCGCCAGCTCGCCAGCAAGACCATCAGCGACGACTTCCGCGAATGGCTGCTCGATCGCCGGAACCGCCGGAAGATTCCTCACCGGCTCGAATCCGCCGGCTACGTGCCCGTCCGCAACGATGACGCAGACGACGGGCTTTGGAAGCTCGACAGCAAACGAACGGCCGTCTATGCCAAGCACACCTTGCCTCTGCGTGACCGAATCGCGGCGGCTCAGCGGCTTACGCGGAGGTGAAGTCAGTGCAGTCAGTGATTCCCTATTGCAACCATTTTGCTCCCATTCCTCCCTCTGACTTCCCTTGTGGATGGCAAAGCGTATGCGCGAGAAGAGTGCAATGGCAGATCACTGACTTCACCTACCAGACTGACGGGAGATCCTAACCATGACCCGAAACATCCCCGGCTCACTCGACTGGCGCATCCTCGCTGCGAGCAAAGGTCCAACGCCGTTGGATGATTCGCGAGGACTCACCGAGCTGTCGGTGACTGAGCGCGTTCGCATCCTGTCAGCACAGGGCCTGCGACCTCGCGACATCTCCAGCATGTTGCACATCCATCCGCAGATGGTGTTGCTGCTGCTCGCCGAGCAGGTGAGTCAGTGAGACCGGCGCGCACTTGCATGCGATGCCTTCGCCTGTTCGTGCCCACGGCACGACGACCGTTCCGCGTGCGCGAATGTCTGCGGTGCTGGCGAGCACGGGTGCGGCGGTGAGCGGCCACACCCCTGGGGGCGAGGGTCACGTTTTGGGACGAGTCACCGCGTCGAACGCGCGCCCAGCCGCACGCACGTCCTGTCACTCCCGGTAGCAAAAACATGAGAACGATTGATGTCTCGAAACCGCACAAGCACAGCCCGAAAAGCCCTTTCTGGCACCCTAAGAGCCGATCGTTTGCACGTTTCGCACGTGGAGCCATTGTCCCGATTGCCGGCGGCACCGAAGCATCTCAGCGCCGACGCTGTGTCAGCCTGGAAATCATTCGGCGCTCGCGCGATCGAGCTCGGAACGCTGAGCCGTTTCGACGTCGGTCTACTTGAGTTGCTGAGCCGGACGTGGGCATCAGTTGGTCAGCTTGAGGACAGGCTGCAAGCCGATGGCCTGATCCTCGAAAGCGGCGACACTCGCAAGGCTCACCCTGCGCTCGCTGCACTCAGTCGCGAACGTTCCCTCGCACACAAGCTGCTGAGTGACTTCGGTCTAGCTCCGAGCGGCCGCGAGCGTCTGTCGATCCCCGCGCCGAAAGAGGCGTACAACGAGTTCGACGCGTTCTAACGGAGCCCGCGATGACCGCCGACGAACTCTGCTCGATCTGTCTCACGAACAATATCGTTGTGAGCCTGGCCGGTTTCATTCGCGAGCGTGATGTCGCGCGGCTTCTGGATGTCGACATTCGTACGCTTGCTCGGTGGCGGGCTGACCGTATCGGTCCAGATGCGGTGACAATCGGGCGTACTTGGTACTACGCGGTCGCGGCTGTGGCCGCGGCACTCACGCCAAGCGACAAACAGCGACATTCGACGACACCCAACGACATTTGCAGCATCGACGATGCGACCGACCGCGCAGAGACTGCGGCTTTCTCTCGGAGGGCCGGTTAAGTGACGATGCAACGGGTTTTCGGTCGGGCAACCACAGAGTCTATTTCGCTCACTCAGTTCGCGAAGGCCGTTGCTCTCGGGCGCGGGAATCTCACTGATGCGCTGATGTTCGCCGAGCAACAGCGTGACCAAAAAGCGCTATCGCTGGTCAAGGCCGCGGTCGATGCGGGCACGACAACCGACGCCGGATTCGTGAATTCTTACGCCTATCAGATTTCCGCCGAGGCGTTCATCGAATCGATTTCCACCATCAGTGCATACGATGCGATCGCGCCCTATGCCCGCGAGTTGCCTTTGCGAACGCATGTTTTCGTCGCCAGTCAGGCGAGCGCCGGGCAGGCTGATGAGGCTGCGCCGAAAATCGTTACTGAGGTTTCATTCAATGCTGGTGCATTGGAGCCGACCAAATCTGCAGGACTGGTTGTTATCAGCAACGATCTGCTTCGGCGCGCCGGTCAGGCGGTTTTCGCCAACGAGTTGCGCAGCGCTGTGGCTCGCGCTTCGAACGCTACATTCATTGACCTGCTGACCGCCGGCACACCGCCATCAGTGAACGGCAGCTCTGACTTCCTGGCGGACCTGTCGGCCGCCATTGTTCAAACATCGCCGAACGCACGCTCGCGTTTCTTTTTGCTGGCGGATCCGCAGACCGTCGCACGCTTGGCACTGGCGAGTGATCCGACCACTGGCCTGCGTCTGTATCCGGAATTGTCTGTCACTGGCGGAAATATCGCAGGCGTCGAAGTGCTGCCGATCGACGGCATCGTCGCGGATTCGTCCGGCGCAGACCTGCTGTTGATTGACGCGCAACAGATAGCCGTCGGTAGCGACACGCTTGTCCTGTCAGCCGCTCAGCAGGCCTCGGTGCAGATGGATAGCGCGCCGGACAACCCGACCACGGCGAGCACCGTTCTCCTATCGTTGTGGCAGCGGAACCTGGTGGGCCTGAAGGCAGAAAGATATATCTCTGCTCGCCCGCTCACGAGCACGGCCGTGATTCAGATCGCGAACGCGAACTACGCAGAGGCTGCGTGATGAAAGACGAAGCGCCAGAGGCGCGAGCAGCTCGCGTCGTGCGCAACATGGGTACTCCGCCGTCAGCTGCGGCAGCGCTCGAAACTGCGCTGACGGCGGTGTTCATGCTTGAGAAGCGCATCGCCGAGCTTGAGAACCGAAAGAGCTTTGAATACTGCGGCACGTGGGATGCCGAAACCGTCTACCAAGCCGACGATTTTGTGACGTTCGGCGGTTCGATGTGGCACACCGATCAACGCACACGCGGAGTCCGTCCGGGCACCGGCCAGGACAATCCGTGGCAGCTGTGCGTGAAGCATGGGAGAGACGCGCGATGAGAATGCCCGAGACACTTGGCCGCATCAACGCCGAGCTGCAGAAGCGAGACGTTACCTCGTTCGAAGACTTTCATCTGTCACTGCAAGTTCTGCGAGACGATGAGAAGGGAATTTTCCTGCGGCTTCACTTCAGTTTGATGAGCGGCGATTACTTCACGATCGACACGCTCGAATGCCAAGCTTTGCTCAATCAAGCGGTGGTGCACTAATGACCACAATCGTTCGGACGTTCTACATGGGGGGGCGACTCGGATTCTTGATTGCTATGCCAAAGCTGGCGGCATTTCCCGCCAATGCCGTTCCATTTCTTCGGTGATCTGCTGCGCATTGAAGTAGCTCGCGACTCGATCAGAGCACAGCATCCCAAACATATTGAGTGCACCTACCTCTGTTCTGTAAAGACCACGATACAGATCTTCGATTGACGCATCTCCGCCGTGTTGCGCATACGCCTGTAGTGCAGTGACAAGGTGTTGAAGTTCGATGACGATGCCTGCTGTTTCTTGTCTTAAGCACCCCAGAAGGTCATCGAGTCGCGCTATAGCCGCTTGGTGCGAAAGATTGTGATACCGGCCGAACCGGAGATTTACAACTGCGAAGAGTAGCTGGTGGACAGACAGTGGCAGCTCATTCCCTTGGAGTCTTTGGCGTAGCTGTTCCGGCGGAATCTTAGGCGACCGATGCATCAATGCATCGACCTTACTTGCAGCATAGCTGACGAAGCGTTGAATCTCATCCAGCTTTGATTGCTTACGTGTGTGCTCAAGCTGCTGATGCTGTAGCAGCACCGTGAACAACACGCCGATGAATGCGAGAAATCCAAAGTAAGTGCCAAGCGTTCCGCCCAAGTAGTCACCGTATTGCCCCCAAACGGCCTGATCAGATGACAGCTCGACACGTGTCAGGTCGGAGAACTTGTAGAGGTAGATGCCTTGAACGAACCACGTGGTGAGTACCGCGAGCGCCAGCAGCGAGTAGAAGAGTTTTTTCATCATGGAGATCACATCCCCTCAGTAAACCTCCCTAGCCGAAACCATCTTCCCATGATCCTCCGCTCAAAGAAAAGCCCGCGACCGAGAGCATCGCGGGCTGATGGCAGGCGTCTGTGGGGATGGTCAGCGCTGCGCTTTCTCTAATCCGTCCCCGATCTGCTCCATCCATTCCGCAGTCTTTTCGGCGGTGACGGATGAGTCGAGCATGGGCTTACCGTTCTCCGCGAACACGTGGCAAGCCATGGCGGAGTTTACAAACGCGGCGCGTAGGCTGAGAACTTCATCAGCCTCGATGCGAATGATGATTTGCCCCGACGGTGTTGCTGATATTTCCATCGTCGTTCTCCTATTGGTTTGTTCTATCTTTGAATGCCGCGCAACGCTTCGGTCACGCGCTTCACGACGCGCACATCGCCCGCGGTGAGTTGACGCAACCGTTCGAGATGACGCGCTTCAGCCGGGCTCACGCGAGTTTTGGGCAGCGGTCGAATCGGCTGCATTCCCAGGAGCTGATTCACGGTCACACCGAACACGTCGAGCAGTTTCGGCACGACATCAAGCGAGACGCGCCGAAACCCGCCTTCCATCGCGAAGACAGTCTGGTGCGAGACGCCGAGCAGTTTGGCGAGGTCCTTCTGAGTCAGCTCGAACTCCTTCCGAAGGGCCGTGATGCGTTTGCCGAGCGCGCGGTGGAAGTCAGGGTTTCTCATGGCTGACCTCCAGTCGATCGAGGCCGGCGATTGACTCGCTCACCAGCGGGATCACGACCGCCAGCGCATCGGCAACGTCGAATGTCCCGTCGTCCGCGGCTGCTTGGATGGCGATCAGGACGGCCAGCGCCTTCTGCAGCCGGCGCATCTCGTCGTTCAGCGTGGCGGTTTTACGGCGGTTCATGACGCGTCTCCTTGGTCGAGCGCCTGGAGTGCATCCCGAAGGTTTCGATTGAGGTCGAGCGTCAGTCTGTCGTATGCGGCCTCCAACACCGTTGCGACATCGGGGACGACATCGTCCCCTCTTTGTGCAAGTAGCGCTTGGATACAAATGAACACGAACGAGTTAGCTACGCCCACGTTCTCGCGTGCGTCGTTCAGTTGTTTGATCGCGGTGGCGATGCCGTCCTGCAGCGCCTTCAGTTGCTTGCTCGCTGTCTGCTTGGTGCGTTTCGGCCGCACCGTGGCCTTGCGGCGGCTCATGACGCGCACCCAACGAGCACGGCGCGGGCATCATCGAGCGCTTGCTGCCGGCACGGCTTGCCTTCAAGCACGGCGACGGTGAGTCGCAGCGCCGATTCCAACTGCTCGACGCGCTCGATGCCGCGCACGGCGATCAACACGACCGCATCCAGCGATTCGGCCGCGCGCGTCAGACGGAACTTCAGCGCGCCTTGCTCGCCGGTGCATGCCTTGGCGGATGCCCGCAGCGACAGTGCCGAAGCACGCGCCTCGGCAATCTGGTTCATAGCGTTCATCGGGCACCGTCCTTGGCAACGAACGCCGGGCAGTCGCTCTCAACGCCAGCGCGATTCGTTCCCCATCGGGGGCAGTTGCCGATGGCGCGCAGCACGTCGCGACCGAGGTCGTGCGCGCAGTCTTCACAGCGGCGCAGGGGCGGCTGTGCTTCGGCGAGATCGAGTCGGTGAGCGTCGGTCGCTGACCGGGCGGTTACTGCCAGGGCGAAGGTTGGAAAGAGAGCGTCGGAAGTTTGATAGAACAGGCGCCCGCGGATGATTCGCGGGATAATCGGCGTACCCATGACTTGCACTCCACATTAGTGCGGGTTGTGGTAGCCGTCCGTCCGTGCTCTAACACGGGCGGGCGGCGCCTTGGCCAGCAATGGGGTGCAAGGAAGCAGTACGCACTTACAAGACACTTACGACCGGATCGTCGAAGCTAGCCCAATTCGCAAGTGCTTGAATTAATGGTGGAAAGGGAGGGACTCGAACCCTCGACCCCGGCATTATGAGTGCCGTGCTCTAACCAGCTGAGCTACCTTTCCAGGTCGATTCGGCGGGGCGGCGATTCTCCCGGCGGGCGCCGGGAGTGTCAAGACCACAATCCGCCACATTCTTTCAGCACCTCGCCATCGCGCGCCGCAGGTTGAGTCCGCATTCCGGCGCTGAATAGCTCCCACGGGCAAGTCGTCACCCGCCTCCCAAAAAAACAGGGGAGCAACGACGAGGCGATAGAGGAGCGCGATCATGTTGAAGAAGGTGTTGATTACGGCGGTGGCTCTGGCGTTGAGCAGCGGTGCGGCTTACGCGGGCGAGAAAAACAAATTCACCAAGGAAGAAGGCGTCGGCATGGCGAGCGGCGCGGCGGCGGGCGCGATTGTGGGTGGCCCGATCGGTGCGGCGGTGGGTGCGATGGTCGGCGGCATTCTCGGTGACGGCATCGGCACGACCAGTCGTGCGCAGAAGCACGCGAAGGCGATGGAGGAGCAGTCGAAGCAGCTCGAACAGGAGCTGAACGACGCGCGCATCGCGCTGGCGAAGGCGAGTGAGCGCACGGGCGGTGATGAAATGCTCGACGCACTGGCGCAGCGGCTGCATGCCGACGTGTTGTTCCGAACGAACGATACGAAGATGGATACGGAAGTGGCCAGTAAGCTCGAAGACCTCGGCAAGCTGCTGGCGCTGCATGGACAGCTCGAAGTGCAGTTGCATGGTTTCGCCGATCCGCGCGGCACGCCCGAGAAGAATCTCGAGCTCTCGCTGGAACGTGCGAACGCCGTGCGTGAAGCGCTGATTCGCGGTGGCGCCGCGCCGGAGCAGATCCAGCTTTCGGCGCACGGTGCCGATCTGACGACGGCGCCGAAAGGAGACCTGGAAGCCTATGCATGGGAACGTCGGGTGAGTCTGTCGATTCGTCCGGCCGGCACCTCCGCAGTGGCAAGCAATCAGTGAGCTCGAAGACGCGAGGCGGCCGGCGCTCGCCGGCCGCTTCCTCCCGCGGATTGCAGTCCTCAGCGTCTCCCTTCTAGAGTCGAGTTCCCAGCATGTGTCTTGCGAGCATCGTGATGACCGAAGTTGAAACTGCAGCGATCGTAGATTTCGCAACCGGCGCTGCCGAAACCACGCATTCCAAGCCGCCGGCCGAACGTTTGCTGGCCGGCGATCCAGAGCAGGTGGCGGGCAATTATTTCAGCGACGCGAGCGGACGTTTCTTCGCCGGCGTTTGGGAAAGCACGCCGGGCAAGTGGCGCGTGCGTTATTCCGAAAACGAGTTTTGCCACATCACTCGCGGCCGGGTCCGCATTCAACATGAGTCCGGCCGCAGTTGGACGTTTGGCGTCGGCGCATCGTTTGTGATTCCCGCCGGTTTCAGCGGCGTGTGGGAAGTGATCGAGCCCACCTCGAAGCTGTATGTGATTTACGAGCCTGCATAGTGCACGGAAGCTGTGCGCCGCCCCAGGATGGGGCAGAAAAGGGTCGTTTGCCCCATCGCGATCCACCAGAATCAACCTGAATTCGTTGGCATGCTTGCTGCATTCTCAGTACGCGGGCGCATGTGTGGCTTTTCCGCTGCAGCTTCAAGCGCAGTCTGGGCAACTTAAAGTAAATTCCAACGCATGCCGGTAACGGCGTGTTTCTTTCTCACCACAAAGGGGAGACCTATGCAAAATTCGAGGATTCTGGCTGCGATCGGACTGCTGGGGGCAGCGACGGCGGCGAATGCCGGTGTGACTTCGACCTGGACGCTGGCAAGCGACTACGACTTCCGCGGCATCACCCAAACAGCGCAGGATCCTGCTGTCCAGGGCAGCGTCGATTACGCCTCGGACAGCGGCTGGTATGTCGGCGCCTGGGGCAGCAACGTCGATTTCGGCCCCATCGATTCCGATCTGGAAGTGGACCTGTACACCGGCTTCACCGGCACCAGCGAAGGCGGCCTGGGTTACGACGTCGGCCTGGTCTATTACACCTATCACAGCAGCTCGGATCCGAATTACTTCGAGATCTACGGCAGCCTGAGCAAGGACTGGTTCAAAGGCAAAGTCTGGTATTCGAACGATTTCGGCGGCGACACCACCTCCGGCGACACTCCGGCGTGGTATGTCGAGGGCAACGGCACGTTCCCGCTGCCGAACAATTTCTCCGTGCTGGCACACGTTGGATATAGCTTCGGCGACTACTGGAAGGACATCGACAGCGAGTACTACGATTATTCGCTCGGCGTCGGCTACACCGCCGGCAAGGGTTCGCGCGGTGCGCTGGGTGCACTTCTGCT
>CAMLEO010000160.1 GCA_946478975.1 uncultured Steroidobacter sp.
GACCAACCACGTGGTCAATTTTTATCTTTACCCGCCCGGTGAGAGCACCTCTGCCCTAGAGTCCAAGCCGTGCCCGGCTCCGCGATGCGTATTGTCATCGCGCAATCTCACAAAGAGCGGCACGTATCGCATCAAGGTGCTGCCCTATATCACGACAGCGACCCTCACGGGCACGCTGACGGTATCCAAAGCGATCACCGGCTCGTTGACGCCGGATCAGCCCTTGGACGCGAATCTCGATGTTGTCGGCCGACCGGCGTATTTGAGTTTCACCGCCACGACGGGCCAGCACTACTCGCTGAATGTCGGTGGGTTGAATCCTTCCCCGGCGACATCGGATGCCATCACTGCGACGGTGTACGACTCGCGCGGTAATGACAAAGGCAGCGTGACGACCAGCACGGGTGCGTCGTTGGAGTTGCCGAATCTGGCGGCAGATACCTATTTCGTGTGGATCAGGCAGTCCTGGCCGTTCACGAGCCCGATGCAGGTCAGCCTCAGATCGACGTCATTGGTGGCAACCGATGGCACGGCCGTGAGCGTCAACACCGCGATGATCGGTCAAGCCTCGTATTACACGTTCAACGCGCAGGCGGGAGAAAGCGTGGCGGTGGCATTGACGAATCTCGTGTCGACGCCGCCGAACGGGACCAACCACGTGGTCAATTTTTATCTTTACCCGCCCGGTGAGAGCACCTCTGCCGTCGTTTCCAAGCCGTGCCCGGCACCGAACTGCGCACTGTCAGCGAGTAATCTCACAAAGAGCGGTACGTATCGCATCAAGGTGCTGCCGTATGTCGCAACAGCGACCCTCACCGGCATTCTCACGGTGTCCAAATCTGTTACGAGCACATCGACTGTGGGCGGCCTGTCGGCCGCTGCAGAATGACTGTGAGTTTCTAAAGCCATGAGTTTCAACTGTATCGAAGGGATATCGAGGAGCGGCCTTGTGACCAAGCGGAATTCGCACCAGGCCGGGCTCGCGCCTTGCGCTCGCAACCCTATCGCAAAGACCATCGCAGGCTCGCTTTGCGCGGCGCTGTTATGCCTCTCAATCGTCACTGCGGTTGACGCCGCAGAGGCGGCAGCAAGCGATCTGTCACGTTTCGGTCCTGACGTTGAAACGGCACCCCTCGCCAGTCCGGGTCAGAGCCGCACATTGTTGCCAGACGGTCGCTGGCTTTTGGTGGGTGGCAACACGACTGATACCAGAGCATCCATCACTGCGATAGCCGACGCGTCAGCAGTGGCGAGTGAGAGACCGTCCCTTTTGCGCGCGACGTTGATGTACCCGCGCTCTGCGCATACAGCCACAGTCCTACCTGACGGGACCGTGTTGATCCTGGGTGGCGTGGATGCGACCGGCGCAACCGTGTCGCCGGTTGAAATTCTTGATCCCGCGACGGGCGAGATCACAGTCGTGCAGGACTCCGGGTTGACGCCGCGATCCGAGCACACTGCAACGCTCTTGACCGACGGTTTGGTGCTCATCACAGGCGGCGTTTCCGCCCACGGCAAGCCGCTACAGGATGCAGAGTTGTGGAATCCCGATACCCAGCGCATCGAACCGATATCGAATGTGATGCTCGTGGCGCGATCACGCCATTCAGCGGCATTGCTTGCCGATGGCAGGGGCCTGATCTGGGGTGGCCAGGACGGCAGTGGTCAAGCGCTGACCCGGGGCGAGATTTTCGATCCGGCCTCAACGCTATTCAGTCCCGTGGGACCGCTGGACGCTTCGCTGCCATCGGCCCCTTTGCGTGATGCGCATCCCGCCATCGAGGCGAGCATCCCACCCGGGAATGCGACTGACGTCCCGGTGGACGGTCGCATCGCGATTCGATTCAGCAAACATTTGCAACTCCGCAGCGTCAACGCACAGTCCGTGACGCTGGTCGGCCCTGCCGGCGCGGTGAGCGGCAAGGTCGTGGCCGCCGCTGATGGCCTGCTGGCATTTTTCACCCCTTACGCAGACTTGTTGCCGAATGCCACGTACACCGTTTTCCTGCGTGGGGTGCTCGATGTTCATGGGCATGACCTGCCATGGTCTGCGTTCAAATTCACGACTCGCCGTTTGTCCTCCTTAAGCACTTCGAGCGGTGCAGGCAGCATCGCTCTCGACGTTCCACGCGTCGAGAACGACGCGGTCGCTCAACAAACAAATGATGTGAAAGGTCGCGACTCGCAGAAAAAACAAGACGAGGGTAGGCGCGCCGCCGAAGAGGACAAGAAGAAAGCTACCTTGGATGATGACTTCGAAGACTGGCTTCCGAGCGAGCCTCATCGTCACGGTCAATGGCGTGTGCTCGGTACGCGTAACGAGCCTCGAACGAGCAAAGCTTTGCTGCGCTCAGTGCCGCTGCAAGCCGCGGCAAAGACAGCGACTGCCGTCTCCGGCCGTGTTGCGCGATTGAACGGCCTGCCACTGCAAGGCGTAACTGTTCGCGCGGGGAGGCTCAGCACGCTGACGGACGCTCAGGGACGTTTCATCCTCGCGGGCATTCGCGCCGGCGCTCAGGAGATTACCGTCGACGGCGGCGCCGTCACGTCCGAGGGGCGGCGTTACGCGACCCACTTCATTCGAGTTGAAGTCGCTCCGAAGCGTGCGACCGTGCTCGAACAGCCGATCTATCTGGCGCGCCTGAATCCCGCGAATGAGGTGTCGATCCCCTCGCCGGCTGATAGGGACCTCGTGCTCACGCATCCGGACATTCCCGGGCTCGAACTGCACATCCCCAAAGGCGCCGTATTGCGCTCTCGCGATGGCAAGATCGTAACCAAGCTCAACATCACGCCACTGCCTGTGGATCGCGTGCCGTTCTCGGTGCCCGAAGGCTTCCCGGTGTACTTCACGATTCAACCCGCTGGCGTGTTCGTGGATGGCACGGCGACCGGCACCGCCGCTGGCGTTCGCGTCATCTATCCCAACTATTTCGACGCGCCCGCCGGCACGCGCATGACGTTCTGGAACTACGACCCAACCAGTCTGGGTTGGCAGGTGTATGGCAGCGGCAGGGTGTCTGAGAATGGCAAGCAAGTGATTCCGGATGCCGATGTGACGCAACGGGACTTCATGGCGTTCGGCTATGGTCTGGATAACGTCGGGCAGGCGGCGGAGGAAGGACCAAACTGCGAACAGGAAGCCCAGGCGGGCGATCCTGTGGACTGCTCGACCGGTCTGTTCCAACATCGTCGCACCGATCTGTACAGCGCCGATACGATTCCGCTGGTCATCAGGCGCGTCTACCGAACCAACGACGTGATCTCGCGTGACTTCGGCATTGGCGCCAATCACAACTACGGGCTGTTTCTCAACAATCCAACGGGCGTTCCGTCGAGTTTCCCGACGGGCGTCGATCTCATCTTGTCAGATGGCCGGGCGGTGAGGTTTCAGAGAATGTCCGGCACCGCTCTATCCAATGCCGTGTACCGGCATTGGGGGTCGCCGAGTTCCTGGCTGGGTGCGAGTCTGCAGATCAACATCCCTGCCGACCAATGGGAGATCACGACGGCCGACAAGACCGTGTACAACTTCAGCGCGCATGCACCGAACGTCCTGCGGAGCATCCGCGATCGCCACGGCAACACCATCACCATCACACGCGTGGGCGAGGGTGGCAACATCCAACAGATCAAATCGCCCAACGGCCGCACACTGACGTTCACCTACGATGCGAACAAGCGCATCTCGCACATTCGCGACAATCTGGGCCGCGTCTATCGCTATGAATACGATGCCAAGGGACGGCTGTGGAAGGTGTTCGATCCAGACAATAAGGTCGAGCGCTACGAGTACGACAATGCGCACCGGATGACAGCAGTGATCGATCCGCGTGGCAACACGATGGTGACGAATGAGTACGACGCCAATGGTCGCGTGTCGAAGCAGACACTGGCGGACGGGGCGATCTACACCTTCGCGTATACGTTGAACACGGCCGGGAAGATCACGCGAACCGCTGTGACGAACCCGCGTGGCTACGTCAAGCACCTGTCGTTCAATGATCGCGGCTACCTGATACAGGTCATACATGCGCTGGGGCAGCCGGAGCAGCAGATCTACAACTTCGAGCGCGATGAAGTTTCGAATCAGCGCACGCAGATCACCGATCCGCTCGGTCGCGTGACAAGTATAGTTTCCGATGCTCTGGGCAACGTGACGAGCGTGACGCGCCTGTTCGGTACGCCTCAGGCGATTACCCAAACCTACGGTTATGATCCCATCTATAACGAGTTGACCAGCTACACCGATCCGCTCGGGCACACCTCACAACTTGGCTATGACACCTCAGGCAACCTGACCAGCGTGACCGATCCGCTCAATCATTCGATGACGGCGAGTTACGACGATCAGGGGCGTGTCCGGTCGGTGACAAATGCGCTCGGCAAGAGCGCGTTCGTGGAGTACGAGTCCGCCGATGTCTCGGCAATCATCGATCCTTTGAGCCGCACCACAGCCATTCACTCCGATGCCATCGGCCGGACCATTGGCATGGCTGACGCCGCGGGCAATCGCGCTCAGTACCATTACGATCCATTGGGTCGTCTCTTGCGTTCGATCGATGCTCGCGGTGGCGTCACGTCCATGACGTATGACGAGAACGGCAATGTGCGCACGATGCGCGATGCGCGCGATCTGGCCTCGCACGTGTTCAGCTACGACGCACGTAATCGTCTGAAAACCTATACCGATCCACTCGGCAAGACAGAAAGCTATGACTACGACGAGATCGGCAACGTCAAATCGATGACTGACCGGAAAGGGCAGGTCACATCGTACACATACGATGCGCTGGATCGGCTGAAGACGATTACGCATGCCGACGGTTCCGTGATCACGTATGTGTGGGATGCGGGCAATCGCATCCGACAGATCATCGACTCTGCCAACGGTACGATCACGACTGACTATGACGACCACGATCGTCTGATCAGTGAGATCAGCCCGCAAGGGCAGGTCGGGTATGAGTACGACGATGCGGGCCGCCGCACGCGCGTCACGATTGCAGGACGGACTTCGATCACCTACGACTATGACGATGCCGACCGGCTGACTCGTATCGCGCAGGGTGCGGTCGTGATCGACTTTTCATACGACGCGGCGAACCGGCAGGCCACCGTTACGTGGCCCAACGGGATCGTTGGTACGTACGGCTTCGATGATGCAGATCAGCTGTTATCCATTGTTTATGACAAGGGTGCGACGCGTGTCGGCGAAGTGGGATACAGCTACGATCTCGCCGGTCGGCGCGTCGGTCAGAGCGGCAGTTTGGCGAAGCTGGCCATGCCTGCGACGATAAGCGCGGCGACCTACGATGCTGCCAATCGGCTGACGAACTGGGGCGATGAACTGCTGTCCTACGATGACAATGGCAACCTGATATCGCACGGCGCCGCGACATACGGATGGAATGCACGCAATGAGTTGATCTCGACCAGCAACGGCGGGGGCAGCTTTACGTATGACGCTCTCGGCCGTCGCACGAGTCGCACTGTCGCGAACTCGACGGCGTCGTACCTGCACGACGATATGAACCCGGTCCTCGTCAACGACGATCAGATGCTGACCGGCCCTGGTCTTGATGAGTTTTACGCGAGCGTTTCATCGAGCGGCGTTACCAGCCGTCTGCCCGATGCACTGGGCAGCACACGGCTGTTAACAGACGAGACCGGCAACGCCACGGCCACCTATGGCTATACACCCTATGGTGAGGCTTCCCGGTCGGGGAGTGACGATACGTCGTTTCAGTTCACGGGACGAGAGAACGATGGTGCATCCGGGCTCTACTATTATCGATCTCGCTACTACAGCGCGGCGCTAGGGCGATTTATCAGCGAAGATCCGATCGGCTTTGGCGGTGGGCCCAATTTGTACCAGTACGTGGATGGTAACCCGATAACCTGGGGCGACCCGGAGGGTCTCGAGCCAAAGAAGTACCAGCGTCCCCCGAATCCTAATAGACGCCGGGGAGCGGAGAAGCGCCAGCCCGGAGGTGGCAGGGAGCGAAATGTCGGCCATCCGGATGCCGAAGAACACAGCCGCAGGCCCAAGGGAGGGTTTCGACCGCGCGGGTTTGGCCTGCCACCTTTGATCTGGGAAATTTTGAAGGAGCAATGCGATTATGAGGCCTCGTGGACTGGTATACGTAATCCGTTCTGCCCTCCGTCCGAAGCGCCCGTGCTGACCCCTACATGCGGGTTGGAGTGAGTTGGTGGATAACGATTGCAAGAAACATTTCAGCATGCTGCATCGGCTACTTAGGGAGGCTGATTTCCGCCACGCATTGAACCTTCTGATTGACCGAGGATCAGGGCGGATCAGACCGCCATTCACTTGTGATCTCAACCACGCGTGGTACGTGCATGGTCTGATCCGGTTCCGGCAGGGGCGGTATCGGGAGGCGTTGTATTCTTTCGACAAGGCGTACAAATATGCGAGAAGCGATTGGCAAGCATTGATGGCAGCGGCCAATTGTTACGATCAGTTGGGAAGACCCAGGCTGGCGGAGCGGAGATTGAGGAAGGCCGTTGGGCTACAGCCTAAGTCCGCAGAGTTACGTTACAACCTCGCCAATGCTCTTCTCGACTTGGGCAGGCACTCGGAGGCCATTGGCGAGTATCGGGAAGCGCAACGGTTGCCCGGTAAAGTTAAAAGGGCAGCACGTAAGAATGAACAGGTGGCGCTGGCTGCAGGGTCAGTGGTGAGCCGAAAGTAACAAAACTGCGGACCGACTCGGCCGCCCGGAGGGCGGCTGCCAAAAGGATAGTGCGGCACCATCCTGAAACGCTGACGCAAAACCAGCGCGACGATCCGGGTCTTGCACTGCCGACGCAGCGTGTTCGCATCGCTGGGTACGCTGCTTGTCCAGTCCATCGCGAACGTCTGCATGGAACCTCAAACGGTGAGCGGGTGCTCACCATCCGGGCCATCATTCATCGACGTGCCAATGAGGGCCCTTATCTAAAGTCCCTAGCAGGCGCGCGAAGCGATCCGAGCCAAGTGCTGCGATCGACGAGGTCCTCTGCAATCACATGCATGACTCCTTTCTCATGCTGCAGCCTTCCACCTACTTCCAGAAGCTGCGCTTGAAGGAACGGTCGGCGATATTTCTCGGCGATGGAGCCCCAGACGATGACGTTGACGACACCCGTCTCATCTTCGAGTGTCATAAAAGTCGTGTTGTGTGCGGTGCCAGGGCTTTGCCGAACCAGCACCAAGCCTGCGATACGCACGTGAGTCTGAGTTTCCATGTCATGCAGTTGATGTGCGCTGTAAATTCGCCGACGCTGAAGCCGCTCGCGTAACAGAGCGATCGGGTGACGTCGCAGCGTCAAACCGATACTCGTATAGTCTGCAGCGATGTTTTGGCCTTCGGTTGGCACGCGCAGAATGGGGGTCGCTTCCGGAATGGGTATCTCGAGAAACAGCGGCGACTCGAGATCCACGCCGGCCAACGCCCAGGCTGCCTGATGTCGATTGCCGGTAAGTGCGGCAAGCGCATTGGCAGCCGCCAGCGCTTCCAGATCGCGCTGATTCAGTTGTGCGCGAACCGCGAGGTCCTGTGGATCTGAAAAGGCAAGCGCTGCGCGGGCTGCGACCAATCTTTGGACACCGGCCTCTGATAAGCCGCGTACCAATCGGAATCCCAACCGTAGGGCGGGCCGGCCTGCTGCATCGGGCTCCAATGTACAGTCCCAGTCGCTCACCGTGACATCGACGGGCCGCACCTCGACGCCATGGTCGCGCGCGCATCTCACCAACTGTGCGGGGGCGTAGAACCCCATCGGCTGCGAGTTGACCAACGCGGCGGTGAATTCGGCGGACGCGTGACACTTCAACCACGCAGAAGAGTAGGCGAGCAGCGCGAAAGACGCGGCGTGAGATTCCGGAAAGCCATACTCACCAAAGCCTTCGATCTGTCGAAACAGTCGTTCGGCGAACTCCTCCGGGTAACCACGATCCCGCAATCCATTGAGTAACTTTTCTCTGAACGGCCCGAGATTGCCTTCCTTCCGCCAAGCCGCCATCGCGCGTCGAAGCTGATCGGCTTCACCGGGGGTGAAACCGGCCGCAACGACCGCCAACTGCATCACTTGTTCCTGGAAGATGGGCACACCCAGCGTTCGTTCCAGCACACTCTGAACGGCTGCGCTCGGATAGCTAACCGGCTCAGATCCTTCGCGACGGCGAAGATACGGATGCACCATGTCGCCTTGTATGGGCCCGGGTCGCACGATCGCCACTTCCACGACCAGATCATAGAATTTCGCAGGCTTGAGCCGCGGCAACATGCTCATTTGTGCGCGAGACTCGATCTGAAAGACGCCAATCGTGTCGGCGCGTTGAATCATTTCATACGTTGCTGGATCCTCAGCCGGGATTGTTGCCAAGGTGAGCTCACGATGAAACCATGCGTTGTGATATTGCAGCGCCTTGCGAATGGCAGTCATGATCCCGAGCGCGAGCACGTCGACCTTCAATAGTCCGAGCGACTCCAAATCGTCCTTGTCCCATTGAATGACGGTGCGATCCGCCATCGCGGCATTCTCGATGGGAACCAAGTCGGCAAGATTGTCAGCGGCGATCACAAAGCCGCCGACGTGCTGCGACAAGTGCCGTGGAAACCCCAGCAGTTCCCGGTAGAGCACCATGAGCTGTTGAATGGTGCGACTAGAAGGATCAAACCCCGCTTCCTGGAGCCACTGCCACTGATCGGCGATCGTCGATGCAGGTCGACGGCTCAGCGCAAGTATGAGCCGTTCGACCTGCATGGGATCGAGCCCGAGCGCTTTGCCGACGTCTCGAAGGGCACTGCGCTGTCGATAGCAGATCACCGTGGCTGCAAGTCCCGCGCGATGCCGGCCGTACTTCTCGTAGATGTATTGAATGATTTCTTCGCGGCGCTCGTGTTCGAAATCGACATCGATGTCGGGCGGCTCGGCGCGTTCTTTGGAGATGAAGCGCTCGAAGAGGACTTGCTGCCGCGAAGGGTCGACAGCGGTGACGCCGAGTGCAAAACACACGGCGGAGTTTGCCGCGCTCCCGCGGCCCTGGCAGAGAATGCCTCGAGCCCGAGCCTCTCGAACCAAGTCGTGAACGGTGAGGAAAAACGGTTCATAACGCAGATCCGCAATGAGTGCGAGCTCGTGCTCGATCAGCGCGAGGGTTTCTTTCGAAGCGCCCTCAGGCCATCGTTCCTGCACGCCGCGGTAGGTCAGCTCACGCAACCAGGTGGACGGTGTGTGTCCTTGGGGAACCAGTTCGCCGGGATACTCGTAGCGCAGCTCATCGAGCGAGAACGTGCAGCGAGAAGCGATGGCCAGCGTTTCTTCCATCAGCTCGAGACCGTAGACGCTGCACAGCTCGGCGATCGAGCGCAGCCGTCGTTCGCTGTTAGGTAACAATTCATACCCACATTCAGAGACCGGCTTAATCAGTCGGGTGGCGGTGAGCACATCGTGCAGCGGCTTGCGTTCGGCGCAATGCATGAGTGCACCCCCGGAGGCGGTCAGCGGAAGCTTAAGCTCACGTGCGACGCGCCGGAGTGCTTCGAGGCGCTTTGCGTCGTCGGCGCCTGCGTGCAGCTCGACGCCGATCCATACGCAATCCGGGAAGTGCGTCTGCAACCACTGCCCATCGTCAATTCGAATATCTTCACCAGGGATCCATAGCAGTAGGCACTCGTCGAGCAAGAGCAAATCTTCGCGGGTCAGTTTGTAGTCTCCCTTCGTGGCCGCGCGCCTTGCTCGCGTGATCACACGGGACAAAAGGCCATACCCCCGACGGGTTCGCGCCAGCACGATGACGGTCAGCGCGTCTTCGCAGCGAAGCTCCGAGCCGACAATGAGCTGAATGTTTCGGCGCTGGGCTTCCTCGTGAGCGCGCACCACGCCCGCAAGCGAGCATTCATCGGTGATCGCGATCGCCGTGTAGCCGAGCTCCGCGGCCATCGCGACCATCTCGACCGGTTGCGAGGCGCTCTTTAAGAAAGAGAAATTCGTGAGGCAGTGGAGCTCCGCGTACATACATGCCGGCGCTCAGCCAAAGAGTCCATGCAATTGCCATGCGTCCGGTTGCTCTCGATCCCGGAAAGTCCAGCCGAGCGCGCCGGCGGGGGAGCGTGCGCGAAAGTAATCACGACACACGAGTTGCTCATCCCACCAGCCGGCATCGATTTTCTCGGGGCCAACGAGGTTGCGTTCGCGCATCATGGTCTTACTTGGACGCAGCGGCCGGGGTTTCGCGAGCAGCCACAACGGTCGAGGCGACTTGATGGGCGAATGTTTGATGGGTGCGGTCGTATCGACCGTGGCTTCCGGCGCGCTATGCGCGAATTCAGCTCGATGATCCGCGCGTGCTTGCAACGATCGAATCGCGTGACGGCCCAGGCGCGACTGCAGCCGTTCGAGCAGTCGCGCTTGGGCGGCGAGCGTGTCGAGCGTTTGGCCTTTCGCGAGCAGCAAATCCCCGGTCGTGCCATTCGCGCAGTGAAGTTTGGAGACTCGGATCGACATGGACGTCACGGGGGCCGGGAGCCGCACGCGCGCCAACTCTTCACGCAAAAGCTGTGCTGCGTGGGTCATATCTGCCGTCGGTTGGGCTAAGCCGAGCGGCACGGCGGTGGCTTCGTGCTCACGATGTTTTAAATCGATGTGCAGTCGCTCGATCGCAAGATTCCTGCGACTCAGAAACTTTTGCAGGCGCTGCAGCCGCCGTTCGATGATCACGCTCAACAAGCCGGTCGTTTCGATTTCAAACTCGAGCGGCACGCGATCTTGGTACTGCTCGGGTGCGACAAAATCACGACGGACTTCCGGCTGCCGCCCCGTCGCCCGGTCGAGTTCTGCGAGTCGCTCGTAACCGATACGGCGAGCGACCCCGCCGCGTGGTAAACGCAGCAGATCGCCGACGGTGAGCACGCCAAAGCGCGTCAGGCGCAATTCGATCTCCGCGGGCCACATCAGCACGGCAATCGGCAGCCGAGACAGGTGCGTCAGCAGGTCCCGCGGCGGAACTGATGTCGGCTCGCGCGCTGCGCGTGCCAGCCACATGGCACTTTGAGCCGTGGCGCTCACCACGAACTGACTGCGCAGCCCACGCTGCAACAAATCCTTGCGCACATGGTCGACAAGCGCAGCGATGCCGCCGAACAGGCGCAAACTTCCTCGAATCTCCAGCAGCAATTCATTGGGAGGCTGGAGGCTCACGGAGGAGGTATATCGCTGGGCGAGCAGCGCGATCTCATCGAGTAGTTGACGTTCGCGAACGTGATGTCTCGGAAGAAATTGCGTGTCGGCGCACAGAGCGATGCACGCGTTCAGCGAATGACCCGGTCGAATGCCCAGGGAGGCCGCCACGTCGTTGCACGTGACGACGGTTCCACGCCGGTCATCATCGACGATGACGAGGGGTTGCGTTTCAAGCGTTGCGCGCGCCTCATCGGTGAGCGCGGAGAGTGCTGCATGCAGTGGCCAGTCCGGCAAATGAATGCCCAGCCAAATCGCGCGCCGGCGAGTGGCGGGTCGCGCGGGCAAGCTCGTCG
Organism: uncultured Steroidobacter sp.; assembly: GCA_946478975.1. The sequence continues at coordinate 11,544 of CAMLEO010000160.1, forward strand.
CTTCGGTGCGCGTGACTTCCCGAAGCGACTGGGTCGGACGCTGTGGTATGTGTTCCGCGGGAAACGGTAAGGGTAGCGCGATCATTTCGTGTCTCCTGCTTGCAAACGAAGCGGATCCACATCGAGCGTGAGATCAGTGGGTCGGCGACTGCGCACCTTGAGCACGCGCACACCCAATTGCGAGCCACGCGGTATCAGCATCAATCGAACATGGGCGGGCGAGGGTTCGCTCGCTGCCCCCGTGGATCGATACAACACGATCGAGGTGCGCCCCGCAACCATCGCCAGTTTGAGTCGACGCAGACTCGGCGTCGTGATGGACGAAACCCAGGCGAGCACTGCGGCACACGCCCGGGCCTTGAGTGCCTGTTCCATCGACCACAGCGCGTCCTGCGCTGATGTCGTTGAGATCAACCAATGGGGACGATCGAGCAACGCCTGCTGCGCAAGGGCAATCGCGTTGGGTTCGTACGGTGGGTTGATCCATGCGACGAGGCGTGGCGCTGATGCCTCAGGATCAACTGAAGTGCGCAGCAGAGACAGGATCAGTTGCAACTCACCGATGCCGTAAACATCGGTGAGTATCTCAATCATCGCAGGTTGCGGCCAACCGCCACCGAGCGCCGCATCGAGCGCGGCGAACCCGGTGGCTGTCAGGGATGTTTCAGGCGCAATCGACTGTGCTCGCCAGACATTCGGGATTTGTAATGGATCGAACATGATGCGATCTCGATCACGCCTTGCGATCCTTTCGCGCCGTGTTGATCAGTGACCACTCGGAATATGAACGGCCGGAGGCGGAGGCGGGGGCGGACGTCGTGCGTGGTCGATCTTCGAAACCTCGCGTGAGCGCCAGCGGATCCAAAAAAACATTCGTGCATGTCATGCACGCGTACAGCGACAGCGTCCCGACCGTAGCGTCGCCTTGCTTTGAGCGCACGACGTAGCCAATCACCTCGCATGCCACGCTTTTGCAAATAGGGCAGCGGTAATGCGAGCGTTGGTCGGGCATCTGAGGAAATCCACAGGGCTGATTATACGTACAGTACTGATCCTAGCACCCCCTCGACGGCTGGCAAGGTGAGGAAGTTCCCACTCGCAGCGGCACAGGCCTAAGTGCCTGATGACTCGTCTGATTTAAATTAAAGGAGCGCTGCGGGCTGCGCGCTCCTCGTGATCGGGGTGTGGGAATTCGGGACGCGAGCGCGATCGCCCGAAAGCTCAAGCGGCGGCGACGGCGTGCTCGTAATAGGGTGACTGGCGATCTGTCAGGATCGACTGCAATTCATCGGACGTGCACGCGGTCGGGTTGAGCCATCGATCCGCATTCGTCGGTTGAATATTGATGATCATTCGATCGTGACCGGCGGCCCTGACTTCGTCGGGCGGCTCAGTGGTGACCGCGGCGAAACACAGCAGCGATGTTCCATCCTTCGGATCGTTCCACTCCCCATACAAGCAAGCCACCCACATGAGTTGCGCAGGCTGAGGCTTAAAATGCAGCACCACGTTCTTGCCGTCACGATCGACGTTCTCGAAGAACGACGTAACCAGCATCAGCGCGTGGGTGTGTCCAAACTCTTTGCGCCAAAATTTCGATAAATTATCGGCGCGCGCATTGTAAAGACCAGGATATTTCCTATCGATGGACGCGGGCGTCCCCGCCTGGCGCAAGTGATAGCGCGCGAGGCGCACGAGTCGCTTTCCGTCCACTTCCACGACGATCGGTGCGTATGACATCGGGAAGATGCGGTCGTCATTCCTATGAGATTCCGACCCTTTGAGCAAGGCCAACTTCTCGAGCGCCGTCTCGATTTTATTGCTCGCAATTCGCTCGTCATTGCGGGCCGCCTTTGTTTCTTTCTCTTTCAGCTTACGTTGCGCATCGGCCAGACGTTTCTTCTGCGTAAAGACGTCCTGCTCGAGCCGGGTGACGTTCTCGTCTCGATAGCGGTCGAGTAGGGCTCGGATCCGTCGCTCCTGTTCAGATTTCGGCTCATCGAAGTTGCGCTCGAATCCCCGCGGAATGCGCACGGCACTGTCCGTGAGCCGGTGTTGGATCACCGTCTCGATCTGAGCAAGATCTGCGACCGCGCCGGTGAGGCGCAAGTATTCTTTCAACGACTGAGTGACTTTGGCTGAATAACACATGGACGCAAGTGTGCCAGGACAACACATCGACGCCTGCGAACCTTCGGCGGCTTGAATGGCGTCTGTCGCTGGAAATCGAGCGGGGTGAGGCGTTACTGTACATGCGTCCATCCCTGAGGTCCAGCCATCATGTCCTCGCCCGATCCGCTGTACTACCTGAGAAATTTCGAGGAGGCGATCTCCTGCGTCCTGGCGCGCAGTGGCGAGTTGTTGGCTGAGGCGGAGCGGGTCTTTGCGGAGAACTTTTCGGCGTTGCCGGTTCCTGCCCGAGCGTTGCTCGTGCGCCTGGTGATGCGACAGGGTGATTTGTTCCGTCGCTCGGCAATCAATTACGAGGAGATTGCCGATTTGGAGGCGGCGATCGACTCGCTAGTCGCGCTCACGTGGCTCGATCCGTGCCCGAAGCTTGCCGTAGATGAGCTGTTTCGATTGTGCACACGCGCGGAGTTCACCGTCCGCTTCCCGGAGTTACGATCCCGGTCGGTCACGAAAGCAGATGCGTATGTCACCTGTCTGGAGCGCTTCCCAGAAAACATGACGTTCGTCGAGTGGCTGCAGATGGATGAGCCAGTCTATCGGGTGACGATCGCGCCGGTGGTTTCGTGCTTTCGCTGGCTATTCTTTGGCAGAGATCGCCCGTGGTCTGAGTTCGTGCTCGCCGATCTCGGCATTTTTAAATATGAGTTGGTGCCGCTGGATGAAAACAGTCGCCCCTTCAACACGCGAGGCGAAGTTGAGTTCTTCTATGCATTGCGCCGCTGCGAAGATGCGCTTCGAGAAGGCGTGGCGCCTGCTGAAGCTGTCTTGCAACTTCCGGCCCCATGCACGAACGTGTCATGGCTCAATGTACTGCGAGAGCGTCTGCAGTTTCAGATTGGCCAGTTGGCCGAAATCGGAGCTGACCATGACTTAGCCCTCGAGATATACGCTAGGTGCGACAGCGGAGAGGCGAGGGTGCGTCAGGCCAGGTTGCTCGAGCGACTGGCACGATTTGACGAAGCCCAAGCAGTGGTCACGCGCGCGCTCACCGAATCGTCCGATGAAGCGGAGCTTCAGAAGATACGACGCATCGATGTTCGCCTTCGACGTCGTCGCGGAGAGCGTACGCGAATGGCGGCCTGCTCAAGAATCGCCATGACGGAGTTGGAGCTTGAATTCGCGCCGGACAAACGAGTCGAACTTCGCGTGCGAGATCACTTGTTCATTGAGCACTCGCCCGTCTTCTACGTCGAGAACAGCCTCGTCTGCTCGCTATTCGGATTGCTATGCTGGCCGGCGATTTTCGGGCCGATCCGTGGCGCGTTCTTTCATCGCTTCCACGCGGCACCGGTGGATCTATGGACTCGTGATTTCGTGCTACATCGAGCAGCGATCTTTGACCAGTGTCTCGCTGAACTCGACTCCGGCCAATATCGAACCAGCATCCTCGAGCGATTCGTCGACAAGTTCGACGTACGTTCGCCGTTCGTTCATTGGCAAGCCCTGAGTGCCGATCTTCTTCGGCATGCGCTGCGCTGGATTCCTGCGGCGGACCTCAAACTCTATTTCGGACGCCTCCTAACGGATCTTCGGGAGAACTGTACGGGGTTGCCGGATCTGATCCAATTCAACACCGGTGCGCGCGGCTATAGAATGATCGAAGTGAAGGGGCCGGGTGATCAGCTTCAGGATAACCAGCGCCGGTGGCTTGCCTATTGTAAGACGCATCAGCTGCCAGTGGAGGTGCTCCGCGTGCATTGGTCATCACAGCGGGCGACTACGACAGCTGCGCGCCAGCCTATAGTTTGAAAGCGCCTCGGGCGCCGCCATCTCGGAAAGTACCTGATCGAGTGTTGAAGGCATCGAACATGTCCCGGATCTCCACGTCGAGGCACGGGGTGTAGCGCAAGCGGCCTGAATGGCCTAATCCGGATGCTGACGATCTGGAGCGAATTGAAGTATTGCGTGGGCCGCAGGGAACGCTTTACGGAGCAGGAGCGCTAGCGGCGTGATCGCGTCCCTGGACGTGGTGTACGAGCCGTGAGTGTTAGTTTAGTTTGGGCT
>CAMLEO010000161.1 GCA_946478975.1 uncultured Steroidobacter sp.
ATGTGATCGTCAACAAGCAGGTGCGGTCGTTCGACCTGTTCGGCCATTCGCTGCCGGGCTTCGCCAAGCTGTCCATGGAGCTACTGCGCTATCGGCGCAAGCGTACCGGGATGCCGAGCAGCAACTTCGCCGAAGCGGGCGCCTTTATCCGGAGCCGTCAGGGACTGGTGGCACCGGACATCCAGCTTCACTTTGTGCCGGCGCTGCTCAACCATGGCGGCGACAAGAAGAAGCTTGGCCACGGCTATTCCTGCCACGCCTGCGTGCTGCGACCGAAAAGCCGCGGCGAAGTCCGCCTGCGCTCGCCGGACATGCGCGAGGCGCCGCTGATCGACCCCCGCTTCCTGAGCGACGAGGAGGACATGGTCGGCATGGTGGCCGGGGTGCGCGCGATCCGCCGGATCTTCGCGCAGCAGGCGCTGGCCAGTGCCGGCGGCCGCGAACTGTTCACCGACGAATTTGGTCCGGGTGAGGGCAACCAGCAAGCCATCGAGGCCTTCGTACGCGAGCGGACCGACAGCGTCTACCACCCGGTCGGCACCTGCAGGATGGGCGTGGGCGACATGGCGGTGGTCGATCCCGCCTTGCGCGTGCGCGGTGTGCAAGGTCTGCGCGTGGTCGATGCATCGATCATGCCGACGCTGGTGGCAGGCAACACCAATGCGCCGGCGATCATGATTGCCGAGAAGGCGGCGGACCTGATCCGGGCCGGCGACTAAGGGAACGGAGATGCAATTGTCTCGCCGGCCCGCAGTGCTGTGAGGTGCTGCGGGCCGGGGCGTCAGACGCTTCTTCGCGAGAACGCCCGGAGCCGGTTTCAGAGATAGGTAGCCACGACCACGTACGCGTTCGTGGCGCCACGGGCATCGGCCGCGCTGCTGGCGCGCATTTCGGGCCTGTCGTCGACGCTCGCTGAAAACATCGTGCGTTATCGCGACGAGAATGGCGCGTTCGCAAACCGCGCCGGCTTGCGCAAGGTTCCTCGTCTCGGCGACAAGACCTACGAGCAAGCCGCGGGCTTCTTGCGCGTGATGAACGGCGACAATCCGCTCGACGCGTCCGCGGTGCACCCGGAAGCGTACCCAGTGGTTGAGCGAATCATTGCGGATCTGAAGAAGCCCGTGCGCGAGGTCATCGGCGACGGCGGCGCGCTGAAGAAGATCGATCCGGCGAAGTACACCGACGAGAAGTTCGGTGTGCCGACAATCAAGGACATCCTCAAGGAGCTGGAGAAGCCGGGGCGCGATCCGCGACCGGAATTTCGGACAGCCACCTTTAAGGACGGGGTCGAGGAGCTGAAAGACCTTCAGCAGGGCATGATCCTCGAGGGTGTCGTCACCAACGTCACCAACTTTGGTGCGTTCGTCGACATTGGCGTCCACCAGGACGGCCTGGTGCACATCTCGATGATGTCCACGAAGTTCGTAAAGGACCCGCACGAGGTCGTGAAGGCCGGCGACGTGGTCAGAGTCAAAGTGTTGGAAGTCGATCAGCAACGTAAGCGCATCGCGCTCACGATGCGCCTCGACGAATCCGCGCAACGCGTGCGTGACCAAGCCGGCGGCGACATGCGCCGCGACCGCGATCCGCGGCCGGCGCAGAAGCAGGTGAGAAGAGAGCCGGAGTCGGTGGGCGCGGGTGCGATGGCGGATGCGTTTGCTCGGGCGTTGAAGAGATCCTGAGAGAACCTTGGACATCCATCGGTTGTGGTTACGGCAATCGGTGGGTGTCCGGAATCGTTCCGCTGCTGGGGAATGCGCGCTCCAAGTAAGTTTGGACACCCAATCGATTGTGGTGTTCGACCTGGAACGTGACCATCCAGTTGATCGATGTTCACTACGGATCGAGCGCGAGAAGATGCAGGCGATGCGCCCGCGTTGTTATTACGCTCGGCAGTACAGCTGCTGAGCTGCGCCTAGTCCGTTAACCCAAGCCTGACGGAGCCGCCGCGCATGTGAGCGCAGTCGCTCAACTCTTCCGAGGGCGCGACCGAAACGATTGCCGCCCGACCGCATCGTTGTTTTCCAAGCCTCCGGGTCGATCTGCAGCCGCTCGATAATGGACGGTAATGTCCCGTCGATAGCGCCAGCTTTATCGGCCCGAGTTATTCGTCCGGTCCAATCGACGAGTTGCAAGTAATCGCCGAATCGCATCGGCAGAGTTACCTGCCGATCAGCCTTCGCATCCCGAAACGCAAGCAGGCGAGGTGCAGTGACATGACCACGACGTTTTCCATCGTCCGTCTCGCTCCGTTCGAGCGGCGCCCGCGACTTGTGTTGTTGAATTCGTTCGTAGATGGATGTGAACTGCGATTCCTCCGGAGTCGCGGCGGTGCCAGCCCGCACCGGATTGAGATCGACGTACGCCATTGCAGTAAGCAGTCCCGCTTCATCGAGCAGCGCTTGTGACTTGAACCGCCCTTCCCAGAACCGTCCTGTGCACTCATCCTCAGCGTTGGCGCGCCGAGCGAGATATTCGTTCAGAGTGCGCATGTACCAACTGATGTCGATGAGGCGTTTGCGCCAGCCTTCGATTATTTCCTCAGCAGCAGTTCGCTCGGCAGCATTGGTTTCGCCGGCCAGCCAGCGCTCAATGAGTAGCGGCGCCTTGAACAGCCGAGTCCATCGCTGTACGACTTCGATGGTGCTCATGCGCCTCGCGCGTTCGCGGTCGACGTGGAGCACCAGGTGATAGTGATTGCTCATGATCGCGTAGGCGCACAGATCGATCGCGAATATATCGGACAGACGTTGCAGGCGGTGCATCACCCAGCGCTTGCGATGTGAATAGTCCTTGCCGGCGTAACTGTCATAGCCGCATAGCCAAGCACGACGAACGCAGCGAGCGACGACGTGGTAGTACGGCGTGTCGGCAAGGCAGATGAGGGATTTTCGTGCGTAGCCCATGCGGCCAGGATGGCCGATCGAGCGACGTTAGAAACTTCGAATAACTGGGTGTTTTGCTAGAAATTCAGAATAAATCCTAAAGAATCTTGGACACCCATCACTTGCAGCTTCCGCAAATGAATGGGTGTCCAGAATTTCTACCGCTCCCGCGGCTGACTCCACGACCGCGACCCGCCCCTCGGCGATCGATCGCCACCACTGTTGCCGCTGTTGTTGTTCGACCTCGGCTGCGAGCTTTCGCTGTTGGAGCGAGGCTGCGGCAAGCTGCGCGGCTCTGAACGCGGCTGCTCGACACGCACCGGAGGAGAGTAGTCGCGCCGAGGTTCGCTGCGCGGCTGGCTCCACGGCCGCGATTCGTTGCGGCTGCCGGAGTTATAAGTGCGCGAAGGCTCACGAGTGTCGTTCCGCGGCTGATAGTTGCTCCCTGGGTCGCGTTGTTGGAAGGCGTTTGATGGCGGACGTTCCATGTGATCGCGACGGAACGTTTCTCCCCGCGACTCTGTGCCTCGAATGATTTCCACCGGTTGGTGGGTGTCCCCAGCTCGGCCCTGTTGATGGGTGTCCTCGGATCGAACGCGGGGCACCGGCCGAGCGCCCGCCGAGCTACCCCCGTTCCGATCCCGCTCCCGCTCCCGATCCGCGCGACCCTGCCACTCGCGCACAGAGTCGTTGTTCAACTCGCGAGGCATTGTCGTGCTCCGGTCACGGCCGGTAAACGCCGCGCCGCCGGCCGCGCGCTCGCGGTCGTCGCGTTTGATATCGGAACGACTGGTGCCCGGACGGAAGAAGTCGCCGCGATCCTTGGGATTGCTGTCGCTGCGCAGTTCACTGCGGCCAATCGGCCGTCCACCGTTGGTTTCGATCGCCCGTCGTTCGGTGTGGAACGGCACGCGACCCGCGAAATAGTCGCCATCGCGCCGCATGTCGCGGAAACGATCCGCGTCGCGCGGCGGACGACGCACCTGGCCTGCAAGAACGCTCTCGCGATACGGCGTGATCGCGGGCGGCTCGCGCACGCCGTGCCAGCTCCTGATATCGGAGTCGCCGATGCGCACGAGGTGGTTACTGATTGGACGTCCACCTGCGAAATAATCACGCGAGACCGCGGTCACGCCATATCCGTGACGCTCGCGGTCGAAATGCGTCCGAGGAAAGTTTCGGCCGCCGTAGAAGTAATTGTTGTTGACGATGATCGTGTTCGACACGTTCACGAATCGGTTGTACCGCGGCGTGCAGCGATAGCCCGGGTAGTAGTAGTCGTACGGCGCCAGCGGATACCAACCCACGTTGCCGAACGAGACGGACACGCTGACTGATGGGCCGCCAACCCAGCCGACGAGCGCGGGCGCGTACACGGGGCGGATGTGGCGCGGGCCTGGCACCCAGCACCAGCTGTGACGAATGTATGCCCAGCGACCGTAGTGGAACGGCGCAAAGCCCCAGCGCGCATCGTCGACCCACGACCAACCCCACGGCGAAACATACACCCAGCGACCGTAGCGGTATGGCGCCCAACCGGACACGACGTAAGTGGGGCGCCAGACGTAACCGTACTCGGGCTCGCTGACCCACTCGCCGTGATCGTCGAGATCTTCGTAGCCGATCACGTCGCGGGAAACATAGCGCGCCGACTTCGAGCGTTCGTTCCGCGCGTCGCGGTCATTGGCCCAGTCTTCGAAGGCGGTGCGAGGACCGAGTGGCTCGATGCGGCCCGTGAGTTTTTCCACGCCGGAGAATTCGCCGCGCTCGTTGTCGCGGACGATGAAACGTTCCTTGTCGCCTTTGACTTCCGCCTCGCCGTGGCGCGTCTTCACGATCGTGCGGTCGCTGTCTTTGTCGACCTCGATGTGATATTCGCCGACGCGGTTCAGATACACGGTGGAGTGGGGCGTTTCCACCTGCACGGTTTCGCCCTCGGCGAGGCGCCGAATGCGCACTGTCGCGGCGCCTTCCGTGAGGCTGGCTTGCAGCACGTCGTCGTCGAGCTCGACCAAGCCGAATCCCGTATCGCCGTCGAGATACACGGCTGCGGAGCCCATTTGCAGTTCCGCGCGGCCGCCGCGGTCGACCCATACGCGGTCGCCGGTGGTCAGCGGTCGATTCAACACCGCGTCGGCCCATTCCTCGGTGCCGGCCGGTGCGACCGTGACTTCGCCTTCGACATAACCCAGGCGCGCGACGCGGCTCGGTGGATCGACGACCGGGGCGGCGCGGCTCGAACTGCCGGATTGAGATGGCTGTCCAGACTCGACCACCGGTTCCGGTGGCTGTCCAGAATCTTCCTCGGCCGCTTCAGATGGGTGTCCAGACTCGACGACGGGCGCAGCCTCAGGCTCGTCCGGCATGGCATCTTCGACAACGGGCTCGGGCGCAGGCTCCTGTGCCACCGCGGCGATGGGGACGGACGCCGCCAGGAAAGACAGTGCCGCGAACACTCCGAACAATGGAGATTTGGGCAACATTGAGAGATCAATACGTCGGCGGTCCGTAGCCGGCAAAAGAGCCCGAAACATGGCAACCACCCCCGTTAGAACGGTTGTCAGCATGATCCGTTCCCCGGGGTGAACTCAAGGTGAACAGCTGAACGGGCGCGCGCGGGTGCCGGGAATACCCGTAAGGCGCGGCTCTGTGAGGTGCGTCGCGGATTGCAGACGCCTGCTGCCTATACTGCCTCACATTCAGATAAGAAGATCGGCTCATGGAGTTATCCGGGAATCCCAAAGACCTGGCCTTGCTGCGGACCTTTTCGCCGTTCGACGGCATGAAGCCCGAGAGCCTGGCTGCGTTCGCCCGCAAGATCACTCGCAAGCAGGCGCCGAAAGGCCGCGTCCTGTTCATGGAGGGCGACGAGGAGAAGCAGACCTTCTACCTGGTGAGCGGCAGCATCGACTTGCTCGCCGAGGGTGAGGTGATCGGCTCCGTTCGAAGCGGGACACCCAAGTCGAAGAGCCCGCTCGCGCACATCCTGCCGCGGCCGTACTCGGCGGTGGCCACATCCGACAAAATCGAATATCTGCAGATCGACAGCGAGTTCCTCGACGTCGCGGTCACGCTCGATCAGACCGGCGCGTACAAGGTGCTCGAGTTGAACGGCCTCGATGAGAATGGCCCTGGCGCGGACGACTGGATGACCGCGCTGCTGCAGACCAAGGCGTTCCACAGGATTCCGCCCGCGAACATCCAGGCTGTGTTCATGCGGCTGCAGCGCGTGGACTATCGCGCGGGCGAGGTTGTCATCAAGCAGGGCGACGTCGGCGATTATTTCTATGTCGTCGTCAAAGGCATCTGTTCGGTCGCGCGGGAGACGCCGCTCAATCGCGATGGCGTCAAGCTCGCGGAGCTCAAGATGGGCGACACCTTCGGCGAGGAAGCGCTGATCTCAAACGTGAAGCGCAACGCGACGATCACCATGGTCACCGACGGCACGTTGATGCGGCTCGCGAAGGACGACTTCCGCACGCTGCTGCATGAGCCGCTGCTCGAATGGGTCGACTATGAGAGCGCCAAGCGGATCGCCGCGGAGGGCGGGCAGTGGGTCGATGTGCGGCTGCCGTCGGAGTTCGAGCACTACCGTCCAGAGGGCGCGATCAATATTCCTTTGCACTCGCTGCGCCTGAAGTTGAAAGCGCTGGATCGCAATCGTCACTACATCGTCTGCTGCGACACCGGCCGTCGCAGCTCCGCCTGCGCCTACATCCTCGCCGAGCGCGGCTTCCACGCCAGCGTCCTGCGCGGCGGCCTCGGCGCGACCGAACTCGCGCTGCGCTGAAGGTCGGTCGCGAGATTCCATTCCCCGCAGTCTCTGAGCGCGCGTAGATGCCGCGCGCATCGCGCGCGTTTGTGCTGCCCAATTTTGGACAGCCATCGCGCCTTCCAAAAATTGGACATCCATCGATTTGGTTTGCCGAACGGACTTGCCAAAGATTTGGACACCCATCACCCATCAAGGGTGATGGCAGTAGATGGGTGTCCAAGATCGAGGGAAGCTGGATGGGTGTCCAAGATTGAAGAGACCGCCCCGCCGCCGCCCCGCCGCCACCTGTGTCAAGACCCCGCCCCCGCTCCCTTTTTCTTTTACTATCACCCCCTGTTCGAGCTAGGGAGATGCAGATGCGACGGGCGATGGTTGCTGTGGTGTTCGGGGCGTTACTCGCCAGTTCGTCGGTCTGGGCTCAGGCCAATGCCGAGGCGGCGCTCACCGCCTTGATCGGCGAGTACGAACAGCTGATCCGCAGGGACGATCCGGTGAGCGCGGGGCAGGAGGGCGATCGGGATGCGCTTCGTCGTCTGCCGGACGTGCGGCCGGAAACGCAGCAGGCGAATGGCAAGCAGCTCAAGTCGATCGCGGAACGTTTGGGTCGCATCGACGCCGCGCAGCTGTCGGACGACGCGGCGTTGAATCATATGTTGCTCACCAACGTGGTCGCGACGCATGCCGAGCAAATCTCATATGACCTCACTCGCATCGCGTTCGAGAACGACAGCGGTTTTCATACATTGCTCGATTACCTGGCGCGCACGACGACCATCGGCTCGCGTGAAGATGCCGACGCGTGGCTGGCGCGGCTGGAAGCGACGCCGGCGTTTTATGAGCAGAATCTCGCGAACCTGAAGCGAGGCATCAAAACCAAGCTCACGCAGCCGCGCATCGTTTCGGAACGCGTGCTCGATGTCGCCCGCAAACACGCGGCGACCAAGCCGGAAGAGAGCTCACTGTTGCTGCCGTTCGCGCGCATGCCGGCGAGCATCCCGGCCAACGTGCAAGAGGAATATCGCGCGAAGGCACTTGCGGTCGTTCGCGATCGAATTCAGCCGCTGCAGCGTCAGTTCGCCGACTTCATGGCGAAGGAATATGTGCCGGCATCGCGCCCCAAGCTCGCGTGGCGCACGACGCCGAACGGCGAGAACACCTATCGTTTCTTCGTGCGCCGTGAAACGACGACCCAAATGACGCCGGATGAAATTCATCAGCTCGGCTTGTCCGAGGTGTCGCGCATTCGCGGTTTGATGGAGAAGACCATAGCGGAGACCGGCTTCAAAGGCAGCTTCCCCGAGTTCCTGCAAATGCTGCGCACGGACCAGCGTTTCTACGCCAAAACGCCGGAGGATCTGCTGGAGAAAGCGAGCGAGATCGCCAAGCGCTCGGACGATCAGTTGCCTCGCTTGTTCGGCACCTTGCCGCGCCTGCCGTATGGTGTGCGTCCAGTGCCGGCTGACATCGCAGATGGCTACACCACCGGCCGCTATTGGGGCGGCAGCATGCAGCAGGGGCAGGCCGGCGGTTACATGGTGAACACGTCGCACCTCGATCAGCGGCCGCTGTATGAGCTGCCGGCGTTGACTGTGCACGAGGCAGTGCCGGGTCATCACTTGCAGATCGCGTTGTCACAAGAGTTGAGCGGGCTGCCTTACTTCCGTCGCAATACCAGCCCGACCGCGTTCGTCGAAGGTTGGGGCCTGTATTCGGAGTTCCTGGGCGAGGAGATGGGCATCTATCGCGATCCGTACGAGCGCTTCGGCCGCTACTCGTACGAAATGTGGCGTGCTTGCCGGCTCGTGGCGGATACGGGCATTCACTGGCTCGGCTGGGACATCGAACAGGCGCGAAAGTGCTTCACCGAGAACTCGGCCCTCGCTCCTCACAACATTCAGACGGAATTGGAACGTTACATTTCCTGGCCCGGCCAGGCGCTCGCTTACAAGATCGGCGAGCTGCGTTTCCGGGCGTTGCGCAAGGAAGCGGAACAGGCGCTGGGTGAGCGCTTCAACGTTCGCAAGTTTCACGACCAGCTGCTGCTCAGTGGCGCGCTGCCTCTGGATGTCGTGAGCAAACGAGTGAAGGCGTGGGTTGCGGAGCAGTCCCGCGATCAAAACGCGGCCGCCCCGGCACCCTGATTCTTACGCATCATGCGCACGACCATCTACGGCATCAAAAACTGCGACACCATGAAGAAAGCGCGCACTTGGCTGGATCAGCACCAAGTGCAGTACGACTTTCACGATTACAAAGTGTCCGGCATCGACCGCGAGCGTCTCGATGCGTGGTGTAAAAAAGTCGGTTGGGAAGTGCTGCTGAATCGCGCCGGCACGACCTTTCGCAAATTGCCCGACGCGGATCGCGCCGACCTGGATGAGCGCAAGGCTGTGGCGCTGATGCTGGCACAGCCGTCCATGATCAAGCGTCCAGTGCTGGAGCAGGGCGCGAAACTGCTGGTGGGGTTCGATCCAGCGAAGTACCAGGCGACCTTCGGCTGACGCCGTCCGGCGGGCGCGGTGATTGGGGTACAGGATGTGCCCCCGCCGCCGCAGGCGGCACGAGGGTCGTGGCAGGATGCCCGATCCCGAGTTTCAGACTAGACTCGCGCCCATGAGCACGAAACCGTTTACATCCCTGCCCATGAAGCTTTCCATCCTGACGGCCGCTCTGCAGGAGCTCACGCCGCGGGACAAGCGCGACCCCGATCCGGACCTGGCCGTTGAAGAGTGGCTGCAGTTCGCGCGGGAGATTGGCTCGCCGAATATTCAGCTGTCGGCGGCGCTCCATCCGTCGGAGAGCGATGTGCCGGCGGAGGCCATGCTCGATCCGGTCGCCAACACGCTCGACCTGCGCCAGCCGTTCTCGAAACAGCGTGCGGCCCGCGTGCTCGCCGCCATGCGCGAGACTGGTGTGGGCCTGTCCGATCTCGGCTACTTCGACAACATGCTGGTCGCCGATCCAGCCGCGCGTCGCAAGAAACATGACTTCATGTTGCGTGTGTTCGATGCTGCCGTGTTGCTCGGCACCGATGCAGTGTGCGGTTTCGTCGGCCGCAATCCGCAGCTGGAAATGGATCAGAACCTCGTGATGTTCGAGGAGGCATTCATTCCCTTGCTGAAAGAAGCCAAAGCTCGCGGGCTGACGTATCGCGTCGAGCAGTGTCCGATGCCGGGTTGGAACGTGCTCGATCGCTGGCACAACAACATCGCATATGCGCCGGGCCCATGGATTGCGTTACATCGGATTTGCGAGCGCCATGGCGTGGGCGATCAGTTCCGCATTCACTACGATCCTTCGCATGCCATTCTGATGGGGCAGGACACGCGCTCATTGTTTCAATATCTCAAGGACGAGGGCTACGGCTTCCTCATCGGCGGCTTCCACGTGAAAGGGCAGGTCGTCAATTCACGCGGCGTTTCTGCGTGGGGCTACGGTGGGCAGACCATGCAGCGTGGCGACTGGATCGATGGCAAGCCGTCGCCGAATCCGGCCGATCAGGGCAATGCCTGGAAGAAACAAACCGTACTGTGCGAGCACGAACTGCCCGGCACCGCGAAGCACGATCCGCTCGCTTATCTCCAGAACCGCAGTGTCGATTGGCTCGATCATCAGCTCGCCGCACGCGAGTTGTTATCTATCGATCCAGCGAACACTTACCTGGTCGTCGAGCACGAATATCCGCCGGCGCGCATCCAGGATCGTTCGCGTCTCGCGCCCATCCTCAAAGGCTCGCTCGCGTTCGTCAAAGCCATCGATGAGGCGGCGGCCGCGATGTACTCCCTCCAGCACGAAGTGCTGAAGTCCCAGGGCATTCCGGTTCAGGGCGTGGGGCGCGAGGCGTACCGCTCCTAGCGCTCTGTCCGTTTTTGACCGCTGCCGGTCGTGCAGCGGTCTCGTTCCAGGGTGCCGGCCGGCGCAAGATGCGACTCCATGTTCTGGAGGAGTCGCCATGAAATCCGCGTTGATTGTGATCGATGTGCAGCAGTCCTTTACCCACCGGCCGTATTGGGATGACACCGAATTTCCGGCGTTCATCGACACGCTGCAGAGCCTGGTGGATCGCGCCGAGCGCGCCGGCGTGCCGGTGCTGCAGGTGTTCCATCTCGACGAAAGAGGCGAGAACAACCCGTTTTCCCGCAGGTCCGGGTTCATCAAGACGCTGCCGCAGCTCAGGATCGATCCCACCGAGGTGTTCAACAAGTCGGTGCATTCGGCCATGTTTGCCGCCAATGCCAGCGGCGAGAGTCTCGATCACTGGTTGCGTACTCACGGCGTCGATCATTTGATCGTGACCGGCATCCGCACCGAGCAGTGCTGTGAGACGACCACCCGTCACGCTTCGGATCTGGGCTACTCGGTGACGTACGCGATGGACGCGACCCTGACGTTCCCGATGGTGTCCGGATCGGGCCGTCGCTACACTGCCGCCGAGATTCGGGACCGGACCGGGCTGGTGCTGGAAGGCCGATTCGCCAAAGTCATGAACGCTGCCGCGGTCGCCATGTGAGAGCGCTGGAATGAGACACGTGCTGTTTGCCATCCTGCCGGAGGTCGTCCTGTTGGACGTCGCCGGCGCGGCCGAGGCTTTCAGGCTGGCGGGCCAGCTGGTGCCGAACAGTTACGAGCTGCAATTCGTCGGGCCGCAGTCGTCGGCGCGCTCCGCGGTCGGGCTGCAGTTGCATCAGCTGCAGCCCTTGCCGCCCACGGTGCCGGACGGCGCGATCGTCGTCATCGCAGGCGTGAGCTCCAAGTCGCTCGATTTGAAATCCCCGGCGGTCAAGCGACTCACCGAATGGCTGGAGAAGATCTCCGGCAACGAGACAGTGACGTTGATGTGCGTGTGTTCCGGCAGCCTGCTCGCCGCGCAAGCGGGATTACTGCGCGGGCGCGAATGCACGACTCATCATGCGTTCGTCGAAACATTAGGGAACATCGAGCCCACCGCGACGGTGCACGGCAATCGCATCTTCGTTGAAGATGGCTCGGTGTTCACCAGCGCCGGTGTCACATCAGGCATCGATCTGGCGCTGCATGTGATCGGTCAGCAACTCGGTCACAAGATCGCCGTCGCTGTCGCGCGCGATCTGGTCGTGTACATGCGTCGCACGACCGCGGATCCGCAGCTGTCCGCCTGGCTGATGTATCGAAATCACATTCATCCGGCGGTTCACAAGGTTCAGGATGCGATCGCTCGCAATCCGGCCGCCGATTGGACTGCGAACAAACTTGCAGCGGTCGCATACATGAGCGCGCGCAACCTGGCGCGATTGTTTTCCGAGCACGCGGGCTGCTCGCCGCTGGATTACGTGCAACGGCTGCGCGTCGCGCTGGCGCGAGAAATGGTGATGAACAGCGATCTGGCGTTGGAGCGAGTGGCTGAGCGTACCGGCTTCAGCTCCGCCCATCATCTGCGGCGAGTGTGGCGGCGTTGGGAGCGCGTGCCGCCGGCAGAGTATCGGCTGACAGCTCGCTGACCGGCACCGATCGCAAGCCACGCTCGCGCAGCCCCTGTAACAACAGCGGCACGATGGCATGAATGATCGGACGATGACGCTGGTCGAGATCGTGCCCGTCGTGAAGCAACACGATGTCGCCGGGCCGAATGCGCCGCAGGACGTTGCGAGCGATCGTATTCGCGTCGCGCACGATCGTGTCGCGCGAATGAATCGACCACGCAACGGCAGTGAGATTTCTTTTCTGCGCAGCGCGCGCCATGGCCGGGCTCTTCAACCCCACCGGCGGTCGATACAAAGGTTCGCGCTCGTTTCCCGTCACCGACTTGATCAGCTGCGAGCAGCGATCGATCTCCACGCCGTGGCCGGTCGCCGAATAAAAATTCTGCAGGCGCGAGTGATGCCACGAGTGATTGCCCAACTCGTGACCTTCCGCGAGCATGCGCTGGCCCAAGGCAAGTGATTTTTCCAGCTGACGGCCAATCACAAAGAAAGTCGCGCGCGCCTCATGCTCGGCGAGCATGTCGAGCAAACGCGGAGTTATTTCCGGATCGGGGCCGTCATCAAACGTGAGCGCAACCTGTGGCCGATCTGTGCGGCCGCGCACGAGCGTCGGATAAAGCACGGGCGAGGCGGGGCGAAAAATCCCATCGAGCATCAGCAGCGCGTGGGCGCCGAGTGGCAGCCCGATGCTGAGCGCGCTGGGACCAAACGCCGCCGCTGATCCCAGTACGGCGGCGCCGCTGGCGAGCAGGAATCGATCGGCGCGGCACAAATTCAAGGCACAATTTCCGGTGACGTTACGGCCAAGCATCTTGGCAGCTGCCGGCGATTCTAAGCACCTGGGACGATTCATGCCATCAATCGTCGGCATTGCGAACGGCGATTGCCGACGACCCGGGCCGGGCGCATCTTCGCTCTCCAGATTGACGCCTACGCACGTGGGCAGGAGCTGTACATGAGTGACTCAAAGTTCGTTGCCGTGACCGATGCCAGCTTTGAACAACAAGTGCTGAGCGCCCCCGGCCCGGTGCTGGTGAAGTTCGAGGCCGACTGGTGCGGCCCGTGCCAGGCGATGAAGCCGATGATCGAAGACATCGCCCGCGATTACGAAGGCCGCCTCACGGTCGCGACCATCGACGTCGATCAAAACAACGCGGTGCCGTATCGCCTCGGCGTGCGCGGCGTGCCGACGGTGATGTTGTTCAAGAACGGAGAAGTGGTGGGCCAGAAGGTGGGCCTGCCGCGCAAGGCGGACCTCACCGCGCTGATCGATTCGAAATTGAACTGACGGCGAACCTCGAAGCAGCACCAGGCGCGCCAACAGCAGCCCCAGCCATTCGGCTGGGGCTTTTTTTATGCTAGCGTCCGCGAGGTTCGTCGCCCCAATTCGTCGCCATAGGGAGCCGTTGTGCGTTTCACGTGCCTCGCGAAGCTGATTCTGGTTGCGACCTTCGTCACCGCCCCGGCGCTCGCGGCCGAACGGGTCGACCTGCTGATTCAAAACGGTGTGATCTACGACGGCAGCGGCGGCAACCCGATCAAGGGCGACGTGGCCGTGCGGGACGGGCGCGTGGTCGCCGTTGGCAAGCTCACCGATTACCAGGCCAAGCAGAAGCTGGATGCCAAGGGCCTGGCGGTGGCGCCGGGCTTCATCAATACGCTCTCGTGGGCCAACGAATCGCTGATTCACGACGGCCGCGGCATGAGCGACATCAAACAAGGCGTGACCCTGGAGATTTTCGGCGAAGGCGCATCGATGGGGCCGGTGAATGATGTGATCCGCCAGGAGATGATCAAGACCCAGACCGATATTCACTACGACATCACCTGGACGACGCTCGGCGAATACCTGGAATTCCTGACCAAGAAAGGCATCTCGCCGAACGTCGCTTCGCTCGTCGGTGCTGCCACGGTACGTGAGTATGTGCTGGGGTTCGAGAATCGCGCGCCAACGCCGGCTGAGCTCGCAAAGATGCAGGAGCTGGTGCGTCAGGCGATGCGCGAGGGTGCGCTCGGTGTCGGCAGCTCGCTGATCTATGCACCCGCATCGTATGCAAAGACCGATGAGCTGATCGCCATCACCAAGGCGGCGGGCGAGTTCGGCGGCGCTTACACATCTCACATGCGCAGCGAGGGCGATCGTTTCCTCGAAGCGCTGGATGAGTTGCTGCTGATCGCGAAGGAAGCGAACGTTCCGGCGCAGATTTATCACCTGAAGGCGGCGGGCCAGAAGAACTGGCCGAAGATGCAACAGGCCATCGACAAGATCGAAGCTGCGCGGAAGTCCGGCCTGAGGATCACGGCCGATATGTATAGCTACACCGCCGGCGCAACAGGTCTCGACGCCGCCATGCCGACGTGGGTGCAGGAAGGCGGCATCGACGCCTGGATCGAGCGGCTGAAAAAGCCGGAGATCCGCGCGCGGGTGCTCAAGGAAATGCGCGATCCCAACGCCAATTACGAAAGTTTGCTGATGGCCGCGGGCTCGGCCGACCGTGTGCTGCTGATCGGCTTCAAGACCGACAAGCTCAAGCCGCTGACGGGCAAGACGCTGGCCCAGGTTGCGAAGATGCGCGGCGTGTCACCTGAGGACGCGGCGATCGACCTGGTGATCGAAGATCGCACGCGCGTCAGCACTGCATATTTCTTGATGTCGGAAGAGAACGTGAAGCTGGGACTGTCGCAGCCGTGGGTCAACATCGATTCGGATGCGGAGACGCCGGCGCCGGAAGGGGTGTTTCTGCTCAGCAATCCGCATCCGCGTGCGTATGGAACGTTCGCTCGTTTCCTCGGGCATTACGTGCGCGATGAAAAAGTCACGACCTTGCAGGATGCGATCCGTCGCTTGACGAGCCTGCCCGCGGCCACGTTCAAGTTGAAGAATCGCGGTTGTCTGCGGGCGAATTGTTTCGCCGACATCGTGGTGTTCGATCCAGCCAGGATCCAGGATCACGCCACGTTCGAGAAGCCGCATCAGTACGCGACGGGCGTGCAGCACGTGTTCGTCAACGGCGTGCAGGTGCTTCGCGACGGTGAGCACACCGGCGCGAAGCCTGGGCAATTCGTGCGCGGCCCGGGTTACGGGCCGACCAAGGGCATCAAACCGGTAACGGGTTCCGTTCGCTGAACACGCCTCGCTGATGCCAGTACGGATACGCGGGACGAACCGCGCTGGCATCGTCGAGCTTCTTCACCTGCTCGGCGCTGAGATTCCAACCGACTGCGCCGAGGTTCTGCTTCAGCTGCTCTTCGGTGCGGGCGCCGATGATGACGCTCGACACCGTCGGGCGCTGTAGCAGCCAGTTGAGCGCGATCTGCGGCACGGACTTGCCGGTTTCTTTCGCGACTTCATCCAGCGCGTCGACGACGTTGAACAGATATTCCTGCGGCGGCTGTGGGCCGCTTTCGCGGCTCGCCGTGTGTTGCAGACGAGAACTGTCCGGCAGCGGCTGGCCGCGGCGAATCTTGCCGGTGAGGCGGCCCCAGCCGAGCGGGCTCCACACGATCGCACCGACTTTTTGCTCGATGCCGAGCGGCATCAGCTCCCATTCGTAGTCGCGGCCGATCAGCGAGTAGTAGGTCTGGTTGGCGACGTAGCGCGACCAGCCGTGGCGAT
>CAMLEO010000162.1 GCA_946478975.1 uncultured Steroidobacter sp.
TTGGCGATCTTGGTCGCCTGCGCGCTGATCTCGTCGAACGTCGCTTCGACCGAGTTGAACGTACTGTGGAAGCTGCGGCTGACGTCGGCTCCGACCTTCGCGAAAGTGCCGGAGAATTTGTTGGCGATGCGCCCGAGCGACATGCTGTTTCCTTCCTATCGCAACCAGGGCCTGCAGATCGTGCGCGGCCAGAAGCTGGTCGACCTCATGTGCCAGCTGCTGTCGAACTCGCGCGATATGTGCAAAGGCCGGCAGCTGCCGGTGATGTATCACTCGGTCGAAGGCAATTTGTTTTCCATCTCCGGCAACCTCGCGACGCAGTTTCCGCAGGCGGTGGGCTGGGCGATGGCATCGGCGATCAAAGGCGAAGACCGCATCGCCGCCAGCTGGCTCGGCGACGGCAGCACCGCCGAAGCGGACTTCCACTATGCATTGTTGTTCGCGCAGATCTATAAAGCGCCGGTGATTCTCAACGTCGTCAACAATCAGTGGGCGATCTCGACGTTCCAGACATTCGCCGGCGGCGAGGGCCGCTCGTTTGCAGCTCGCGGTCCGGGCTATGGCATTCCGGGCATTCGCGTCGACGGCAATGACTTTCTCGCCGTCTATGCAGTAACGCAGTGGGCAGTCGAGCGTGCGCGCACTGGCGCCGGCCCGACGTTGATCGAGCATGTGACTTACCGCGCCGCCCCGCACTCCACCAGCGACGATCCGTCGCGCTATCGCCCCAAGGACGATTACGAACATTGGCCGCTCGGCGACCCCGTCGAGCGCCTGAAGTCGCATTTGATCGCGCTCGGCGAATGGTCCGACGAGCGTGAGCGCGTGCTGATCAAACAATGCGAAGACCAGGTGGCCTCCGCCTGGAAGGAAGCGGTGACGTACGGCACCTTGACCGAAGGCCCGCAGATGAGCCCCGAATCCATGTTCGAGGACGTGTTCAAGGAACAAACGCCGGCCCTGGCCCGCCAGCGCCTGCAACTGGCCCAAGAGATTGCGGAGCGCCAGCAAAAATGACTCAAATGAACATGATCCAGGCGCTCAACTCCGCCATGGATGTGATGATGGCGCGCGACCCGAACGTCGTGCTGATGGGTGAGGACGTCGGTTACTTCGGCGGCGTGTTTCGCGTCACCGACGGGTTACAGCGCAAGTATGGCGAGCACCGCGTGCTCGATTCGCCGATTGCCGAAGGCGGCATCGTGGCGACGGCCATCGGCATGGCATTGAACGGCCTGCGTCCGGTCGCGGAAATTCAGTTCGCCGATTACATCTATCCGGCGTACGACCAGATCGTGAGCGAGCTCGCGCGCATTCGTTATCGCAGCGGCGGCGACTTCACCGCGCCGGTGGTGATTCGCACGCCTTGCGGCGGCGGCATTCGGGGCGGCCAGACGCATTCGCAAAGCCCGGAGGCGATTTTCGCGCACGTGTCCGGTCTGAAGGTGGTGATGCCTTCGAATCCGTACGACGCCAAAGGTTTGCTGATCGCCTCGATCGAAGAAGGCGATCCGGTGATCTTCCTGGAACCGAAACGTTTGTATAACGGCCCGTTCGACGGCGATCCGAACAAGCCGGCGGTCGCGTGGAGCTCGCATGCACGCGGCGAAGTGCCCGACGGCCACTATCGAGTCGACCTCGGCGTTGCCGACGTCGTGCGGCCGGGCAATCAAGTCACAATCGTCACCTACGGCACCATGGTTCATGTATCACTGGCAGCGGCCGAGAAAGCAGGCGTCGATGCTGAAGTGATCGACGTGCGCTCGATCGTGCCGCTGGACGTGGAAACAATAGTCAGCTCGGTGAAGAAAACCGGCCGCTGCATCGTCGTCCATGAAGCGACGCGCTTCGGCGGCTTCGGCGGCGAGCTGGTCGCGACCGTGCAGGAAGAATGTTTCTGGCACCTGGAGGCTCCGATCCTGCGCGTTGCCGGTTGGGATACGCCGTATCCGCACGCGTTCGAGTGGGAATATTTTCCGGGCCAGGCGCGCGTCATTGCTGCGCTCAAAGCCACGATGGAGGCGTCATGAGCCGACACATAGTCAAGCTGCCGGACCTCGGCGAAGGCACGGTGTCCTCGGAAATCGTCGCGTGGCGCGTCAAGATCGGCGACCAGGTCACCGAAGATCAGCCCATCGTCGAGATGTCGACCGATAAAGCGGTCGTCGAGATGCCCTCGCCCGTGACTGGCCGCGTCGTATCGCTCGGCGGCCAGCCCGGCGATCAGATTGCAGTCGGAGCTGAGTTGATCGTGCTGGAAACGGGCGAAGGTTCGGCGGCCGCATCGTCGCAGTCGGACGCGACCGCCGATAGCAAGCTCGCTGCCAAGTCCGAGGCTCGCCAGCAAACATCGCCGCCGGCCACGAACGTGGCGCCAAAATCCGCGGCGGCGGGCACGAACGGCGGCTCGCATCCGGCGCAGAAAACTCCGGGCCGCGTGATGGCCTCGCCAGCAACTCGCGCCCGAGCCAAACAATCGGGCATCGATCTCACCACCGTCGTCGGCACCGGTCGCGACGGTCGCATTCAAAAACAAGATCTCGAAGCCGCGATTCAGGAGCGTCAGCACGGCCGTGCGCCGGCTCGCGGCCCTGCCGACGGTCGCCGGGAAATGCGCACCGGCACGGAGGAGATTCGCATCCTCGGCGTTCGTCGCGTGAGCGCGCAGCGCGTTGCCGACTCCAAGAGAAACATTCCGCACTTCTCCTATGTGGAAGAAGTGGATCTCACCGAGCTCGAACGGCTGCGCAAATATTTGAACTCGCGACTGCCGAAGGGCGCGCCGTCGTACACATATCTGCCGTTTCTGGCGATGGCGCTGGTGCGCGTGATCGAGCAGTTCCCGAAGGTGAACTCACGTTACGACGCCGAGCGCAATGTGCTGGTTCGTTACGACGGCGTGCACGTCGGCGTTGCGACCCAGACCGGCGATGGCTTGAAAGTGCCGGTCGTGCGCCATGCCGAATCGATGTCACTGAAAGAGCTCGCTGCGGAGATCCGCCGGCTGTCGCAGGCCGCACGCGATGGCACCGCGAGCCGCAACGAGCTGGGCGGGTCGACGATCACGATCACCAGTCTCGGCAAGCTCGGCGGCATCGTTTCCACGCCCATCATCAATGCGCCGGAAGTGGCCATCATCGGCATCAACAAAGCCATCGAGCGGCCGGTGATCGTCAATGGCCAGGTCGCGGTGCGCCTGATGATGAATCTGTCCTCCTCGTTCGATCACCGTTTCATCGACGGCTACGATGCGGCCGAAACCATCCAGGCGCTGAAAGAAAAACTCGAACAGCCCGCCACCATCTTCATCCACGACTAGTCGTTTCCCCTAACGACTGTTCATCCTTTCAAGGCAATCGCGCCTGCACATCCGCAGGCGCGCGCTCGCTTTAGAAACATTCCGCGCACCGCCTGAACCGTTTGCGACTCGCTTCTCAACGCGCCGTCGGCCTTCAACTTACATTGCGCGCGTGCCTGGAGAGCACCCTTCCGCATGGATTCGGCAACGAGCACCATCCGTCAATTCCTGATCGAAGCGCACCGGCGTCTCGACAGCCGGGCCGTGGCGTACATTTCGCCGTCGCTCGACGAATTCCATTTCCATTCCAAAGCGCCCGACGCGCAGGCGTTGAACGAAATGCTGCGCTCGACCGCGCCGGCGTTCGTCGAGCAAAGCCTCTCGCGCGTGAGCAAAGACGGCGGTGAGCCGTTGGTGCGCAATCGCGTGCGTTATGAAGATGGCGGCCCGCTGCTGGGACGTTTCCTGGTCGCGCCGATCGCCGATCCGGAGGGCAAGCTCGCCGGCATGGTGATGTTGTTTCGACCGATGGAATGGCTGGAATTCAGCAAAATCGACGCGCGCAACGCCGCTCAATTGAGCCGGCAGCTGTCGCGGCTGCTGTATTTGCCGGGCGATCCGGTCACCGGCTTGATGGCCCGCGGCGGCATCGAGAAGCTGGTGAACTGGCGCCTGCACTGGCTCGGCCAGCCGCCGAACTCCAGCGTGCTCTATGGCGATATCGATCAGCTGCACATCCTCAACGATATGCACGGCTTTGAGGCGGGCGATCGCGCGATCGGCGTCGTCGCCAATGCATTAGCCGCCGAGCTTGCGAATGAGGATGCGGTGTTGAGCCGCTTGTCCGGCGATCGCTTCACCGTGTTTCTACCGGATTGCCCGCTGCCGCAGGCGCAGAAAGTGGCCAGCCGCTTGGTGCACGCCGTGCAGGCGAGCAGCGTCGTCATCGACAACGAAAAGATTCCGTTGACCATGAGCTTCGGCGCCGCGGCGCTGGCGAGCGGCGAACGTTCCTTCGATCACGCGCTCGCGGGCGCGGAAGTAGCGTGCAAGACGGCGAAAGAACGGGGCCGCAACCGCGTCGAGATTTATCAGATTTCCGATGCGAGCATGATTCGTCGTCGCGACGATATGTCCATCATCGGCAAGCTGCGCAGCGCGCTTCAGCAGGGTCGCTATCAAATCTTCGGTCAGCCGATCGCCTCGCTGCTCACCCCCGAGGCCGTGCATCGTTATGAGATGTTGTTGCGGATCATCGATGAGAAAGGCCGGCTGGTGCTGCCGGCACACTTCATGTCGTCCGCGACGCGCTATCAGCTGTTGCCGCAGATGGATCGTGCCGTGGTCATCGACGTGCTCAATCACGTCAAGAGTGCGAGCGCGCGGCCCGGGTTCAAGCCGCTGCATGTTTGTATCAATCTTTCCGGCCCGACGATCAGCGACGATACGTTCCTGGATTGGATGCTGATGCAATTGGACGAGAGCGGCGTGCGCGGCGAATGCCTCACATTCGAGCTCACCGAAACTGCAGCGGTAAGTAACATGCCGCAGGCGCAGTTGCTGATGAGCAAGCTGGGCGCGCTCGGCTGCCGCTTCGCGCTCGACGATTTCGGCACCGGCTTGAGCTCGCTCACGCACCTGAAGAACCTGCCGTTCTCATCGCTCAAGATCGACGGTTCTTTCATCCAGGACATCCTGCAGGACGAGCGCTCGCAGGCGCTGGTGCGCGCCGTCGCGCAGCTGGCCGGCGCAATGGGCATGGAAACGGTCGCCGAGTACGTCGAAACGCCGCAAGTGTGCATGCGACTGATCGAGCTGCAGGTTCAGTACGGCCAGGGCTACGCCATCGGCAAGCCCCGCCCGCTCACCAGCATACTCTCGCCCGCCGCCGGCCTGCTGCACGCGAGCTAGTCCGCAGGCGCCGGACTGTATATTTAGTTAAGCTAGCAGCCGGTTTCATTACTGGCAGCAACTCACATGGCTTGGCCCGAGCCCGTCACGTTGCGCGGATCGCATGCAACGCTCGAACCTTTGACTCACGCCCGCCGCGACGAGCTCATCGACGCCGTACGCGACGGCGAGCTGTGGAAGCTCTGGTACACGTTCGTGCCGACGCCGGATCAGATCGAAGCCGAGATCGAGCGCCGCTTGGAACAACAGCGCAAAGGAACGATGCTGCCCTTCACGATCGTCGATGCCGTAAGCGGCAAAGCCGCGGGCATGACGACATATATGAACATCGACGCCGACACCAAGCGGGTCGAGATCGGCTCGACGTGGTATCGCAAAAGCGTCCAGCGCACGGCGATGAACACCGAATGCAAGCTGATGCTGTTGACCCACGCATTCGAAGTGCTCGACTGCGTGGCCGTCGAGTTCCGCACCCACTTCATCAATCATCAAAGCCGCCGCGCAATCGAACGCCTCGGCGCCAAGCTCGACGGCATCTTGCGCAACCATCGCCGGGTGTCGGACGGCACACTTCGCGACACCTGCGTGTACAGCATCATCGCCAGCGAATGGCCGATGGTCCGCTCGCATCTCACCTATCAGCTTGCAAGCCGCGCTTGATTGGATGCGGTTACGCGCCCGATGGGCCGGTAGCGCTGTACAACGATGCCGCAGGGATAGGCCGTGGCATCAATGCACTGAAGCGGGCGCGGCTGCGTGAAGATTGAATGACCCGACCCTACCGCGTAGGGATTGACATAGAACTGCAGCTCGTCCACGACGTTGGCTTCCAGCAGCCCCGCCGCGAAACTCACACCGCCAAAGCAGATGATGTCACCTCCGTGCTGTTGTTTGAGCTCGGTGACCTCGTCGTGGAGTGAGCCGCGGCCGATAGTTGTGCGCGGCTGATCAATCGCGTTGAGGGACTGACTGATCACACGTTTTTGGGCGGCGACGATCCTTTCGGTGAAAGCGAAGTCCGGGTCGTCCGCGCGCCGCCTGGCCATCTGCGTCCAGTGATTGATGTAGCCGGTGGCCATCGGGCCACTCAAGAGAATGGTGTCGACTCGTGCCAGTGTCTCGTTGAAGCGCCGTTTGAGAGCCTCGTCCCACGGACAGCCAGGGCCCCAGTCCCAAAGGGCCCAGTCGAGCTCTGGGTCGGCGGCCGAGACGAAGCCATCTACGGACATCTGCATCTGCAGGATCAAACGTTTCATCTGGGAACCCTCAGCTGAGATGTTCACGAGCCCATTGCTCGAGCGTGGTTGCGGTTGTGTTTCTGGCCGTCCGTTTCTCACGTCCCCACGGATCGTTGTCGTTGAAGCTGCGAGCGGTTTCCAGAACCGCGTCGGCAAAGCTCTCGGACATGCCCGCGGCAAGCATGCCGGCGCGTGCTTCGTTCAATGGCACCTGCTGATACCGCACACCGGTCCGGCCAGTGGCCTCGGACATCGCGGCTGTTGCCTCGGCCATCGTGTAGTCGCGCGCACCCAGCAGCTCCTGAACACGATCGCCAGGATCGTCCGACATCAGCAACTCCGCAGCACGGCGGCCCACATCCTCGGCGCTGACCATGGGCAGCGGCCGATCCGCCCGAAAAGGCGTGGCAAACGTGCCGCTTGCTGCTTGACCCGCAAAGTCGAGGCCTTTGGCGAAGTTCTCCATGAACCAGCCGGCGCGCAGGATCACAACTTCACGAATGCCTAAAGGGGCGATCGCGTCCTCCAGCAGAGCAGCCCCCAGCGAGGTACCGCGTTTGAGATCCGCACTCAAGCCGCTGAGCACAACCACTCGTTGCAGCCCCGCGCCGCGCAGAGCCTGAGCGAAACGCGAACACAGCTCACGCTCGCGCGCGTGCAGGTCTGTTGCCGCCAGGTCGAACGGCATCATCAAGTAGGCACCCCAGGATCCAGCGAAGGCTTGCGCCAGCCTCTCTGCATCGTCTAGTGAGACGCCATGACTGCGCGCGACCGGCCGCACGGTGTGCCCCGCTTCCCCGAGAAGCCGCATCACGACACTGCCAGTGTCGCTGGTAGCACCCATCACAGTGAATGTCTTCAAACGTCCAGTCATGACCGCCGTCCTTCTGCTCTTAAAATGAAAGCAGTTTCAATTTAGACGGACTGGTGCGAAAATGCAAGCAGTTTGGAGAACCTGCCCATGACTGACACTGAAGCGACGTTTCGGTCCCAATGCCCGATCAGCCTGGCGCTCGACGTGCTCGGCGACC
Organism: uncultured Steroidobacter sp.; assembly: GCA_946478975.1. Next base: position 7,479 of record CAMLEO010000162.1, read on the forward strand.
GATGGAGCCTGCTGATCGTTCGCGACCTCATGTTCGCCGGCAAGCGCTATTACCGCGAGCTGATGCGATCCGATGAAGGCATTTCATCCGGCATCCTGGCGGAGCGGCTGGCACGCCTGGTCGATGTGGGCGTGCTGAGCAGGACAGACGATCCGACCCACAAACAAAAAGCGATCTACAGCCTGACTCCCATGGGCATCGATCTGCTGCCGGTCGTCGCGCAACTCGGGATCTGGGGCCGCAAGTATTTGCCGGTCACGGCTGAAACCGGCGCACAAGCGGAGCAGCTCGAAAAGGGCGGCGCCGCGCTGTTGAGAAAGATCCAGGCAAACCTGCGGAAGCAACATTTGAGCTAGCCGGTGGCCTGGCGCTGCTGTGATGCCGTCGGAACTCGCCGCCGCGCTCGTCCCTTCCTCCAGCATCCTCCTAGTGCTGGAGTGCCGGTATGCGCGTCAGGATGTTTGCAACGGCGATCGTGGCCTGCGGCGTGCTCGCCTCGGCTGCAGCGGAAGAGTTGACTGCCGAGCAGGGCTACGGGCCGGATCCGCAGCTGGCAAAGCCAGACAAAGCTCTGGTCCCGAAGGTAAATATCGCACCCGCGAAGCCGTGGAAAGCGGACCAGGGTCCGGTCGCAGCGAACGGGCTGGCGGTATCGCGTTACGCGTGCGATTTAGATCATCCGCGCTGGTTGTATGTTTTGCCCAATGGCGATGTGCTGGTCGCCGAAACCAACGCGCCGGAGCGCCCCGCAGACGGCAAGGGAATCAAAGGTTACTTTCAAGGCAAGGCGATGGAGAAAGCCGGCGCCAAAGTGCCGAGCGCCAATCGCATCACGCTGCTGCGAGATGCAAACAGCGACGGCCAGCCGGAAGTGCGCAGCAAGTTCATCGAAGGCTTGAATTCGCCGTTCGGCATGGCGTTGGTCGGCAAGAACTTCTATGTCGCGAACACCGACGCGGTGCTGCGCTTCGACTATGCGCCGGGCGTCACGCAGATCAAACAACCGGGCACCAAGCTCGCCGACCTGCCCGCCGGCCCGCTCAATCATCACTGGACCAAAAATATCATCGCGAGCCCGAAAGGCGACAAGCTGTATGCGAGCGTCGGTTCGAACAGCAACGTTGCGGAGAACGGCATTGCCGCGGAAGAGCGTCGCGCGGTCATTCTCGAAATAGATACAACCAGCGGCGCGGTGCGCACGTTTGCATCCGGACTGCGTAATGCCAACGGCATGGACTGGAATCCGCAAACAGGCGCGCTGTGGGCAGTGGTGAACGAACGCGACGAGCTCGGCAAGAATCTCGTGCCCGATTATCTAACGTCGGTGCGAGACGGCGCGTTCTATGGCTGGCCCTATAGTTACTACGGTCAGAACGTCGATGACCGCGTCGACCCGCCTCGCCCCGACCTGGTCGCGAGCGCGGTCGTGCCCGATTACGGCGTGGGCGCGCACACCGCGTCACTCGGCCTCGTGTTTTATACCGGCAACATGCTGCCTGAGAAATATCGCAACGGCGCGTTCATCGGTCAGCACGGCTCGTGGAATCGCGAGCCGCGCAGCGGTTATCGAGTGTTGTTCGTGCCGTTCGCCAACGGCAAGCCATCGGGCCTGCCCGAAGAAGTGCTCGGCGGGTTCGTGACCGAAGGCGATGCGCGCGGCCGACCGGTGGGCGTGGCGGTCAGCCGCGACGGCGCATTGCTGGTTGCCGACGACGTCGGCAACTGCGTGTGGCGGGTTACGCCGGCTGGGTCACCGCAGGTGAGCCAAGCTGCTGGCGCATCTGCCGCCGCAACAACAGCACACTGACCGTCATCTGGGTGACTGCCGCGAGGATCGACAAGTACCAGATGTGCTCGATCTTGTAGCCGGGCTGAGTCGTGAGCCAGATCGCCGGCACCGCGTAAACAAACAAACGCACCAGCGAGCTGGCCAGCGCCGGCAGCGTATTGCCGAGCGCCTGAAACAAGCCCGAGCAGATGAAAGTGATGCCACCCATCGCGAAGTTCCAGGAGATCAACTTCAGGAACAGCGCGCCGACCGCAACCACTTCCGGCTCGCTCGAAAAGAAACGAACCAACGCTTCCGGCCGCCACTGACACAGCACCATCACCGTCAGCATCACAGCCGTGGATTGCATCGCCGCCACACGGAACGTTTCTCGCACGCGTTCCATTTTGCGCGCGCCATAGTTCTGACCAGCGAGCGGCGCCACCGCGAACGCAATCGCCATCGCCGGCAGGAAGATGCCTTGCATGACTCGCGAGCCGATGCCGAACCCGGCCTGCGCCGCCGAGCCGAAATGGCGGATCGCCCAATATGTGACTGCGGTGTAGAAGAACATCAGCCCGAACTCACCTCCGGCCGGCAGGCCGATCGTGAGCATGCGCTTCCACACTTGCACGCGCGGCTGCCATTGCTCTGGATGGAATGACACGTACTTTTCCAAGCGCGCGAAATAGACGCTCAGCATGATCACACCGCCGAGCACGGCGATCGAGCTGGCGAGTCCCGCGCCCGCGACGCCCAGCGGATGGCCCGTGCCCCAACCGGCAATCAAGACGGGGGCCAGTGCCGTGTTCAATAGAACCGTGGCCATCTGCACGACCATGCCAGGCTTGACGATGCCAGTGCCGCGCAATGCCGAGCCCATCGCCACCAGCGCGAACTGCAACGCCATGCCAGGCAGGAACCAAAACAAATAATCGCGCCCTTGAATGACGGTCGCTTCGTCCGCCGCTACCGAGCGCAGATACGGCACCGTCAACGTGTAACCCGCAACCAATGCGAATACGCCGCACATCGCGGCGATCAACAGCGACTGGTTGAACACCAGGTTCGCGTCCTGCTGATCCTTGCGCCCGACCGCATGCGAAATCAGCGCGACCGTACCGACGCCGAGCACCTGCGTGAGGGCCAGGATGATGAACATGATGTTGCCGGCAGCGCTGACGCCCGCGACCGCCGCGTCGCCGAGGCCGGCGACGAAGTACAGATCGACGAAGTAGTACAGCGTCTGGAACAGCATGCCTGCCGCCGTCGGCACCGCCAGCGAGATGAGATGACCGGCAATGGAGCCTTGAGTGAGATCTTTCATGCGCGAAGAGCCATGCGACCGCGCGAGCGGCCACGGACGGGAGGGTTGCCTGGGAAGGCGGCTATTGTGCGCGAAGTCGGCGCCCAATGGGCGGTCGTCATGGGGGCTTGTATGTGTTTTTTGTCATCCCCACTTCTGCCGACATGAGCAATCCCATCCACCTGGTCTGCGGACACTGCGATTCGGTCGTGCGGGTGCCGGCCGAGCGGCTGGACCAGGGCCCCAAGTGTCCCAAATGTCAGCACGCCCTGTTCGAGGGCCATCCGCTCGAACTGACCACTGCCTCGTTCGATAAGCACCTGACCCGCAGCGACCTGCCGGTGGTCGTGGATTTCTGGGCCCCCTGGTGCGGCCCGTGCCGGATGATGGCGCCCCATTTCGAAGAAGCGTCCCGCCGGCTGCAGACCCAGGCGCGTTTCGCCAAGGTGAACTCCGATGAGGAGCCGTCACTGTCGGCGCGCTTTGGGATTCGCGGCATCCCTACTTTGATTGCGTTCAGGCAAGGCCGAGAGATTGCGCGCCAGTCCGGCGCGATGGAGCTCGGCGGGCTGTTGCGCTGGCTGCAGCCCCACTTGCAGTAATCACATCACCTGAACCAGCTGAACGGTTCGCCCCCGCAATCACTGCGGGGTCCACAAACCTTGTCAATTACAGCGACGCCGGTCACGCATCCGAAGCAGTGGCGGCCCACGAATATTGTCGCTGAGAGCACACAGCGCTCTTGAAGCAAGGACAGACATGAGATCGACGAGAGTATCGGCGGCATGGGCAGGAATCGCACTGGCGACGTCCTTCCTGAGCGTGACGATCATCGGCACGCAGCCCCACAACGAGGCCACGCGCGCGCTCGCGGAGAGCGTTGCGATGACGAGCCTTCGAGTGAATGCGCTGGGCAGCGACAACGCGCCGAAGCGCGCCGACGTTGTGACAGCTCACAGCACTGCGACCGTGGCTCCTTGATGCCTGAATCCGACGCGATCGCTTAATTCGAACTCACGTCCACCCAACCCAACTCGTTTTCCCGGAAGCCATCGTCGCGGGGCTCGCGGCGGTGGCTCTTTTTTTCTCGATGGTTCGGGCATCCTGCCACGACCATCGAGCGAGCTAGCAAAAAGACGTGACTTTTTGCTGCTCGCCGCCGCCTGAAGGCGGCGGGCACATCCATGTGCCTGAGTAGCGTGCAGCTAGCCGCCCCCTCATCTTTTGCATTCGTGTTCACGTACACTCGCGGGCTGGCGCGTTTGGGGGCGCGTGAGGGTAACCATTTTCCGGGTGTTCGAAGGAGCAAGCATGCGACTGCAACGAATTTCAGCGACGCTGTTGATGGCTGCGTGGGCGGGCTTGGGCCACGCGGATGATCTGCCGCAGACGGAGAGCTGGAACGCGCTCAACGGCGCGGGCGAACAGATCTCCGCCGCCACTGAAATCTCCAAGGAACGCCTGGCTCGCCTCGACGGCATGATGCAGCAGTACGTCGATGAGAATCTCATCGCCGGCGCGGTGGCGTTGATCCTGCAAAACGGCCAGCCCATCTATCAACGCGCGGTCGGCTGGAGCGACAAGGAAGCGGGCGTGCGCATGCAGATGGATACGATCTTTCGTATCGCATCCCAGACCAAGGCGCTCACCAGCGTCGCAGTCCTGCAATTGCAGGAGCGCGGCAAGCTGCTCGTGACCGATCCGGTCAGCAAATACATTCCCGAGTTTGCAAAGACCAACGTGATGGTGAAGAACGAATCGGGCGCGACCAGCATCGTGCCGGCGACTCGTCCCATCACGCTGCGCGACCTGCTGACGCACACCGCCGGCATCTCTTACGGCAAAGAGCCGGAGCTCGCGGATTTGTACGCGGCGAAAGGTTTGGGACCTGCGGCCGGTAACGGCAATGGCTGGTACACGGCCGACAAGAACGAACCGATCTGCACGACCATGGCACGGCTCGCGTCGCTGCCGTTCGAAGCGCAGCCCGGCACCCAGTTCGTTTACGGCTACAACACCGACATTCTCGGTTGCATCGTCGAGCGCGCTTCGGGCATGCCGCTGGATGAATACATCCGCACGCAGATCACCGTCCCGCTGGGCATGAAAGACACGCAGTTCTATCTGCCGCCGGAGCAGCGTCGTCGCCTCGCGGCCGCTTATATGTCGGGCCCGAACGGCAAAGTCGTGCGCTCACCGAACGACGCGCGCGGCCAGGGTCATTACATCGACGGCCCTCGCAAGAGCTTCGCCGGCGGCGCGGGATTGCTGTCGACGGCTCAAGACTACGCGCGTTTTCTCGAAGCGCTGCGTAACGGCGGCGTGCTCGATGGCACGCGCATCCTGTCCCCGCGCAGCGTCGCGCTCATGACGACCAACCAGATCCACGATCTGCATCCCAAAGAAGACCTGGGCTTCGGCTACGGCTTCGAAGTGGTCGAGCACTATGGCGCCGCCGGCCTGGAGTCGCCGGGAACGTTCGGTTGGGGCGGCGCCTACGGCACCACGTATCGCGTCGATCCCACGTCCGGCCTGGTCGTGGTGATGATGATCCAGCTGATGCCGAACAACACCGACTTCAAAGAGAAGTTTGCGACGCTGGTGTATCAATCCTTGCTCCCGCCGGAGCATTGATCGTTACGTCGGATCGAGCGCCAGCAGCGTGAGCAGCGAGAAGAAAACATACGCTGGCGCGAGACCGGAGCCGCCTCCCCCTTGCCGCGACGCTGCCAGCGTCGCGGCAAATCCTTCGGCGAGATCGACCTTGGGGCACCAGCCCAGCAGCGACTGCGCCAGCTTCGAATCGAACGCCGCGTCGTTCAAATAAAAATCCATGCGACGCCGATAGATCGGCGGCTCGATCTTCAGCAGCTTGCACGCATCCTCGACGAACGCGGCCAGCGCGAGCATCGGCTTCAACGGGAGCCTCGGCCCGAATGCGGGGCGATTCGCGGCGCGAGCGATCGTGTGCAACAGCTCTCGCAACGGCACCGCTTTCGGACCAGCAACGATCAGCTCTCGATTGGCCGCCGATGCAGCCGAGCACGCGCGCACAAACGCGTCGGCCAGGTCCGTCACATAGATCATGTGACGACGGCCGTCGCCGCGGCCGAACAACGGAAAGCGGCCCTTGGCCACGGAGCGAAACAGTTTGGACAACCGTTCGTCGCGCGGACCGTATACCGCAGTCGGTCGGAGGATGACGTATTGCATACCGGCAGCACCGGAGATGCTTCGAACCTGCTCGTCGGCGGCGAGCTTGCTGCGCTCGTAGCTGTTCCAGGGGCGGATCGGCGTTTGCTCGTCGATCGTGCCGGCGACGCGCTGGCCGTAGATGCCCGCCGTGCCACAGTGGACGAAACGTTTGATGCCATTCGTGGCCGCGGCGCGGGCGACATTCGCTGTGCCGTCGACATTCATGCGCGCGAAGTACGCTTCGTCCGCGCCTGACTCCCGGAACGCGGCGGCGAAGTGACAAACCGCATCGCAGCCCACCATCGCGCCGGCAAACGATTCGGGCTGCAGAATATTTCCACGTCGCAGGTCGGCGCCACGCGCGCGCAGGCGCTCGATACAAGCGCGATGGCGCGGTCCGTTACCTCGATATAACCCGATGACCTCGTGCCCTTCGGCCAACGCGCGCTCGACAAAGTGCGCACCGATGAAGCCGGTGGCGCCGGTAACGAAGATTCGCATGCTGGAGACCCGCCGATAAGTAATGCGTGCGAGCCTGCCCAATGCATGAGCGTGTATTCCCGTTCCAGTACTTGCTCGGTTGAGGACCATACGCTGCAGCGCGTGTGTACTGGCGACAACACCTGTTGCCAATTGCTCACAGTCGTATTAAACCCTGCCCCCTGGCCCACCGACGGAGTGAGTTATGGACAACAACAAGTCTCGCCTCTTACTGGCCGCTGTCCCGCTGCTGATTTCTTTGCCAACGCTGGCCGAGGAACAGGGCACCGGGGAAGGCAGCGGCGCCATCGAACAGATCGTCGTCACCGGCACGCGTGTCGCCAATCGTTCGGCGCTGGACACGGCCGTTCCGGTCGATGTCGTGAGCGGCGAGCAATTGCAGAATCTCGGCGTCTCCGAAGTCAGCCAGGCGCTGTCGGTGAGCGTGCCTTCGTTCAACTTCCCGCGCCCTGGCTTGAACGATGGTACCGACACCGTGCGCCCCGCGACGCTGCGCGGCCTCGCGCCCGATCAAGTGCTGGTGCTGGTGAACGGCAAGCGCCGCCACCAGGCCGCGCTGGTCAACATCAACAACAGCATCGGTCGCGGCTCAACCGCGGTCGACATGAACACCATTCCGAGCGCGATGATCCAGTCGGTCGAAGTGCTGCGCGATGGCGCTTCGGCTCAGTACGGCTCGGATGCGATCGCCGGTGTGATCAACCTGCGCTTGCGCAACGACAAGGACGGCGGCGAGGGCACGGTGACCTACGGCTGGCGAGACACCAGCTACGACATGCTGGTCGGCCCCATTCCCGCGAATGCCAACTGGTCGGCGCCCTCGCGCCTGTCTCGCGATCTGACCGACGGCGAAACATTGACCGTCTCGGCGTGGAAAGGCCTGCCGCTGGGAAACTCCGGCTCGCTGACGGTGGCGGCGGAATATAAAGATCAGGAACACACCGAGCGCGGCGGCTACGATTTTCGTCAGCAGTATCCGCTGGTGAACGGTGCGTTCGATCCGCGCGAGGCGACGTTCGATCGTTACAACGCCTGGTACGGCGAGCCCGAGCTCAAACAAAAAACCTTGTTCGTGAACGGCGAGTACGAAGTCGAAAGCGGCGCCAAGATGTACGGCTGGGCGAGCTATCAGGATCGTGACGCTTTGTCGGCGGGCTTCTATCGCCGCGCGCTCGACGAGCGCAACACCATTCAGATCTATCCCGAT
>CAMLEO010000163.1 GCA_946478975.1 uncultured Steroidobacter sp.
TGCCGCAGGATTCGGCGCCCGCGCTGCCTGAAAGTGCGGCCCCGGCACCGACTGCGCCGGCACCGACTGCGCCGGCTCCGACGACGCCGGCCCCGACGGCGAACGAGGCAAATTCGACAACGACGAATGGTAGTCAGCCGGGCCAGCCGGTCGAGACGCCCTCGGCGCCGCCGGCCAACGAGACGGCACCGCCGGCGGAGCAGCCCAAGCCCCAGCAGTAGGCGAGGCGCGTCGGTCAGTAGTTTTCAGTGCGGCTGTGGTGGAACTGGTAGACACGCTACCTTGAGGTGGTAGTGGAGCAATCCGTGGAGGTTCGAGTCCTCTCAGCCGCACCATCCTAATTCTCAGCGACTCGGGCATCCTGCCACTCGCGCTGAGGGGCGCACAGGGAAAAAAACGTGGTTTTTTCCCGTGCGCTCGCCGCCAAAGGCGGCGGGCACATCCATGTGCCTGAAGGGTGGCACGCGTCAAGCCGGTGGCACTCGTCATGCGGGTGGCTGTGTGAAGCGCGTGGCTCGTAGCGTCAGCGTCATTTGTAATTCAAGAAACCAGGGTTCGTGCAAAGTTTATAGGTCCGTTCTTGGAGCGTCCTGATACAATGCGCGCCGCCGCCGGACCCGGCGCGTCAGCGACTTAGCGCATGTTGCAAAACTACGTTCCCATACTCATTTTCCTGGGCGTGGCCGCTGTGCTCGGCTCCGTGCTCATTGGGCTGGGCTTCCTGCTCGGCCCGCGTCGTCCCGATGCCGAAAAGCTCTCCGCGTACGAGTGCGGTTTTGAAGCCTATTCGGATACGCGCATGAAATTCGATGTGCGCTATTACCTGGTGGCGATTCTGTTCATCGTCTTCGATCTGGAAATTGCGTTCCTGTTTCCGTGGGCTGTTTCGCTCGATGCGGTCGGCAAAGTCGGGCTCGCCGCGATGGGAATCTTTCTGTTGATCCTGATCGTGGGCTTCGTTTACGAGTGGAAGAAAGGGGCGCTGGAATGGGATTGACTGCTCCCACCGCTGAAACACCCGATGCTCAGGTGACTCAGCGCGGCTTCATGACCACCACGCTGGACACGGTGGTCAACTGGGCCCGCACGGGCTCGATGTGGCCGATGACCTTCGGCCTCGCTTGCTGCGCGGTCGAGATGATGCACGCGGGCGCAGCCCGTTATGACCTCGATCGTTTCGGCGTGGTGTTCCGTCCGAGCCCGCGCCAGTCCGATGTGATGATCGTGGCCGGCACGCTGGTGAACAAAATGGCACCGGCGCTGCGCAAGGTCTATGACCAGATGCCCGAGCCGCGCTGGGTGATCTCGATGGGTTCGTGCGCCAACGGTGGCGGCTACTACCATTACTCCTATGCGGTGGTTCGCGGCTGCGACCGGATCGTGCCCGTCGACGTGTATGTGCCCGGCTGTCCGCCGAGCGCCGAGGCGTTGCTGTACGGCATCCTGCAACTGCAGAACAAGATCCGTCGTACCAGCACTATCGCGCGCTGAGCGCTCGATTCACAAGGTTCTTCAGCGAGAACGGGATGAGTTCACGTACCGAGACACTGGCCTCGCGACTGGCGGCGCGCTTTGCGCAGGAGCTGCGGGCAATTCCCGCGTTGCCGGGCGACGTGGCGTTTGAAGTCGATGCTCCGCAGCTGCTCGCCGTTTGCCGCGAGCTGCGCGACGATCCGCAGTTCGGCTTCGAGCAGCTGATCGACCTGGCGGGCGTCGATTATCTGGATTACGGCCGCGAAGAGTGGAACACGCTGTCGTCGACGGCGACCGGCTTCAGCCGCGGCGTCAATCGCATCAAAGAAACAGTCTCCGAGAAGCGCACCAATCGTTTCGCGGTGACTTATCAATTACTGTCGATTCAAAACAACTGGCGCCTGCGCCTGCGCAGCTACACGTCGGAAGGCGAGCCGCCGGTGATCGATTCGGTCGTCGACGTGTGGGCGAGCGCGAACTGGTTCGAGCGCGAAGCGTTCGATATGTACGGCATCATGTTCCGGAATCATCCGGACCTGCGCCGCATCCTCACCGACTACGGCTTCATCGGTCATCCGTTCCGCAAGGATTTCCCGCTCATCGGCAACGTGGAAGTCAAATACGATCCGGCCAAGGGCCGCGTCGTGTATCAGCCGGTGAGCATCGAGCCGCGCACGCTCGTGCCGCGAGTCATTCGCGAAGACAACCGCTACGACCAGGTGCTGAAAGAAGTGCCGGTCGGCGCCGACGTGCCCCGAGCTTGAGCGTGGGCCTGGGTTAAGAAACATGGCTGACATTCATAATTTCACGCTGAACTTCGGACCTCAGCATCCAGCCGCGCACGGCGTTTTGCGCCTGGTGCTGGAGATGGAAGGCGAGGTGATCCAGAAGGCCGATCCGCACATCGGCCTGCTGCACCGGGGCACCGAAAAGCTCGCCGAGTCCAAGCCGTTCAATCAATCGATCGGCTACATGGATCGTCTCGACTACGTGTCGATGATGTGCAACGAGCACGCGTACGTGATGGCGATCGAGAAGCTGCTCGGCATCAAGGTGCCGGAGCGCGCTCAATACATTCGCGTGATGTTCGATGAGATCACTCGCATCCTGAATCACCTGATGTGGCTCGGTGCGCACGGCCTCGACATCGGCGCGATGACGGTCTTCCTGTACGCGTTCCGAGAGCGCGAAGATTTGATGGACGTGTATGAAGCGGTGTCGGGTACGCGCATGCATGCGACGTACTATCGTCCGGGCGGCGTGTATCGCGACCTGCCGGATTCGATGCCGAAGTATCAGCCGTCGAAGTGGCGTTCGCAGTCCGACGTGGATCGTCTCAACGAGCGCCGTCGCGGCTCGATGCTCGACTTCATCGCCGATTTCTGCGAGCGCTTCCCGGCCAACGTCGATGAGTACGAAACATTGCTTACCGACAACCGCATCTGGAAACAGCGCACGGTGAACATCGGCGTCGTGACGCCCGAACGCGCCATGCAGCTCGGCTTCACGGGCCCGATGCTCCGCGGCTCGGGCATCGAATGGGATCTGCGCAAGAAGCAGCCGTACGAAGTTTACGACCGCATGGATTTCGATATTCCGGTCGGCGTGAACGGCGACTGCTACGACCGTTACCTGGTGCGCGTCGAAGAGATGCGTCAGTCCAATCGCATCGTCAAGCAGTGCGTGGAGTGGCTGCGCGCCAACCCGGGGCCGGTGATGATTTCCGATCACAAGATCTCTGCGCCCAAGCGCGAAGAGATGAAGGACGACATGGAGTCGTTGATTCATCACTTCAAACTGTTCACCGAAGGTTACTGCGTGCCCGCGGGCGAAACGTACGCCGCGGTGGAAGCGCCGAAGGGCGAGTTCGGCATCTACCTGGTGTCCGATGGCGCGAACAAACCGTATCGCTTGAAGTGCCGCGCGCCGGGCTTCCCGCATCTCGCCTCGCTGGAAGAGATGGTCAAGGGCCATCTGCTCGCGGACGTGGTGGCCGTGATCGGCACGCAAGACATCGTATTCGGGGAAATCGACCGGTGAGTGCACATTCTGATCAATCCGGGCACACGCACACAGCGGGCGGCGACGGCAAGAAGAGCGCGCTGTCCGAGCATGCCCGCCACGAAATCGATTCCTGGCTGAGCAAGTTTCCGCCGGAGCGCAAGCGCTCGGCGGTGATTGCAGCGCTGCGCGCCGTACAGCACGACATCGGCGGTTATCTCACTCGCGAAGCGATGGATGCCGTGGCCGAGTACATCGGCCTGCCGCCGATCCAGGTGTACGAGGTCGCGACGTTCTATTCGATGTTTGAGACCAAGCCGGTCGGCCGCCACAGCATTTCCGTGTGCACCAACATCTCCTGCATGTTGTGCGGCGGTGAAGAGATGCTGGCGCACGTCGAGAAGCGCTTAGGGATCAAGGTCGGCGAGAGCACGGCCGACGGACGTTTTTTCCTGAAGCGCGAAGAAGAGTGCCTGGCCGCGTGCAACAACGCGCCCATGATGATGGTCGACCACGTGTACTACGAGAATCTCACGCCCGAGAAGATCGACGAGATTCTGGATCGTCACAAGTAACGCTCATGACCGACGAATCAAACAAACTGCTGTTAGGCAAGTACGCGAGCAATTTCGTCTGCTTCGCGACGCTCGGAATGGAGCGTCCGTCGTCGATGGAAACCTATCGCAAGACCGGCGGCTATGAAGTGTGGGAGCGCATCCTGCGCGAGAAGACGCCGAAGGAAGAAATCATCGAGCAGGTGAAAGCTTCCGGCTTGCGCGGCCGCGGCGGTGCCGGCTTCCCGACGGGTATGAAGTGGAGCTTCATGCCGCGCAATGCGCCGGGCCAGAAGTACGTCGTTTGTAATTCGGACGAGAGCGAGCCTGGCACCTGCCACGATCGCGACATCCTGCGTTACAACCCGCACGCGCTGATCGAAGGCATGGCCATCGGTGGTTACGCCATGGGCGCGACCGTTGGTTATAACTATATCCGCGGCGAGTTCCTCGACGAGCCGGTGCCGCGCTTCGAGGAAGCGTTGAAGGAAGCGTATGCCGCGGGTCTGCTCGGCAAGAACCTGCTGGGCTCCGGCGTCGACTTCGATTTGTATGCTTACGTCGGCGCAGGTGCATACATCTGCGGCGAGGAAACTGCGCTGCTGGAATCGCTGGAAGGCAAGCAGGGCCGGCCGCGTTTCAAGCCGCCGTTCCCGGCGAACTTCGGCTTGTACGGCAAGCCCACGACCATCAACAACACGCAGAGCTACGCGTCGGTGCCGACGATCCTGCGCAAAGGTCCGAAGTGGTTCACCGACCTCGGCGTACCCAACGCCGGCGGCACGATGATCTTTTCGATCTCGGGCCACGTGAACAAGCCGCAGAACATCGAGCTGCCGCTGGGCATTCCGTTCAAGGATCTGATCGAGATCTGCGGCGGCATTCGCGGCGGCCGCAAGTTGAAAGCAGTCATCCCCGGCGGCGTGTCCGTGCCGGTCGTGCCGGGCGACGCAATGATGACGGCAACGATGGATTACGACGGTGTGAGAAAGGTCGGTTCGAGCCTCGGCACCGGCTCGATGATCGTGATGGATGAGACCACCTGCATGGTCAAGGCGCTCGAGCGCATCTCGCGTTTCTACTACGCCGAGTCCTGCGGCCAGTGCACGCCGTGCCGCGAAGGCACCGGTTGGATGAATCGTTTGTTGAAGCGCGTGCTGGCGGGGCAGGGCAAGCAGTCCGACCTGGACATGCTGGTCGACGTCGCCAACAAGATCGAAGGCCACACCATTTGTGCCTTCGGCGACGCCGCGGCGTGGCCGATCCAGAGCTTCATGAAGCACTACCGCCACGAATTCGAATATTTCATTGAGCACGGCCACAGCATCGTCGAGAAAGATCGACGGGCCGCCGCAGCCTGAGACAGACCCAATGAGTGACGAGGTCAACATAGAAGTCAACGGCGTGCCGATGAAGGCGCGCAAGGGTCAGATGGTGATCCACGTGACGGACGCGAACGACGTGTACGTCCCGCGGTTCTGCTATCACGAAAAACTGCCGATCGCGGCCAACTGCCGCATGTGCCTGGTGGAAGTGGAGAAGGCGCCGAAGCCGCTGCCGGCCTGCGCCACACCCGTCGCCGAAGGCATGAAGGTGTTCACCAAATCGCCCAAGGCCATTGCCGCCCAGCGCGCGGTGATGGAGTTCCTGCTGATCAATCATCCGCTCGACTGCCCGATCTGCGATCAGGGCGGTGAGTGCGAGCTGCAGGATCTCGCCATGGGCTTCGGCCGCGACATCTCGCGTTATAACGAACGCAAGCGCGTGGTGAAGGACAAGAATCTCGGCCCGCTGGTGTCCACCGACATGACCCGCTGCATTCACTGCACGCGGTGTGTGCGTTTCACGCAGGACATCCAGGGCTTCCAGGAGCTCGGCACCGTCGGCCGCGGCGAGCTCACCGAGATCGGCACGTTCATCGAAAGGAGCGTCAATCACGAGCTGTCCGCGAACATCATCGATCTGTGCCCGGTCGGCGCGTTGAACAACAAGCCGTACCGCTATCGCGCGCGTGCCTGGGAAATGACTCAGCATGCGCTGGTGTCGCCGCACGATCCGGTCGGCACCAACATCTATGCGCACGTGCTGCGTGGTCGCGTGATGCGCATCGTTCCTCGTGCCAACGAAGACGTGAATGAAACCTGGATCGCGGACCGCGATCGTTTCAGCTACCAGGGCATCTACAGCGACGACCGCCTGTTGAAGCCTTCGATTCGCGAGAACGGCGTGCTGCAGGAAACGGATTGGGAGACGGCGCTGAACAAGGTTGCCGAGAAGCTCGGTCGCATCGCCAAACAGCACGGCGGCGCGCAGATCGGCGCGATCGCTTCGCCGAACTCGACGCTCGAAGAGTTGCATCTGCTGGCGCGCATCGCGCGTGGCCTCGGCAGCTCGAATCTGGATCATCGTCTGCGTCGTGCGGATTTCCGTGACGAGGCGAGCGAGCCGTTGTTCCCGGCGCTGGGGTGTTCGATCCGCGAATTGGAAACAGCCAGCTCCGTGCTGGTGATCGGCTCCAACCTGCGCAGGGAAGTGCCGATCCTCGCGCATCGCATCCGCAAGGCGGCGTTGAAGGGCGGCAAGATCGCTTTCATCAACGCGCAGCGCTACGAATATTTGTTCCCGGTCGCCGGCTATCTCACATCGAACGGCGTCGGCTCGTTCGATCACCTGGTTGCCGTCGCCGCCGCTGCGATCAGCGCCAGCGGAAAAACTGCGCCGGCGTCCATTGCCGCGCTCACTTCGCAGGCGCAGCCGAACGACACTCACAAAGCCATTGCTCAGCAGCTGAGCGAAGGCGAGCGGCGTTTGATTCTGTTGGGCGCGATCGCGCAGCGTGATCCCGCGTTTGCGGATTTTCGCCTGGTCGCGAGCGCGTTGGCGGAAGTTACGGGCGCGAAGCTCGGCTACTTGCCCGAAGGCGGCAACGCCGTCGGTGCGCACCTCGTCGGTTTCCTGCCGGGCCGTTCGCTCGGCGGTCAGACGGTGGCGTCGCCGGGGTTGAACATCGCCGATATGTTTGCGGCGAAGTTGAAGGCCTACGTTTTGTTTGGCGCCATCGAGCCGAAGCTGGATCTCGCGTCCGAAGCAGCGGCTGCAGCGTTGGAAGCGGCGGAGTTCGTCGTCGCGTTGTCGCCGTATTCGACGGCGGCTGAGTACGCAGATGTCGTGCTGCCGATCGGCACGTTTGCGGAAACCGCCGGCACCTACGTGAACATCGAAGGTCGCTGGCAGACGGTGTCTGGCGCGGCCACGTCGGTTGGCGAGTCGCGTCCGGGTTGGAAGGTGTTGCGAGTGCTGGGCAATCTGCTGGATCTGCCGGCCTTCGATTACACCGGTCCGGATCAGATCACCGCGGAGTTGAACAAGCTGATCGGCGAGGCGCCGGCGTTCACAGCGAAAGCTGCGTCGCGCACGCTGCAGGCGAAGACGGCTGCCGATCGTGGCGTACCGCAGGAAATAAACATTTATCAAGTCGACGCGTTGGTGCGCCGTTCGTCGGCGTTGCAGGCAACGCGTGAAGCGCGGGAGCCAATTCGAGGACAAGACGCGTGAGCGGCATTCCTGAGTTTGTAAACACCTTGCTGCCATTCCTGCCGGAGTGGATTCGCGCCGTCGTGTTCTACGGCGTGGTGGCGCTGATCCTGTTCATCAGCGTGATCCTGTGCATGGCCTTCCTGACGCTCGCCGAACGTCGCGTCATCGGCTCGATGCAGGTTCGCATCGGTCCGAACCGCGTCGGCCCGGGCGGCTTGCTGCAGCCGTTCGCGGACGTGTTGAAGCTGATGCTGAAGGAAATCGTCATCCCGACGGCTTCCAGCAAATTCCTGTTCGTGGTCGCGCCGCTGCTGGCAGTGATCCCGGCGCTCGGTGCATGGGCCGTCGTGCCGTTGTGGCCGGGCTTTGCAGTCGCTGATATCAATGCCGGCTTGTTGTATCTGCTCGCGTTGAGCTCGGCGGGCGTGTACGGCGTGATCCTCGCCGGCTGGGCAACGAACTCCAAGTACGCGTTCCTGGGCGCGATGCGCGCGGCCGCACAGATGGTCGCGTATGAAATCGCGATGGGCTTTGCGCTGGTCGGCGTCGTGATGGGCGCGGGCTCGCTGAATCTCGGCCACATCATCGAGGCGCAGAGCGGCGGCGCGTTCAGTTATTTCTTCTGGTGGATGATTCCGCTGTTCGTCGTCTACTTCATCTCGGGCGTCGCCGAAACCAACCGCGCGCCGTTCGACGTGGTGGAAGGCGAGTCGGAAATCGTCGCCGGCTTCCACGTCGAGTACTCGGGCATGGCGTTCGCCGTGTTCTTCGTCGCCGAGTACGTGAACATGATCCTGATCTCGGCGCTGACGTCGATCTTCTTTTTCGGCGGCTGGCTGTCGCCGTTCGAAGGTTATCCGCTGCCGGGCTTCCTGACCGCGCCGGGCTTCCACTGGTTCGCGCTCAAGATCGCATTCTTCCTGTTCTGTTACTTGTGGTTCCGCGCCACGTTCCCGCGCTACCGCTACGACCAGATCATGCGCCTGGGCTGGAAAGTGTTCATTCCGGTGACGCTGGTGTGGCTGGCGGTGCTCGGGGTGTTCGTGATTTACGGCGTCGGGCCGTGGGCCAAGTGATAGGGCGCAGCTAGAGAAAGCCATGAAAACGCCTGCCAGTTTTTTCAAGACGTTCTTTTTGACCGAGCTGCTGGTCGGTCTGTACGTGACGCTGCGCCAGTTCGCTGCGCGTCCGAACATCACCGTGCAGTACCCGGAGGAGAAGACTCCGCAGTCGCCGCGTTATCGCGGGCTGCATGCACAGCGTCGCTACGCGAACGGCCAGGAGCGCTGCATCGCCTGCAAGCTGTGCGAAGCGGTGTGCCCGGCGCTCGCGATCACGATCGAGTCCGACGTCGCTGCCGACGGCACGCGCCGCACGACCCGCTACGACATCGACCTGTTCAAATGTATCTATTGCGGCTTCTGCGAAGAGGCCTGCCCGGTGGATGCAATCGTCGAGACCCGCATCCATGAGTACCACATGGAAAATCCGGGCGAGAACATCATGACCAAGGACAAGCTGCTGGCGATCGGCGATCGCTACGAGGCGATGATCGCGGCCGACAAAGCCGCCGACGCGAGATATCGATAGCCATGTCCATGTCCATCACCGAAATTCTGTTCTACGCCTTTTCCGGCGTGCTGCTGGTCTCCGCGGTCGGCGTCATCACCGCGCGCAATCCGGTGCACGCGGCATTGTTCCTCGTGTTCTCGTTCGTCAACAGCGCCGTGCTGTGGATGCTGCTGGAAGCGGAGTTCCTGGCGATCGTGCTGGTGCTGGTCTATGTCGGCGCCGTGATGGTGCTGTTCCTGTTCGTGGTGATGATGCTCGACATCAACATCGCGCAGGTGCGTGAGGGCTTCACGAGATATGCGCCGCTGGGAATCATCATTGCGCTGATCATGGTCGGCGAGATCGGCAGCGTCGTGTGGGTGAAGAGCCTCGGCCAGGAAGTGACGCCGGTGGCCAGCGTCGGCGTTGCAGCCGACTACAGCAACACGCAGGCGCTCGGCGAACTGCTCTACAGCAAATATTTGTATCCGTTCGAGCTCGCGGCGGTGATCCTGTTGCTCGCCATCGTGGCGGCGATCGTGCTGACGATGCGCCATCGCACCGGCCTCAAGCAGCAGGACGTCGCGGCGCAGGTGTCCGTGCGCGCCAAGGACCGCATCCGCGTGGTCAAGATGGAAGCGGAGAAGAACCCATGATTCCCTTGAACTTCGTGCTGATGCTGGCGGGCATCCTGTTCGCGCTGAGCGTCGCCGGCATCTTCCTGAACCGCAAGAACGTCATCCTGCTGCTGATGTGCATCGAGCTGATGCTGCTGGCGGTGAACTTCAATTTCGTGGCGTTCGCGCGCCAGCTCGGCGATCTCGGCGGGCAGGTGTTCGTGTTCTTCATTCTCACGGTTGCTGCCGCAGAGTCGGCGATCGGCCTCGCCATCCTGGTGGTGCTGTTCCGTGAGCGCAAGAGCATCAACGTCGAGCAGTTGGATACGATGAAAGGCTAACCGCGGAATAAGAACAGCATGATTTCTCACTCCGTACTCCTGACCATCGTTCTTGCGCCGCTGCTGGCGGCCATTGCTGCCGGCATCGCGGGCAAAGTGATCGGCCGCGTCGGCGCGCACACCGTCACCATCGCCGGTGTGGCGATTTCATTCGGCCTGTCGGCCTACGTGTTGAAACAACTGCTGGCCGGCGCGCCGGTGGTCAACGAAACCGTCTACACCTGGCTGGTGAGCGACGGCATGCGCATGGAAGTCGGCTTCCTGATCGACAACTTGAGCGCGATGATGATGACGGTGGTGACCTTCGTGTCGCTGTGCGTGCACGTCTACACCATCGGTTACATGAAGGACGACCCGGGCTACCAAAGATTCTTTGCGTACATTTCCCTGTTTACGTTTTCGATGTTGATGCTGGTGATGTCGAACAACTTCCTGCAGCTGTTCTTCGGCTGGGAAGCGGTCGGCGTCGTGTCGTATCTGCTGATCGGCTTCTGGTACACGCGGCCGTCGGCGATCTTCGCCAACCTCAAGGCGTTCCTGGTCAATCGCGTCGGCGACTTCGGCTTCGTGCTCGGCATCGCCGGCGTCGCGTACTACACCGGCTCGATCGACTACGCGACCGTGTTCGGCGCGCGTGAAACCATCGTCGCCAACACGATGCAGCTCTTCCCGGGCGTGGAGTGGCAGGCGATCACGGTGATCTGCATTTGTTTGTTCATCGGCGCGATGGGCAAGTCGGCGCAGGTGCCGCTGCACGTGTGGCTGCCGGATTCGATGGAAGGTCCGACGCCGATCTCGGCGCTGATCCACGCGGCGACGATGGTGACCGCCGGCATCTTCATGGTGGCGCGCATGTCGCCGCTGTTCGAGCTGTCCGAAGCGGCGCTGTCCTTCGTGCTGGTCATCGGTGCGACGACGGCGTTCTTCATGGGCCTGCTGGGCCTCGTGAACAACGACATCAAGCGCGTCGTTGCGTACTCGACGCTTTCGCAGCTCGGTTACATGACGGTGGCGCTCGGCGTGTCGGCATACGCGGGCGCGTTGTTTCATTTGATGACGCATGCGTTCTTTAAAGCGCTGCTGTTCCTCGCGGCCGGCTCGGTGATCATCGGCATGCATCACGAGCAGGACATGCGGAAGATGGGCGGCCTGAAGAAATACATGCCCATCACGTACTGGACGTCGTTCATCGGCACGCTGGCGCTGATCGGCTTCCCAGGCACGTCCGGCTTCTTCTCCAAGGACGCGCTGATCGAGGCGGTGGAAGCGTCGCATCTGCCGGGCGCAAGCTACGCGTTCTGGTGCGTGATGCTCGGTGTGTTCGTGACCGCGTTCTACAGCTTCCGCCTGGTGTTCATGACGTTCCACGGTCCGGAGCGTTTCCGCGACGCTGCGCATTCGCATGGCGCGGATGAGAGCACGCACGTGAAGACGGATAAGGATGCGGGCCACGAGCCGGATGTGCACGCCGGCCATGATGCTCACGGACACGGAGCAGGGCACGGCCATGCGGTCGCGCATGCGAGCCACGCGTCGCATGACGATCACGGTCATCACGGCCCGGTCGAGCCGCACGAGAGCCCTTGGGTTGTGACATTGCCGCTGATCCTGCTGGCGATTCCGTCACTGCTCATCGGCGCGTTCACCATCGGCCCGATGCTGTTCGGCGATTATTTCAACGGCGTGCTGTACGTGACCGAAGAGCACAACGTGCTCGGCCACATCGGCGAGGAATATCACGGCCCGCTGCAGTTCATCGTGCATGCGTTCATGGCGCCGACCATCTATCTCGCGTTCGCCGGCTGGGCGGCTGCCTGGTACCTGTACATCAAGCGGCCGGATCTGCCGGGCGTGATCGCGGGCAAGGCTGCCGCGGTTTATCAGTTGCTCGCGAAGAAGTTCTACTTTGACGAGATCTATCAAGCCGTGTTCGCGCGCGGCAGCGTCGGCCTCGGCTCGGCGTTGTGGCGGGTGGGCGACGTGGCGGTGATCGACGGTACGATGGTCAACGGCTCCGCTCGCGTCGTCGGTTGGTTGTCGGGCGTCACCCGGCGCCTGCAGTCCGGCTATCTGTATCACTATGCGTTCGCCATGATCATCGGATTGTCGGCGCTGCTCGCGTGGTACGTGCTGCGCTAGTTCAACTTAAAGAAAGCATCATGCAGTCGACGATTACCTGGCCCATCCTCAGCGTCCTGATCTGGCTGCCCATTGCGGGCGGCGTCGCCATGCTGGCGCTCGGCGATAAAAACATTACGGCCGGTCGCTGGATCGCGCTGATCACCACCGCAGTCACGTTCGGCCTCTCGACGCTGCTGTGGACCGAGTTCGACACCACGACCGCGGCCATGCAATTCGTGGAGGAGCGCAACTGGATCCCGCTGTTCAATTCGTACTACGCGCTCGGCGTCGACGGCATCGCGATGCCGCTGGTCGTGCTCACCGCATTTATCACGCCGCTGGTGGTGATCGCCGGCTGGACGGTGATCGAGAAGCGTCCGGCGCAGTACTACGCCGCGTTCCTGATCCTCGAAGGTTTGATGATCGGCGTGTTCGCGTCGCTCGATGCGCTGCTGTTCTACGTGCTGTGGGAAGCGATGCTGATCCCGATGTTCATCATCATCGGCATCTGGGGCGGGCCGCGCCGCGTGTACGCGACGATCAAGTTCTTCCTGTACACGTTCCTCGGCTCGGTGTTCATGCTGGTGTCGCTGGTTTATATGTACCTGCAGACCTGCGACGCGGGCCAGTGCAGCTACGCGATCGCGGACTTCCAGCGCCTGCCGCTGGGCTTGAACGAGCAGTTGTTTATCTTCGTTGCGTTCCTCGCCGCGTTCGCGGTGAAGGTGCCGATGTGGCCGGTGCACACGTGGTTGCCCGATGCGCACGTCGAAGCGCCCACCGGCGGTTCGGTGATCCTGGCGGCGATCATGCTGAAGATGGGCGGCTACGGCTTCCTGCGTTTCTCGCTGCCGATCACGCCGGATGCGGCGGACACGCTCGACTGGCTGGTGATTTCGCTGTCGCTGATCGCGGTGGTGTACATCGGCTTCGTCGCCCTCGTGCAGCAGGACATGAAGAAGCTGATCGCGTACTCATCGATCGCGCACATGGGCTTCGTGACATTGGGTTCGTTCCTGGCGTTCGAGTTGATGAGCGTCAACGGCGACACGCGCGGCGCGGCGATGGGCATCGACGGCGCGATGGTGCAGATGATTTCGCACGGCCTGATCTCGGGCGCGATGTTCTTCTGCGTCGGTGTGCTGTACGACCGCGTGCACAGTCGTGAAATCAGTTCTTACGGCGGTGTCGTGAACACCATGCCGGTGTTCGCGGCGTTCATGGTGCTGTTCGCGATGGCGAACTCGGGCCTGCCAGCGACCTCAGGCTTCGTCGGCGAGTTCCTGGTGATCATCGCCAGCTTCCGCGCCGATTTCTGGTATGCATTCCTGGCCGGCATGACGTTGATTCTCGGCGCGGCGTACACGCTGTGGCTGGTGAAGCGAGTCGTGTTCGGTCCGGTCGCCAATCATCACGTCGCCGAGTTGCAGGACGTGAATAGCCGCGAGCTGATCGTGCTCGGCGTGCTCGCGCTCGCAGTGCTGGCGCTCGGCCTGTGGCCGGCGCCGCTGCTGGACGTGATGCGTCCGACCGTCGAGAACCTGGTGCAGCAGATCACCGTGTCCAAACTCTGAATATCTAATCGGGCCCAGTGATGGAAGCAGTAGCGTCTAACTTCGGTATGCAGGCGGCGGCAGCGGAAATTTTCCTGCTGTCTGCGATCTGCGTAATCCTGCTCGTCGATGTGTTCCTGAGCGATCGCTCGCGCTGGATCACTTACGGATTGTCGTTGCTCACCCTGGCGGGGGCGGCGTTCGTGACGGTGCATTTCTCGGTCGAGAGCCGCATGACGGTTTTCGACGGCATGTTCATCGCCGACCCGATGGGCGATGTGCTCAAGCTGTTCTCGTATGGCACGGTCGCGGTGTCGTTGCTGTACTCGCGCGAATATTTGCAGCGGAATGGTTTGTTCCGCGGCGAGTTCTTCGTGCTCGCGCTTGTGGCACTGCTCGGCGTGATGGTGATGACGTCCGCCGGCAACCTGCTGACTGTGTATCTCGGCGTCGAGCTGTTGTCGCTGTCGCTGTATGCGATGGTCGCGTTCGATCGCGACTCGGGCGTCGCGGCCGAGTCGGCGATGAAATATTTCGTCCTGGGTGCAATCGCCTCGGGCACGTTGCTCTATGGCTTCTCGATTCTGTATGGCGTGACCGGCACGCTGCAGCTCGATGAGCTGGCGGTCGCGGTGCGCGAAGTGGGGCCGGGCAACATCGGCCTGATCTTCGGCCTGGCGTTCGTCATCGTCGGCATCGCGTTCAAGTTCGGCGCGGTTCCGTTCCATATGTGGGTGCCGGACGTTTATCATGGCGCGCCCACGCCAGTGACTTTGTTCATCGGTGCGGCGCCGAAGATCGCGTCGTTCGTGCTCGCGATTCGCGTGCTCGCCGAAGGCCTGGATGCGATGGTCGCGAGCTGGCAGAGCATGCTGATCGCGATCTCGGTGCTGTCGATGATCATCGGCAACGTGGTCGCGATCGCGCAGACCAACCTGAAGCGCATGCTGGCGTACTCGACGATTTCGCACGTCGGTTTCATCCTGCTCGGCATTCTCGCCGGCACCAACGACGGCTATCGCGCGGCGATGTTCTACACGCTGACGTATGTGATCACGTCGGTCGGTTCCTTCGGCATGATCCTGCTGCTGGCTCGCGAAGGCTTCGAAGCCGACCAGCTCGAAGACTTCAAAGGTCTGCATCGCAAGAGCCCGTGGTTCGCGGCTGTGATGATGATGCTGATGTTCAGCACCGCCGGTGTGCCGCCGTTCGTGGGCTTCTGGGCCAAGATCGCGGTGCTCGGTGCCGTCATCGACGTCGGCCTCGTGTGGCTCGCCGCTGTGGCCGTGCTGCTGTCCGTCGTGGCTGCGTTCTACTACCTGCGCATCATCAAGCTCATGTACTTCGATGAACCCACCGATGCGATCGACATTCAGGCTGGCGGCACCTTGCGTGCGGTGCTGAGCGCGAACGGCGTGGCCGTGCTGGCGTTGGGTATTTTCCCGTCGCTGCTGCTGGACCTGTGCGCCCGCGTCCTGCCGTAAAGCTTCCTACTTGAAATATCCAGGCCCGACCGCAGATCGGGCCTCGTCGTCGATTATTCTGCTTGTAATGTTCTCGATAGGGTGCGTACAATTCGCGCCCTCCTGTTGCGGGGTGGAGCAGTCTGGCAGCTCGTCGGGCTCATAACCCGAAGGTCGCAGGT
>CAMLEO010000164.1 GCA_946478975.1 uncultured Steroidobacter sp.
AGCATCTGTTGCAACTTCTCCGACTCTGCCGCCTTCAGCAGGCGCGGCAGCATGCGTGACAATTGACTCTCCGCGCTGTGGATCTCCTGCAACTCCAGCAGCAGCAGCTCGGTTGCACCCGGCGATTCCTTGCGGGCCCGCTTGCTCGAACCACGGTTCGAACGTTTGCTCGACTTGCTCTTCGAAGCCATTGCTTGTCTCCAACGTGTAACTTGAAATTTCCGACGAATGCGGCGTCGCTGGTGGACGCACGAATCAATGACTCGCAGCAGCGGATCGTTCCAACGAATCAGGCGCGCCGCCGTTGGTTTTCAGGCGCGAGCAGCCCTTCGGTTTGCGGGCGCCACAGCTTTTCGAACATTCCATTGCGCGCCCGCAGCTCGGCCGCGGTGCCTTCTTCGACGATGCAACCATACCCCCCACGCTCGTTTCCGGCAGTTGCATGTCCTCTTGCCGCAAGCGATCAGTTCGAGCCGTCGCGGCGGCTCTTCTTTCGCTCTGCCTCGCTCAGCGTGACGAAATTGCGCTGCTCGTTACGATCCACATCGCGGCCCCGCTTGCGGTTGCGCGCGTCCGGCAATCCGAGGGCGCCTTTGGGTCCTGCGTTGCCGGGATTGCCGCCGCTCGTACCGCTCGCGGGCTTGCTGCCATCGACGCCTTTTCCAGATGAGCTCATGAGATTCTCCTGCGGACGTACACGGACGCAACGCGAATCCGTCGGAGTGGTTCCGCGGGCGGCGACGAGAGCGCGAGCGCGTTAACGTATGTTTCTTTCCAGCTGCGCGCGCCACGCAGTGGCTTTAGAATCGCTTGCATGAAGCAGGTAGAAATCTTTCCGCGAGCGTTGCCGAAGGGGCTGGTGTACCGCGAGGACTTCATCAGCCCGGCGGAGGAGCAGCAGTTGCTGTCGGAGATTCAAGGGCTGCCGCTGCGAGAGGCGCAGTATCAGCAGTTCACGGCCCGGCGGCGTACGGTGAATTACGGCTTTTCCTATGACTTCACTCACCTGCAATCGCGAGCGGCGCCGCCCATTCCAGAGTTCCTCGGCTGGTTACGCGAACGCGCGGCAGATTGGGTGGGTGTGCGTTCGGAAGATTTCGTGCAGGCGCTGGTGTCTGAATATCAACCGGGCACGCCGCTCGGCTGGCATCGCGACGTGCCGGACTTCGAAGTCATTGTGGGAATCTCACTAGCAGGCGCGGCGCGCCTGCGCTTTCGTCCGTATCCCTGGAAGCCGGAAAAAAAGGCGCAAGTCTTCGCGCTGGAGCTCGCTCCACGCTCAGCTTACGTGCTGCGCGATGAAGCGCGATGGGGCTGGCAGCACCACGTGCCGCCAACCAAGGTGCTGCGCTACTCGATTACGTTCCGCACTGGGAACCCTAGAACTTCACGATGAAGCGGCCGCCGTAGGTCCGCCCTTCCTGCGGCAACGTCACCTGCACGTGCTCCTCGGCGCCGGGGAACGGATGGTCGGTGTTGAAGACGTTATAAACGCCCGCCGTCAGCTCCACGCCCGACCACAGCTCGTGAGTATTCAATGTGAAATTCGCGAGCACGAACGATGGGCTGTGCGTGCGCGCCAGCGTGATGCTGTCGCTGTTGTATTGCAGGTCCAGATTTCCGAACACCGGGGTACCGAACAACGGCATCGAGCCGGTGAGCTTCACCAGGTGACGCGGCGAGTTGGTGAGCTCCAAGCCGCTCGCCACATCCTCCGCCCGCTGAATCGCCCAGCTGCCGCGCAGGATCGCGCCGTTTTGATACAACGCTTCCAACTCCATCTCCACGCCGCGCGCCCGCACGTCGTCCATGTTGGCGAAGAACTGCATGTCGGGTTCATTCTCGACCTGCGTGATCAAGCCGTTGATGTCATAAGAGTAGCCGGACAGGCTCAGGCGATAGTTGGACGCGAAGTAACGCTCGTACACCAGCTCGTATGTTTTGATCGTCTCGGGCTTCAGCTCCGGCGCCTCGGCCTGTGCCTCGTTGTAATAGTGCTCGTACGGATTCGGCGCGCGGAACGCTTCGCCGTACAGCAGCTTCACCGCCGAGGTCTCGCTGGGGTTGTAGATCAATGCAAGACGCGGATTCACGGTGCCGCCGAACGTCGAACGGTAGTCGTCGTAGCGCAGGCCTGCCGTCACGGTGAAATCGTCACGCAGGCGCGCCTCGCCTTGTGCGAAGAAACCGGCGACCTGGCTGTGGTCTTCGCGATGCAAATAGTAATAACGCGGCTCGATATCGTCGTAAGACGACTGGTTCTCGCGAATGTTGACCCGGTATTCGCTGCCGAGCACGAACGTGTAACGATCGTTCGGCCGCGCCGTGAGCTGCAGCTCGGTGCCCGCCCAGTTGCCCTTCATTTCATCGACGAACACGACGCGATCCGGCGGATCGCCGGCCTCGGCATAGTCGTTCGGATACGTGCCGACGTAAGTAAACAAATCGCAGAAGCCGCGCACCTTCAGGTCGACCGTGCTGCTCAGCGCATGTTTGTAGCCGAGCTCCAGGTAATTGGCAGCGTCGTCGGTGCGCTCGTCGGGGTCGCCGAAGATGTTGTCGAACGATGCCGTCGGCACTTGTTTGCGCCGGTCGCTGAGATACAACGACGCGTTGAAGTCGCCGTAGCGCAGGCTGGTGAAGAACTTGGTGGCGGACTCATCGTCCAGGCCCGCCGCCACGCCGTTGTTGCCCGCGTAGCGATTGTCGCTGCGGCGCTGGTCGAACTCCGGGTAATAGAAATTCCAGCCGGCACTGGAGTAATGGCTCGCCGAGACCAGGAAATCCACGCCGTTCGCGAACGTCTCGCCGTACGTGGCTCGGGTGCGATACGTGTCCTGGCTCGCGAGGTCCACGCCGATTTCGGCGCCGTCGATGTCTCGGCCCCGCTTGGTGATCACATTGATCACGCCCAGGAACGCGCTGCTGCCGTACACGGACGAGCTGGGCCCGCGAATCACTTCGACGCGATCGATCAGCTCGACATCGAGCATGGCCTCGCGGCCGATGGCGCCGCTGTCGTACACGTTGTCGTTGAGCCGATGTCCGTCGATGAGCACCAGCACGCGCGTGGTGTAGTCGCCCGGGCGCAAGAATCCGCGCACACCCAGATAGGTGTAATTCCGATCGTTGGTGACGTAGAGCCCCCGAACGCCGCTTAGGACATCGGCGAGGTTGGTGTAGCCGAACCTGCGGATATCCTCGGCGGTGACGATGCTGATCGAGGATGGGGCTTGTGTGACGCGCTGCTCGTATTTGGAGGCGCCGAACACCGAGTGAACGTTCATGTCCATCAGCTGTTCGAGGCTCAGATCGGCGAGGTCGCCGGGCTCGGCGAACGACGCACGGGCGCACGTCAGCGCCACTACGCCAGCACAGACCAGACTTCGTCGGTTTGCAGCCATCGATTCGCTTCTCTCACCAGTGAGCTCATCTTCGGCACGCGGGAGCCCGCCGTTGATGAGACATCCCCCTAACTAGCGCACCGAAACCTGCGCAACACGGGCAAGTTGAGAGATCGATAACACTCGCTGCCGGAAGCGCGGCCGATGACTGAACCATCGATGGCCTCGGCCGTCATTGGGTGTGACGCGGCGCTTCGATCGCAGCACCGCACGTTGCTAGAGTCTCGGGTCAATATGCTGTTTCGTCCGTCATTCACCGCCCTGCTCGCAGCCCTTGTGCTGGCAACGGCGACCGTGCATGCGGACGACGTGCAGCAGCGCGAAGATCAGTTCAAAGCGGCGTACCTGTTCAACTTCGTGAAGTTCGTCGAGTGGCCGACGGGCGCCGCGAGCGACCCGCTGACGGTGTGCTTTCTGGGCGGCGAAGGCGTGCACGAAGCGCTCGCCAGCGGCATCGATGCCAAACGCGTCGGCGCACGCAAGCTGATCGCTCGCCAGCTCGATCAGCCCGCCGGCATTGCGAGCTGCGCCGTGCTGTATGCAGATGCCGCTTCCGTGAACCCGTCGCTCGCAGCCGGACTTCCTGTGCTCACCGTCAGCGACGCACCTCAGTTCGCGGCCCGCGGCGGCATGATCGAACTGTTTACGGAAAATCACCGACTGCGGTTTGTGATCAACGTCGCGCACGTCCACAAAGCCGGGCTGCGCATCAGCTCCGACCTCCTGAAGCTGGCCGCCAGCGTGCAGCGGGAGGAGCAATGAGCGCGTTCCAGGCATGGTTCGAGCACCTGGCGATTCGCGGCAAGCTGACGCTGCTGGCGAGCCTGTCGAGCGGCGTGGCTCTGTTACTTGCGGGCCTGGTGCTCGCAATCGCCGACTATCGCAGCGATCAGCAGGATTTGTTACATCGCCTGGAAACGCAGGCGCAGATCGCCGCCCGAGACAGTGCAGCGGCGGTAGCGTTCGACGATGCTGAAGCAGCCAAACGTTCGTTAGCCGCGTTGAGTGCTGATAAAGCGGTGGTCGCAGCTGCCATCCGGCGCGTCGACCACAGCGTGCTGGCGCTGTTCGGGCCCGACCTCACGAGCCGGCCCAATCAAGAGCTGATCCATATCGAGACCGGCATCACTTTGGACGGGCCGCTCGGCGCGCTGGAAGTGTGGGCAAAGCGCGATGAGCTGCATCGTGCGCTGCTGAATCGCGCCGTCGTGCTGTCGCTCGTGATCCTGACCGCGCTGGCATTCGCCATCGTGATCGCGATCCGCATGCAGCACTTCATTTCCAAGCCGATCCTCGCACTGGCCGACACCGCCGCCGCAGTCTCGCGCGAACGCAACTATGGACTGCGGGTGCAGGCCGACAGCAACGATGAGATCGGGCAGCTGATCGCCGCGTTCAACGACATGCTCGGGCAGATCGAAGCGCGCGACGCCGAGTTGCAGCGGGCGCACGTGGAGCTGGAGCGTCGGGTCTCGATACGCACGCATGAGCTTGCGACCACAAACAAACAACTCGCGGACGCGATTCGTCGCGCCAACGAGTCCGCCGAAGCGGCGAGCGCTGCGAACAATGCGAAGAGCGCATTCCTCGCAAACATGAGTCATGAAATTCGCACGCCGATGAATGGCGTGCTCGGCATGGCTCACCTGCTGCTGGACACGGGGCTCGATACAACTCAACGCGACTACGTGCAAACGATTCGGGACAGCGGCACGGCGCTGCTGACCGTCATCAACGACATCCTCGACTTCTCCAAGGTCGAAGCGGGCAAGCTGGAGCTCGATCTCGCCAATGTCGACCTGCGCAATACGTTCGCCGACGTGGCGCGTTTGCTGTCGGTTCAGGCGCGGCAGAAGGCGCTGGAGCTGAATTTGCAGATCGATCCGCAGCTGCCCGAACTCGTCAAAGCCGATGCAGGACGCGTTCGGCAAGTGCTGCTGAACCTCGGCGGCAACGCCGTCAAGTTCACGCAGGAAGGCGAAGTGTCGCTGGCGCTCAGCGTGCTGAAGAACGATTCGCAGGCAGTGCTGGTTCGCTGCGAAGTGCGCGACACCGGCATCGGCATTCCCGCCGATCGCATCAAAGCGCTGTTCACGCCATTCACTCAAGTCGACTCGTCGATGACGCGCAAGTACGGCGGCACTGGCCTGGGATTGTCGATCGTGCGCCGCCTGGTCGAATTGATGGGCGGCGAATGCGGCGTCACCAGCCGCGAAGGCAAGGGCTCGACCTTCTGGTTCACCGCTCGTTTCCATGCCGCCGATGCGATCGACGATCGGCCGCACGAATCCACCGGCGACACGACGTTTATTCGCTCGCCCGCGCTGCTAAGAGGCGAACGTCCGCGCATCCTGCTCGCCGACGACAACGTCGTGAATCAAAAGGTCGCCGCTCGCTTGCTGGAGAAACTGAACTATCGCGTCGACACCGTCGCCACCGGACGCGCCGCCGTCGCCGCCTGGCGCACCGGCAACTACGATCTGATCCTGATGGATTGCCAGATGCCCGACCTCGACGGCTACGAAGCCACCCGCGAAATCCGCAAAGCCGAAAACGGCGGCGACCGCACACCCATCATCGCTTTGACGGCGCATGCGATGAAGGGTGCGGATGAGGAGTGCCGTGCGGCCGGGATGGATGGATATCTGTCGAAGCCGATCGACCGTGCGTTGTTGACGTCGACCCTGGCGGGGTTTATTGGGAAGTGATCAAGCGTTCAAGTCCCTTGATACACAACCACCAGCTTGGTCGCCTCGATCTGCTGCGTGCTCGAATTGCAGTTGCCGAAAACGTTGAACGCATTCCCCGACATCGTTGCCGCAAGAACCATGGCCAGCCAATCTTTTGCATAGCCCGCCGGCGGCGACAGCAGCAGCGAGGTGACGGAGCAGCTCGACGTACGCCCCTGCACGGTGATGGGTGCGCCGCCACCCGTGTTGACCCACAATAGAATCTGCCCAGTGTCCGTTTGCTCGATTGTTCCCAGCCGCTCGCTGACGCGATCGAACCAGTCCGCAGCGTGAACGGAAGAGGTGCCGGCAAACAAAGCAAACAGCATGGCCAATGCACGCATTCTCATTTAACTTGCTTCCAATGCAGACCGGGCGGTCGATGAATGATGAGCCTAGCAAGTAAATTACAAACATTCTACTCAAAGTTTCATTGTCGTCGCCCCGTTGACAACCTCACGCCGCGGCTGCAACCATGCCCGCAAGAGCAACGGCTAAGGACGGCTCGATCGCACGCGCTCCGTTTGTTTGCTGAGCGCCAATGGGACACTCATCAAGGAATGTCTGGTGCCCAACATGCCCGGCGATTTTTCTTCACCACTCATGCTCAGACTGCTAACGGCGCTGCTGCTCACGGCTGCGTGCGCTCAGACGAGCGCTCAAACAAGAGCATTCCAGATGGCCTTGTATGCAGAGACGGATCTCCAGCCAGGCCCCGATACGGACATACCGATGTTCCTCGCCGGCCAGAAACAACCGGCCGGCCGCTCGATCCTGATCAGGAACGCGTGGGACAATGTGATATCTGCGGATGAATACTACTGGCCGCGGATCGTCGCTGTCTTGATCGATGAGCCTTATCACGACTTCGACAATCTGCCGACCTCCTGCTGGACGACGGATAATGTTCGCGACGTCAACCATGTTGCCGAGACTCTTGCGACCAGAGCGGCGGAGCTGAAGGCGATTTCTCCAAGGACGCGCTTTTGGGTGAACCTCGCCAGGCCTCAGCTCGATTGGGCGAAGTCTGGGCAGTGCCCTTCCGATGCAGCTTTGGCACCCGTCAATGTCAACGAGCCCTATATCGACGTGATTTCAGTCGACATCTATGACAGGCCTTTCGGTACGTCCGTGCGGCCCTACTATGATTGGCTGAAGACCCATCGCGCGAAACCAGAGCAGCAGATGGCGCTGGCGCCAGCCACACATCACCACCCAAACGACAGCCGTGCTACTCGAGATTCCATTGCTTCTGATCTGGATGGGTACTTCAACTACGCAAACGACGCCAACCAGAGCTGCGACCTGCCCCTGGGAAGCGTCTGGCGAACGGGAATCTTCGATGGCTGTCGCGTATGGATGGTCATGGGATGGCTCGCGGGAGATCATGTGAGCACGGATGGAACATTTATAGGTTTGCGAAACCCTGCATCTGAGGTTATCGCCGAGGCCTGGAAGGCAGAGCTTGCGAAGCCGCTCAGGCCCGACCTGGCCCGCGAATTGGCGCCGAAGCAGTTGTTACCCGCACTGTCGCCGCTGCTGCGGGAGTGACGGGACGGAGGCCAGCGGGACGGTGCTCGCGGTATCATACGTCGGTATCTGACAATGGAGCCCGGCGATGACTAGAGTGGCAGTCGTTACTGGCGGTGGAACTGGCATCGGCCGGGCCGCTGCACTCGCCTTGCTCCGGGATGGATATTCGGTCGTGCTCGCCGGGCGGCGGCAGGCACCGCTCGATCAGGTCATCGTGGATGCTGGCACACAGGGCTCGCGAGCGCTCGCTGTGCCAACGGACGTCAGCGATCCGGCTTCCGTGAAGAATCTATTCGACGTCACGTGTGCGCGATTTGGACGCGTCGACGTGCTCTTCAACAATGCCGGCGTAGCGGCCCCGGCCGTTCCACTGGAAGATCTCAGCCTGGAACAATGGAAGAACGTCGTCGACATCAACCTCACTGGAATGTTTCTATGCATGCAGGCGGCGTTCCAGATCATGAAGTCCCAGCAGCCGCGCGGCGGCCGCATCATCAATAACGGATCGATCTCTGCCCACGCGCCGAGGCCAAACTCCGCTCCCTACACTGCGACCAAGCACGCCGTCACCGGGCTGACCAAGTGCGCATCGCTGGATGGGCGCAAATACGACATTGCCTGCGGACAGATCGACATCGGCAACGCCGCCACCGATCTGGCAGCACCGATGGCTCGTGGCGTCCCTCAAGCGAATGGCACAGTGGCAATCGAACCGCTCATGGACATCGAACACGTGGGCGCCTCGGTTCTATACATGGCCAACCTGCCGCTGGATGTGAATGTCCAGTTCCTCACCGTCATGGCGACCAAGATGCCATTCGTCGGCCGCGGATGAGTTCGCCCGTACTCGTTGCACGCCTGGAAGCTCATGATCGAAGAACAGGATGATCAAGCGCGGTTCTCCCGTCATCGAGAGCGAATCGGATTGATGCCGCTGGGGCGCAGGCGCGAAACAGTCAGGACGTCCATCTCCCACTGGCCATTCTCTTGAGACGACAGGAATACAGACGCACTGGGTGAGCGCACCTCCACAACCTGGTGGGCACCATCGATCACGACGAACTCGATGGCCTTGCCAACTAGATCAGCCCAGAGCGGATGATTGGATACGTCGCGTGCTACGCAATCTCCAGGGAGGAAGAATGATTCTTTCCTGAAACCGACCGAATACTGCACAGGGGCGTTGGTCCACGATGCAAACCAGCACGACCCGTCGGACATCTCGAATCTGATCTCCCGATCAAGTCGATGCACCTCACTGGATCCTGGCTCGTCGAGAACAGATGCCTCGAATTCAAACAGGTCGTAGACAACCCGGCAGACTGTTGGTGAACTCATGCTGGCATTGTACTGCCACGACAGGGACTGCCCGCGAGTGTCCCGCGATCGTGCAGACCTCCGAGCCTGGTCGCTACTCGCCCGGCTTTGGAAATGGCCTGGCGAGTGTGAATGCATTTGCGCTCGGTCCTTGCTCGCGCAACATCAACAAACGATCCCGACCTTCCGCGGCGGAGGGACGGTGGCCGACAGGCACCCACCACGCTGCTTGATGCTGCTCCGACAACCGGCTGAACCATGCTTCGCGATCGCGGATCAGCTCGACGTGGGCGCTTCGATAGACGAAGTTCTTCAGGTCTTCCGGCGTCTCCCAGACGCTCATGTTGATATAGATCTTCGGATCGTCGAAGGCGCGGATCGAGGTTGCATCCCCAGCTTCGGATTGCAAACGCCAGACAAAGCCTTTGGCCTCGTCCGCCAATGCATTGATCTCGTCGAGCCGGGCCACAAACGCCGCCATGAGCGGCGAATCGAGATCAGCCACAGCCTTGGCAATATTGATCTGAGCGAGATGGTATCGAGTCACGGCAACACTCCGAACGGGAGTCGAAGGTTACCGGGCCGCAAGCCGCGGCTATTGTCGAAAATTGATGCTTGCTGTCGACCGCGCTCGCCGATATTGGCCGGGCGTTGAAGCCGTGTAGTTGACGAACGTGCGATGCAGCTGCGCCTGGTCACTGAACCCCAAGTCGGCCGCAACGTGAGCGATCTTTTCGCCCGTCTTCAACCGCCGCTTGGCTCGCTCGATGCGCTCGTTGTTCACAAAGGCGTGCGGCGTGATGTGAAATGCTCGGCGAAAAACGCGTATCAGCGTCTCCGTGCGACAGCCGAAATCACGGGCCAGTTCATCCAGCGTAATCGGCGATTCGATGCTGTCCAGCAGAGCTTGCTTGATTCGCTCGGCTGACTGCTCTCGCTGCGGAGGTACCTCTGCGCGACGGTTGCCTCGTAGGGCCGCCATCAGCAGGCGCTTCAACTGTGCTGCCGCCTCGGCCGCCTGCATCTGTGGGAGGCTGGCTACAAATTCCTGGTATCGAACAAAGAGTCCGCCAGCCCGAATGACGTTCACCTCGCCGCAGGCAGCGGCAAACGAAACATTCTCGATACACCACGCCTCATCCACATAGAGCATGTGGTAACTCCGCGGTCGTCCAGCGATCGGGTTGCACGAATGCACCACGCGTGGCGGGATCAATATCAAGTCGCCCTGACGAAGCCGATGCTCTCGCCCCCTGTAAATCGCACGCGTCTCGCCAGAGATCACCGCGCCGAAGGAAAACTGCGAGTGGAAATGCGGCTTGTAAGCCTGCACGCTGCTGTAGGTACTGCGCAGCTCGATAAACGGCAAACTGGCATCGCGCCAGAAGGATTGGGTCGTAACAGACATTGTTCGCTCGATGGCTTGCGCCTGCCAAGGTCACATTGGATCATATCGTGAGTCCGGATACACGGACTGAAGCAGACCAGGAGCCGACCGACTCATGTATGCAAAGGATGTCCCCGCCGGTACCGTCTTTTACCATGGCACCAAGGCAGACCTGCGGGTCGGCGAGCTGCTGAGCGCAGGCTTCGGCAGCAATTTCGTGCAGCGTGGCCTGAAACACATCTACTTCACGGCAACGCTCGACGCGGCCGCGTGGGGCGCAGAGCTCGCGAAGGGCGACGGACGGGGCAGGATCTACACCGTTGAACCAACCGGCCCCTTCGAGGACGACCCCAACCTCACGGACAAGAAATTCCCCGGCAACATCACCGCGTCCTATCGCTCTAGCGATCCGCTGCGAGTGACCGGCGAAATCGAGGACTGGGCCGGCCATTCCCCCGAACAGATCGAGGCGATGAAAAAGCATCTCGCGCGGATGAACGAGGAAGGAACTGCGAAGATCATCGAGTAGTGAATTGCGGCGCGGGGCAGCGTATCTAGATTAAAGCCGCCAACTTTCTCTCACACACTGAATATTTTTCTGCGCGCTTGAACCGCCTGCGAATTCAGCGAGTACACTCGCGTCCGAAATAACAACACGGCAAGCAATACAAACAATCGGCCATGTGAAGCTGCGGATGCGGCTGGGGAGGTGCGCGCCTGATCAATGGAGCTCAGGTAGATGACATCGCGTCACGCCAGGTACGGCGGACGCAACCCATGGACGTTACAACGCAAAGGAGCTTGCATGCGTACTGACAAGGATGTTCACCGCTGGAATCTATATTGCCGCGGATCACGGGTAACGCAATCGAAATGGATACGCAGCGTCGCCGCCCCGGCCTTGATGGGGATCGCGCTGCTGAGTGCCGCGGGCACTCAGTCCGCCATGGCGGACACGCGCAAGGCGATGACATGGACGGTGTTGGATCAGCAATCAGGATATACGCGCGTCGGTGCCGACGCCTCCACGAGCCCATACCTCGGCGACACGGCGATTGATGAGGAGTTGCCGCTGCTTTGCCGCTCGCAGGATCAAACACCGCCGCCCGACGGTATCGAGTTCGACTCTTATATCGGCTGGTCCCAGGGATCGCTTGCGCTCACCTCGCCCATTATCGGCGCCGCGTTGACCTCGCAGGGCGAGGGAGACGCCATCTGCGCGGGCGCATTCGGCGCTAACTGGCGTATGGCCGAGTTCCACGACGGGCGTTACGGGCCCGACTTCACTTACGGCGGAGGCTGGTCTTACTGGGGCGGCGGAGAGATTCCTGCGGACACTCGCTTCTGGGTGGCCATCAACGATCAACCCGCCAACGCCTGGAATTCTGCGGGCGAGGTCCCGCCGGTCAATCCCGAAGTGCCCAACTACACCAAGACGGTGCTGTCCACCGGTGATGGCTGGCAGCTGGTGCAGACCGATGGCGTCATCGACGAAACACAGACGCCGGTGTCGGCGCAGTTGTATCTAACCAATGGCGCCGATGGCCTCGGCAACTTGCCGATCTCTCAAATCCTCAAAGACGATCTGGGCGCCGATCCGGAACCGGACGCCGTCTTCATCGTCGACAAAAACATCGCCGACGAAGTGGCGAGATCGATCGCGCAGGGCTCCCCGACAGATGCCTTGATCGCCTACGGCGAGCCCGAGGATACGGGCAGCAGCGCCGCCAAGGGCGCGACGCCCGATGGAATATTCGGATCGTGCTCCGATCGCGATATCACCCAGAGCAAGTCGTTCCGCTACGTTCCCGCTTATAACAACAGCCGCCCCATCGGCGGCACGCCGAACCGGCCCAGCGGCTTTACGGGAACGGTTTCGCTCTCCGCCAACGGCCAGATCGACGGCCGAGGCGAAGTCAAAGTATCGCTGAAGCGGACGAAAATCTTTTGGGTGTGCGTGCCGTACGGTGTGAAGTTCCGCTCCGCGCGTATCCAGGGCAGCGTGGTGCTGAATAACGGCGCGACGGTCAGCGGCAGCGTCAAATATTCCAATCCGAGACAACTGACGTGGGAGATCGCGAGCCCCGTGCTCTGGGCGCAGCTGTTCTGGGCCGGCCCGATCCCGGTGCTCGTGGTGCTGGATCTGCCGATCACGGCGGGCTTCGATACCGGCGATCTCAACGCCAGCGTGACCGGCTCGCTGACGTACAGCGGCGGACAGAATGTTTTCGGCACGCTGGACTATACGTGTACCAGCGACAACTGTACGGGCACATCGTCGCTGCAAACGACAGGCGCCCCTGGGAATCAACCGATCACGGGCAGCATATCGGGTCGCTTTCAGCCAGCGCTGTCCGCGCAAGTTGCATTTCGCGTTTATCTATACGATCCAGGATTCGTCCATCGCAGGACCGGCGTGGCCGCGCTGCTGATGGGCGATCTGTGGGGCTTCTATGGAAACAACTGCGGAGCCGACCTGGACGGCCATTACGACACGGTCGACGCGCTGACGTTCGATCTGGACTGGCAGATCCGCGTCCGAACCACTGTCGAAACATTCTTCACCCAGCCGAAGTACAAAGACCTCTGGACCTCCTCGCGCTCACATCTCGGGTTCTGGGATCTGCTCGGCGGCTCCGGCTCTTCCGCCATGACGCCAATGTTTGTCGGCGCGGCGTCGGTGCCGGCACAGGCACTGCAAACCTATGGTGTGAAGATGCGCCCCTGCTGGCCGTACAACGACACTGTGAACTACACCGTGGATTGGGGCGATGGAAGCTCTCAAGCGCTGAGCGGCCCCGCGGGCGCGGTGACGGTGACGACACACACCTGGCAGAACCCTGGGAATCCACAGCTGGTTCTCACGGCGCTGAACGATTCGCACGGACGCAACTTCAATAACAAAACCACGATCGACACGATCGAGGTCACGCCGCCGCAAGGCCACATGGGAATGACGTGGCGCTTGCTGGAAACCAATGGTCCGTACGCTCACGTGGGAAGCGACGGGCAGACGGATCCATACAACGGCGACACCAGCGCCAATACGGCCTTGCCGATTCTGTGTCTCAGGCAAAGTGGCCTGTCACCGCCGCCGGGAATCCCTTTTGATTCTTACAACGGCTGGTCGGAAGGTGAGATTGCGTTGAGCGCACCGGTGAGCGGATATTCGCTCACATCGCGAGGTGTAGCGGACAACATCTGCGCCAACACCTTCGGCGGCGGCTACCGGATGGCCGAGTTCCACGATGGCAACGGCGGCTGGACCTGGTGGGGCGTCGGCAATATCAGCAGCGGCACCCGATTCTGGGTTGCCATCGACGATCAGTCCGCCAATCCCTGGGACTGATCGCGCGCGCTAACAAACAAAGTATCCCCGCCGGATTGGGCCGGCGGGGACCTCGATCGATTTACGCGGCCCGATAGATCTGCGCCACCGCGCCGCCGGGAAACGCCTTCGATCTCACCAGTTTTAGAGACTTTGGCGCAGCGAGGTCGGAGAACAGCGGCAGGCCTTTGCCGAGCGCCACGGGCGCTACGAGCAGGGCGAACTGATCGACCAATCCCTGAGCGACGAGGCTCCGAGCAAAGCTGGCGCCGCCGTGAGCGATGATGGGCTTGCCGTCTTGAGCTTTCAGCTTCGCGATTTCATCTGCGAGGTCGCCGGTAGCCACGTAGGTTTGTGCCCAACTTTCCGCGCCCGCTGTCTTGTTTACTGACTTCAGGATCGCCGCGCCCTGGCGTGAGAAGACGGCCTTGGGGATCTGATTCATCGGCGCCGCGAACACATCGGTGGCGGTCTGCCAGAAGTTGGCCATGGCGAGGAAGCTGCGGCTGCCCATGATGTGCAGGCTCGCGTTGCTGATGAACTCTGCGCCCCACGCCTTCGGCTCTGGATCGGTGCCGAACATCCATCGGTTGCGGCCTTCCAGATCGCTCACAAAGCCGTCGAGCGATATCGTCATCTTCAGGATCAGGTCTCTCACGATTTCCTCTGCAGTAGCGGTGCTGCCCCAAGGACGGACCAGGGCGGCAGCTTCCGACACGCCGTCTCGACAATCATGGCATTTCGCTTGCGCGACGGTAGCTCTGATGAACGTTATCGATGAGAGCCTTGAGCGCAGCGGCGTCCCGCCATTGCCCGTTCGCCATCACTCCCATCGGCGTGCGGAGCGTGGACAGCATGGCGAGCGGATTGTTCTCCGAGAGAATCAGATCGGCGCGATACCCCGGCGCGACGACGCCAAACGGATCGCCGCCCTTGGTCCGATGAATGAAGGCACCCGGAGCGCGCGTCGCGGTGGACAACGCCTGAAAGCGCGTCAACCCCGATGTTTCCAGCTCGCCGAGCTCATCGTGCAGCGAAAAGCCGGGCAGCATTCCCGGAACCGCCGGAGCATCGGTGCCTGCCACCAGCTCGACGCCCCCATCCGCCATCGCTTTGACCAGCAATCTCAGAAACGCGAGCTTGGGTTTCAACTTCGCGGTCTTGTTGACGTAGCCGCTCGTCTGCCACGCCAGCCGATCGTTGGGCGATAGATAGAACGACTCGGGCCGGGTCAGAAAGGAAGTTACAACATCCGGCTGCCCGATCTGGTTTGCAATGGCTGCATAAGTCACAACGTCGGCGGTGACGGTGGCGTTGTATCGTTTGGCGAGCGCGACTGCCGACGGGATGCGACTTGGATCGGGGGGCGTATCGCTCTCCTCCACGCCCGGCGGCGTAAAGAACGTATAGAAGAACTCCTCTGCGTGCGCGATGAGCACCTGCCCTTCCGCGAGCTGGCGATCGAGCCGCACGGCATACACGCCGTGCCCGACCAAAGGCATGCTCAATCGTCCACCTTCCTCGGCGAGCGCGGAGAAGGCGTCGGACAAGAAGCCGGGCGGAGCGAAGTCATGAGCGCCGAGCTGATCATCAACGCCAGCTACATCGCCGCCGCGTTCCTGTTCATCTACGGCCTCAAGCGCATGAGCTCGCCGGTCACGGCGCGCTCGGGCATCGTCGTCGCC
>CAMLEO010000165.1 GCA_946478975.1 uncultured Steroidobacter sp.
CCCCCCCCGCCCCGCCCCCCCCCCCCCCCCCCCCCCCCCCCCCCCCCCCCCCCCCGCCGCCGCCCCCACGTACGCTGCGTCTGTTGCCACGAAGAGTGGTTGTGCTTGGCCGCGTGTTTGTAACAACGATTCGTCCTGGATCGAACCTTTCCTCACGCGTCCGCGCGAAACTGAGCGTCGCTTGAAGAATCACTCTACGCGTCAGCGCAATATTTGGCGTCAATATGCTTCTTCACGCGTCAGCGTAAGACGCGGCGGCGGCGAAGAACTCCGGAGAGGTGGCATCGTCACCGCACGTGGAGGCGGAGGATGGTGGGTCCTATGTTTCTCCGGCGGCTTGGGTCCAACAAGGATGTTGGCCCCAGCAGCAGCTACAGGGACGTAACGCATACAGTCCACGCGACAGCGTGGACAAGGGCGGTGCGCGGCGCCGGAGGAACATAGGAGCCACCATCCTCCGCCTGCCACTGACGCACACTCTGCCTCAATCGGCGAAAGCCGGATCCGGGCAAACACCGTGACACGCCCACTCACAAATGCTATCTCTGCAACCGGCGCCGTCCGCCGCAACAAACCTTCTGGTCCCCTCATGTCCACTTCCGACACCTCGGTGCGGTCATCGACCGCAGCCACTGCTATTTCTTCTGCCTGGCTGACGCCTGTAGAGTTGCTGGTGCTCGGCGCGATCTGGGGCGGATCGTTCTTGTTCATGCGCATTGCCGCCAAGGACTTCGGCGCCTTCTCGCTGGTCGAAGTTCGCCTCGCGCTGGGTGCGTTGATTCTTTCACCTTTTCTTTTCCGAGTTAAAGATCAACTTAAACCATCGCATTGGTTGCGCCTGCTGGGCATCGGCATCATCAACTCCGCTGCACCCTTCGTGCTCTTCGCCTGGGCCGCGCAAAGAGCGCCGGCCGGCGTAGTAGCAATCAGCAACGCGACGGTGGTGATGTTCACGAGCCTCGTGGCATTCCTGCTGTACGGAGAAAAGATCAGCAAACGCAGCGCCATGGGCCTGCTGCTCGGCTTCGTCGGTGTCGCCGTGCTGGCGAGTGGCAAGACTTCCGGCGGTAGCGTGCTGCCCGCCGCACTCGCCGGTGTGTTTGCTTCGATTCTGTATGGATTCGGCGGCAACTTCGTTCGCCGCTATCTCGGCGACCTGCCGCCGAGTGCCGTGGCTGCCGGCACCGTGCTGTGCGCAGCGTTGGTCGTCGCTCCGCTCGCGATCGCGACCTGGCCGAGCACGCCCATCCCGATGCTGTCGTGGGCATCTGCCATCATGCTGGGCGCGTTCTGCACCGGCATCGCTTACTTCCTGTTCTATCGGCTGTTGTATCGAATCGGCGCGCCGCGTACGTCGACTGTGACTTATCTGGTGCCGCTGTTCGGCGTAATCTGGGCCTGGGTGTTTCTGAGCGAGCCGCTCACATTGAGCATGGCGGTCGCCGGTGCGTTGATTCTGGGCGGCGTCGCCCTGAGTCAGCAGCGCAAACCAGCCACGAAATAATCGGGACTCGAGCTATGAATGCACGCGAGCAAGAAGCTGTATTGACCATCGCCTTGCTGGCGGCGTTCGCGGACGGCAACAAGGACGATCGCGAGCGCGACGAGATCAAGCGCATCGCGGATTCGCTCGCCGGTGAGGCGGGCGCGCCGCAGTGGTCACAGCTGTATCAAAGCGTGCTCCTCAAGCGCGTCAACGTCGAGCAAGCGGCATCAGCGCTCACGGATCCGACGCATCGGCAGCTCGCATATGAACTGGCGGTGTGCGTTTGTGATGCCGATGCGGTGGCAAACGAAGCGGAGCAGAAGTTTCTGCACGAGCTGAAATCCGCGCTCGGCCTCGATAGCAAACAAACAGCAGTGGTCGAACGAGAAGCAGCAGCGCTCACCGAAGCACCGCTGCCGGACGCGAAACCAGCTGGCGGCACCGCCACGCAAGCGACGATGACCGATGCGGAGCTCGACAAATACATTCTCAATCACGCCATCGTGAATGGCGCGATCGAGCTGCTGCCGCAGTCGCTGGCGACGATGGCGATCATTCCGCTGCAGATCAAGCTGGTGTATCGCATCGGCCAGGCGTACGGCCATCAGCTCGACAAAGGTCACATTCGCGAATTCCTCGCGACCGCCGGCGTCGGCCTCACGTCGCAGTACGTCGAGCAGTTCGGCCGCAAGTTGCTCGGAGGTTTGCTCGGCACCGTAGCGGGCGGATTGGGCCGAGGCCTGGGCAGCATTGGCGCAGGTGCGGCATTTTCGTTTGCGACCACCTACGCACTCGGCCAGCTCGCGAAGCGCTATTACGCCGGCGGCAGGCAGATGAGCACGGCGCTGATTCAACAAACCTATCAATCGCTGCTCGGCCAGGCGAAGCAGCTGCAAGGTCAGTATTTAACCGAGATCGAACAGAAGGCGCGCACGCTCGATGCAGGCCAGGTGATGCAGATGGTGCGCGGCTGAGATGTTTCTTACTTGAAGCGTCGGTGAGAACTCACACGTCGTTATAAAGAGACGTGTAAGGGCTGGAAAATTTCCTCGAGCCGGAACCTCGCGCGCGCGGGCGGTATTCACACCCTGAACCCGCCGCTACGAGGAGACCCTCATGATGTTTCGTTCTCAACTCATTTACTCCGCGCTATTCGCCGTGAGCGCTGCAGCTGCTCCCGCGGCGTGGGCGCAGGTGCAAGAAACCGCACCGCCTCCCGAAGAATTCCCTGCGCCGACGCAAGAGACCGCGCCGTCGCAATCGAACGACGCGCCCACTCCGGACACACCGTCGACTCGCGACAGCACCACAGCCGCTGCGCCGATCAGCGATCAGAAGATCGAGCAGTTCGCCGATGCGTATGTCGCGGTTCAAGGCATCCAGGAGAAGGCTGCGTCGGACCTGCAGACCGCGAAAGACCCCGCGTCAGCCGACAAAGTGAAACAGACCGCCGAGTCGGACATGATCGCGGCCGTGCAGAAGTCCGGCCTGAAGGTGGATGAGTTCAATCAGATCGTGGAAACCATGACTGCTGACGCCAGTGTGCGTGAGCGAGTCGCGGCGAAGTTGCAGGAACGTCAGGGCGGCGGCGGTTCACCGTAAGCAAGCTTTGATTCCGTGGCCCGGCCACCTGCGACGACAGCCCGATGCGACCGAAGCATCGGGCTGTTTTTTGGCCTATGCAACGCTCACTGAGAGCATCGATATCGATCCGCCATCAATCCCTTCCACGGGAAAGGTCACATTCTCCCCCGGCGCCTGCGCGCCCAACACATATAACAATGGCAAGTAATGTTCCGGTGTCGGCGCGGCGAGCTGAGCGTCGCGGCCCGATGTTTGATAATCGATCAGCGGCTGATGATTCCCAGCGAGCATCGCCGCCTTCGCCTGCGTCTCGAAACGTAACGCCCAATCGTACGGCGCGACGCCCTCTTCGCCCCAGGCGTACTCGCGCAAGTTATGAATGAGATTGCCGCTGGCGACGATCAGAATTCCTCGTTCACGCAACGGCGCGAGTGCACGGCCGAGTCGATAGTGATCTGAAGGTGCACGGGTACGATCGATGCTGAGCTGAACGACCGGCACGTCCGCTTCAGGAAATACATGGCATAAAACACCCCACGTGCCATGGTCCAAACCCCATGACTGATCGGGCTGCACGTTCGCGCCCAACAGGTCGCGAACTTCCGCCGCGAGCTCGGGACTGCCCGGCGCCGGATACTGGAATTCAGAAAGCTCGCGAGGAAAGCCGCCGAAGTCATGAATGGTCCGCGGCGTCGACATTGCAGTCACTGCTGTATACGGCACGTACCAATGCGCCGAGATGGCGAGTACTGCCCGCGGCTTTGGAATCGACGTGCCAATGTTTCGCCACGCCCGCGTGTACTCATTTTCCGCCAGGGCGTTCATCGGATTGCCGTGCCCGACGAAGATCGCCGGCAGGCGAGAGACTGTGCTCACAACGGTGCTCCGCTAATGATGGGAACGGAGCAAGTATTGGGATGCGCGCGGCGACTATCTATGGGTCGCCGCGCATGAGTCTTATCACGACGCGACCGAACTCGACGGAAGTCTCAGGCCGCCGGCAGCAGGAATGCTTCCGCCACCGCTTGCCCAGGCGACAGCCCGCGATCGTAGAGCGGACGCCACGCGTCCCAGTCCACGTCCTGTTCGCCTACTTCCTGGAGAACCTCGCTGAAATCGCGTCGGATCAAGTGCAGGACAGTTTGTTGCCACTCAGTCCAAGTGAGTGTTTGTGTGCTCAAGATGTGCTCCCGGATGAATCCGGTTATGCGCTTGTGAGGCGCCTGCGCGGTGTAACGCGCCACAGTGTCGCCAGTTCCCGTCACCCCAGGACTGCCAACGCCGCTATCGTAGCTCACTTAAGTGACAATTGTTCGAGCAGGAGAGTTCTTACTGCGCAGTAAATTTTTATCTCGCGCGAGCGAGAATCAATCTCGCGAGGCTGGGATAGTCGCCATCGAAGTGATGACCGCCCGGAAGTTTGACGACTTGCAATGTCTTTGCTTCGGGTTGTGTACACATCGTCTCGTCATCGTCTTCACCGTATACACACAACGCACGCACGCCGCGCATCTTCGCTACTTCCGGCGCGGTGGGCACCTGGTCGTCGCTGCTGCTCAACCAGTTCTGCAAATGAAACTCGAACACTGCCTTTTGCGACAACGACAGCAACGCCGCCAGGCGCAGTCGCGCACGCGTTGCGGACGGCAGACGATTGACGATA
The DNA here is from genome assembly GCA_946478975.1 of uncultured Steroidobacter sp. The sequence goes on from CAMLEO010000165.1 coordinate 4,734, forward strand.
AACGGCATCACATCAGCACCTTGCGAAAAGCCGATCAGCAACACCGAACGTTTGTTCCAGGCCGTGAGGTAATAACGCAGGATGCGATCGATATCCGCCGCCGTGCTTTCGGGCGTGCGCGCCTTCCAGAAATAGCGCAGCGAATCGAGCCCGATGACAGGCATTCCTTGTTTGGAAATCTCCGCCGCGAGCTCCTTGTCGATGCCGGCCCAGCCGCCGTCGCCCGAAATCAGCAGCGCCAATGTATCCCCTGAACCAGTGGTGGGCACTTCGATGAGCGGCAGGTCCTGCAACTCGCTGGCGCTCACCACCGCCGGCGGCGGCGCTTGCGCGGCGAGCTTCTGATACGCGGCGACCAGCTGCGACTCCCAGGTGTGGAAGTCAGGGTCGCCATGTTCATCGCCAGGCACGCTGACGATCTCGGCTTCATTGGCCTTGGCCAGGAACTGCTTGGCGGCGACCCGGCAGCTGCGATCGTTCAGGCCTTGCAACACCATCCAGGACGCGCCGAGCTTGGCTGAAGGATGCAGCTCGGCGGAAGGTTTGCTGACTGAATCGGTCGGGCACAGCGGCTGCTTCAGCGGCATGACGGGACAGAATCCGAGCGAGATGCCGCCGCCGAACGTACCTTCAGGCGCCTGCGCCAGCATTGCCTGAACGAATGCGGCGCTCGAACCCGCACCGACCAGCAGCGCCGGCTGATAGGCGGGCAGGCGATAGTAGGCCTGCAGAAAATGACTCAGGTTTTCCAGGTCGCCGTCGGGATTGACACAGCCCTCGTCCTTTTCGAGATTATGAAACAACGCCGGGCCGTCGATGCCGGCGACCAGCGCGCCCTGGCGCGAGAGCGACTGCGCGATCGGCTCGAGCTGCGGATTCCAGCCGCGCTCGCCCGAGAAAAGCAGCACCGTCTGGCGGGCTTCACCCTGCGGCCGGTAGATCCTCAGCTGCTCGAAGCGGCCATGTGAAATCATCTCGGCGGCGCTGGTGCTCGCACACGCGAGCAGCAACGCGGCCATCAACCAGCGACCAACATTCATTTAGCAATAATTCCTCGCAGGCCGCCGCTGATCAAAGCCGCGACATCCGCCAATGTGAGCAGCGGCGTGAGCCCGCCGCCTGCAACTAAATAGCGCGCCTCCCAGACCGGATCGAACTTGTCCTTGAAGCTGCGCAAGCCGCGGAAGTTATAGAACGTTTCACCATGATCGAACAACAAACGACCGAACCGGTGCCAGCGCGGTGCCAGCTCGTGGCTCGCCATGCCGGACATCGGCGCCATCCCCAGGCCAAAGCGCTTATACCCTTCCGCCTGGGCGTACAGCATCAATTTTGTGAACAGGAAATCCATCGTGCCCGGCGGCGCCTGCGGCGTCTGGCGCATGAGATCGATGCTGACCTCTTCCTTGACCTGCGTGACCAGCAGGTTCGCGAACGCGACCAGCTGGCCGCGCTGCCGGACCAACGCGAACGGTTGTCGCGAAACGTAGGCAGGCTCGAATGTGCCTAGGGAAAAACCTTTCTCGCGCGTTTCGTGGTCATTCAACCAAGCGTCCGAGACCGCTTCCAGTTCCGACAGCAGTGAAGGCACTCGCTCCGCCGGCGCGATTTCGAATGTGAGCTCGTCGCGCTCGCCCCGGTTCAGCGCCGTTCGCAAATGCGAGCGCTTCGAGCCCTTGATAGTGAAGCTGTCCAGCTGCACATACGCGTACTCGCCCAACTTGAACGCACGCAAGCCCGCGTCGAGATATAGCGGCAACGAGTCGCCGCGCACCTGATAGAACGTCGCACGACCGCCGTGATCGGTCGCGAGCTCGATGAAGCGCCAGATCAGCTCCTGCCATTCCGATTCGCGACCAACTGGATCGAACAGCGAGATCCACGACCGGCCCTGGCGTCCATACATGATGAACGTGTTGCCAGACGTAGAGAACAACAGATGCTTGTCGCCCATCAAGGCGAGATTCGCCTCCGCCGAGGGCTGCGCATTGATGATGGCCTGGGCGCGATCCAGCTCTTCGGTCGATGGCAGGTCGGGTTCGCCAGGCGAAGGCCGCAGCAGCTGCCACAACGCGAAGCCGCCACCGAGCAATGCCACGCCGAGCATCGCGCGCAACGAACGCGGCGCGTGCGCGTCGAACTCGAATTGCCACCACAGCTGACTGGTGTAATCGACTTCGCGATAAGCAAACAGCAACAGGAAGGCGGTGACCGCGACCATCCACACGACCGAGATCAACCACACGCCGCGCAGCGGATGTGAGAACAGCGCCGAGCGCCGATCGAACTGCGCACGCGAGAGATAAAGCAGTGCCGCCAGGATCGCAAGGTAACAAGCCTGCGGAAGAGCGAGGCCCTTCGGCATCGCCAGGACGGCGGCGATGATCGCTAATACGAATGACGCCCACCAGGCCGCGTCGAGACGATGAAGCAGTCCGCGCGCGATCAAGATCATCGCGAAGCCGGTGATGCTGCCGATGAAGTGCGAGGCTTCAACCAACGGCAGCGGCACACGCAGCGCCAGCAGATCCGTGGCCTCGGCCGACGCCGGCGTCACGCCGGACACCAGCAACCAGCCACCGGCGATGAACGTCATCGTGGCGAGCAGCATCGGCGACAGTCGAACGGCCGCGCGTCCGATGGGAGCCGCGATACCGGAACGCACTTCGTACGCGGCCAGCAACACCGCGGCGAGAACCAGCGGCAGCAGGTAGTAGATGACGCGGTAGAGCACCAGCGCGCTGAGAATCTGTTCGACCGGTGCGCGGTCACCGCACGCAAGCAGAATGATTGCCTCGAACACGCCAAGGCCGCCAGGAACGTGGCTGAGCAGGCCGGCGACCAGGCCGATCGAATACCACGCAACGAATGGCCCCGGTTCGACCGCACCTTGGGGCAGAAGCAGCCATAGCGCGGTGGCCGACGCCAGTAGGTCCAACGCGGAAATGATGAGCTGCTGAATCGCCAGCTTCGCCGGCGGCAGACGTACTCGCCAGCGCCAGGCAATCATGATCTCGCGGCGGCTCGCCGACATCGCAATGAACGCGACTACTGCGATGAGGATGGCGCCGCCGATGACCCGCAGCAGCCACGCGGGTATGTGCGCGAGATCAGCAACGCCGTCGGCGCCCCAAATCAGTCCCGCCGCACCGAAAGCGGCCGTGCCAAAGGTGAACGCGCTGGCATTGAATGCGATTACTTGCGCGACTTTGGTGGCGTCGACACCAGCGGCTGAGTACAGCCGCATGCGGACCGCGCCGCCGGTCAGTACACCCAATCCCACGGTGTTGCCGAGGGCATAAGCGATGAAGGATGTCAGCAGCACCGTCGACCGCCGGATCTGCACCTCAGCGTACTTCATTGCCGAGAGGTCGTATCCGGTCAGCACCAGGTAGCTCGCCGCAGTGGCCAGCGCAGCCAACAACAGGTCCTGCAGCGGCTCGGACGCCATCTGCTGCATGACCTCGTCGTAGTGGACCTCGCCGAGCAAGGCGCGGAACGCGTCGATCAACAACAGGCTGATCAGGCCCGCACCGGCTGCGATCAACCAGATGCGCCACTTCGCCCAACCGCCGACCGATGCCTCCGCCATAACTCTCGTGCTTCCTTTGCCCTGTAGGGGGCCCGCGCATTCTGCCGTGCAAATACGCACAGTTCATTACGTTGTTGACACGCGCGGCGGGCGATTCAGAGCACCCTGGCGCGACGCGGGCGCGGGCGATTATACGGGGACTGCGTCAGGATTTACCCCAATTCGTAGAGCTTCTTGAATCCGTAAATGGGATAATCCCCTCCTGGGATTACAACGGCTCATCTGACCGGAGCGACTCATGAAGTTCCTGCGCACGCCCGAGCACAAGCGGCTGATGAAAATGCTGACGGCCGCCCGCAAGCACAAAGGCCTCACGCAGCAGCAGCTCGCCGAACAGATCGGCGAGAATCAGAACTTCATTTCCAAGTACGAAAGCGGCGAGCGCCGGCTGGATTTCCTGGAAGTCGCAGCCATCTCCCGGCCGATCGACTTCAACATGGCGAACGCCGTGCGCGAGATCGAAGCCGAGTACGGGCCGATCGTGAATCCCAAGCAGCGCAAGGCGGGCAAGAAAAAGTAGCCGCCGGACGCTCTCATTCGGCGACGAGCTTGTAACCCGCGCCGGGCGTGGTCTGCAGAATCTCTGGCGACGACGCATCCCGTTCGATCTTTTGTCTCAATCGATACACGAGCTGCTTGAGCGTGCGGCGTTCGCGCGCAGTTGCTCGGCCCCACAGATGTAACAGCAACTTTTCCGCGGTGATCGTGCGCCCGGGTGTCGCCATCAGTAACTGCAGAGCCTTGAGTTCCAGCGGCGTCACTCGAACGGGCGCAGCCGCTGCAACGTGCAGTGTTCGCTGCTCAGGATCGAGCTTCAGCTGGCCCGCAGCCACGGGACCCTCCAACACTTCGGACCGACGCAGGAGCGCACGAACGCGCGCAAGCAGGGCGCGCGGACTGAATGGCTTGCGCACATAGTCATCGGCGCCGGAGTCGAACGCTTCGACCAAGTCCTCTTCGAGGTCGTGCACCGTTAGCATCATGATCGGCACGGGCGAGCGGCCGCGGATCTCACGACACACTTGCAGACCATTCGGCTCCGGCATGTTGATATCGAGCAGCACCAGGTCGGGCGAGTCGCGCTGAAACGCTTGCAGCGCGCTTTCGCCGTCGCCAACGGCAGAAACGTCGTAGCCGGCCTGCGTGAGCGTAAATCCAATGAGCGCTCGCAGATCGCCATCGTCATCAGCCACGAGAACTCTCATATTCATCGGCGCTCCGTCGCCAGCAGCGCCGCGAGCTTTTCCGCGTGACCCCGCAGTTCATGAGCCGCGGTCGCTTCCCACAGATCCGCACGCAACATCGGACCGACGTAAAAAAGATGGGGACCCGGCCAACCTTCCGCATCGATGACGGCGCCGTTCGGACCGGTGCGCAGACCCAATCCCAGCGAATCAGCCACACACAGGCCACACTGCACGAGATTGCGCCACAGCGGCTCGGTCGAGCGCGCGATGGCGTAGTCGGGGCCGGTGCAATTGATCACGCGGTCGAACTGCTGTGTGCGCGGTCGCTGCGTTCCGCGCGGGCGCCAGCTCACTTCGATCCGATCGTCGCGCGCTATGAATTCCTTGATGTGTCCGGCGTGGATGATGAGATGTCGTGAGCTCCGCAGGGAGTCGATCTTTTGGATCAGCTGCGGCGGCAAGCGATGCCGATAGATGTCCCAGTACGCGCGCACGTGTCGCAGGAAGCGGATGCGGTCGCGCTCAGGCAGTCGCTGCCAGATCGTCGGCGCCATGTTACGAACGAAGGTGATTGCCTCGCGCCAGTCGCCGCCCATCTTCTCAGCTTCATTCGCAAGCAATCGCACCGAGCGCGTCAAGCCGCGCAGTGATGTCGATGCAGCGAGGAGTAGGGCGTTGCCGTCGCCCTTGAATGCGTCAGGTCGGAATGCAGTTTGTCGCGGCGGCACCAGACCGTGACGTGACAATGCATGCAGCGTCGGCACGCGCTTCGGATCCGCGGACGCGACGTTGATGATATCCGCGGCGGTCAGGCCCGTGCCGATCAGCAGAATGGCTTCGTCCGAGCTGAACTTGAGATCCGATGCCCAGGGATCGGCAATGTATGCTGGATGATCGAGCACATTCTTCGCCACGGCGAGCGACGCGGGCTTGGGATTGCCCGGCGCGAGTACCACATCGTCCGCAGTGAAACGGCGCCCGCCGTCGAGTTCGACCTGCAGCGGCAGATGGCGCTCGATGCGGCGGATGTTTGTGACCGTGCCCCGAGTGATGTCTAAACGAATGTTTGTTGGCGCGCTGAGCTGCGCGGCCAGCAGCACCTCGCCGAGATATTCGCCATACAACGCACGCGGCAGGAAATCTTCGCCAGTCGCATTCGGCATGCGTCGCTGCGCGAATTCGAGGAATTCCTTGGGCGCGGCGGAATTCGCGGACATTCGACTCGCCGGCACGTTCAGCAGATACGGAAATCCGCGCTCCGCGTACGCAGCTCCGCGCCCGACTTCATTCGCGCGCTCGATCAATATGAGCCGCGTCGGCCCTGCCGGCGGCCGTCGCAGCAGATTCGCGGCGACCACCGTGCCGCTGAATCCGCCGCCGACGATGACTATGGTCCGTAGCAGTCCTGCCAATCCGCCGCTCCTGCTATTGCGATAGCAGCAGCGTAGGCCAGAGTCGGTATCAAGTCGGTAACGTCGCAGTCATGAATCGGCTGCGACGCCGGCAATCAGTCGACGATCAATTTGTAACCCGCACCGGGCGCCGTCTGGAGCATTTGCGGGGCGGCGGGGTCGATTTCGATTTTCTGGCGCAGGCGGTGGACCAGTTGTTTGAGCAGCTGGCGGTCGCCGGAGCCCTTGTGTCCCCACACCTGCATCAGCAGACGATCAGAGTTGACGGTGTGGCCGGCGTTGGCGATCAACATTTGCAGCAGGCGCAGCTCGAGTTTGGTCAGGCGCAGTGGCGCGTTGGTGCCGACTTGCACGGTGTGCTCGTCGACATCGAGGCGAATGCGTCCGGCGGCAAGAGGCGTGGCATTCTCCATGCCGGCGCGACGGAGCAACGCTTTCACCCGCGCGAGCAACGTGCGCGGGCTGAAAGGTTTGGTCAAATAATCGTCGGCACCGAGCTCCAGCGCTTTGACCAGATCTTCCTCTTCGCCACGCACCGTCAGCATCATCACCGGCACACGCGATTTGGTGCGAATCGCTTCACACACCTGAAAGCCGCTGGCACCGGGCATGTTGATATCCAGGATCACCAGGTCCGGCCCTTCGCTTTCGAACGCACGCAACGCCTGCGTGCCATCGCCGGCTTTGACGACCAGATAACCCGCTTGCGACAACGTGAACGCAATCAGCGCGAGCAAATCCTTGTCGTCATCCGCAGAAAGAATCTTCATGAGCGTTGCGCTGCCTACTCCGCGGTGACCTTCAGTTTGACTTCGAATCGCGTGCGACCTTCCGGCGTGCGACGCGCGGTGATCGTGCCCCCGTGGCGTTCGATAATTGATTTGACGATCCACAAACCCAACCCCAGGCCGCCGGGTTCCGGCTCCTGGCCGGCGCCGCGATAGAAACGATCGAACACGGAATTGCTTTCGATCTCCGGCACACCGGGCCCTTCGTCTTCGAACCAGGTCGTGATGAAGTCGTCGCTGTGTTCCGCGCCGATGCGAATGACGCTGTCCTCGGGCGCGAACTTGCTCGCGTTCGCCAGCAGATTCACAAACACCTGCGTGAGACGCGGGCCGTCGCCATCCACGTTCGGCAGATTCTCCGGCAGGTTCACTTCCAAACGCTGCCGGCGCTGCGTCAGCAGCGCGCCCATCAACGCATCGGAGTCCTCGACCAGCTCGCTGATCGAGACGCTTTGATGACGAATGCTGAGCTGCCCCGACTCGATGCGCACGCTTTCGAGCAGATTATCGATCAAGCGCGTCAGCCGCAGAGCGCCGCGCTCCAATGACAACACCAGCTCTTTCTGCTGCTCGGTGGTCATGGTGTCGAAACCTTCGCGCAGCAGCTCGATCGATGCGAGCTGCGCGGCAAGCGGCGTTCGGAACTCGTGAGAAATATTCACCAGCACCGAATCTCGCGCGCGACGCACGCCTTCCAGCTCGGTTTCATCTCGAATCACCTGCACCTGCAGATCGTCGACGGGACTCGAGCTGGTGATGATGGTGATACGCGGCGGTCCATCGCTCAGCTGCAGATTCTCAGTGGCCTGAGTGCTGCCTTCGACGCGTGCGCGAAGGATCGGACAGTTCGTCTCGCACGGACGCGGGCCGTTCTCGCTTTCACGACAGGGCTTGAGCACGTCACCGCAGAAACGTCCGATCGCCTCGTGCGCCTGAACGCCCAGCAATCGCGCCGCTTGCGGGTTTAGATAACGAATCACACGCGACTTATCGACCGCGTACACGCCTTCGACGATGCCGCCGAGCACCGCCTGCGCTTCGGCTTCACGTCGGCGCAACGTGCCGGTCAGCTCGATCAGGTTATTGCGCATATCCTCGATGGTGCGCCCGAGCTTGCCGACTTCCTTGGTGCCGCCGACCGGAATCGAAGTGGAAAAGTCACCATGGCCGAGCTTCTCCACCGCGTCGGTCAACGTTGCGACCGGCCCGGTTACTTGCCGACCGAGCACGATGCCCGCGAGCACCGCCAGCGCCGCGAGCACGATCGCAGTGGCAAGCAGCCGTTTTGCGAGCCCGCCGACGGAAGCGTCGATATCAGATGAAGGCAAGCGCGCTTCGAGCAACGCAATCGCTTCGCCCGTCACAGCAAAGATCGGAAAGCTCGCGGCATACAGATCTTCTGAGTCGATGCGACGGACCGCCGAGCGGCCATCGGACAGGCCAGCGGAATGCAGGCGAGTGAAGTCCGTGACCTTGCGATCTTCGACAAACGTTCGGTAGTTGATCAGCTTGATCTGCGTGCCGACGCGTTCGCTCAAGATCTGCGCCAGTTTCGGGTCGAGCAGTCGCGCTACATACAAACGACGCCCGGTCGCGCCGCCGACTTGAGCGGAGGCGCCCAGCAGTGCATAGGGCGTGTCCGTCGGCACTGCCATGAAACGTTCGCCCTGCTCGTCAGCAGACGTGGCGATCTGTTCCCAAGACAACTCCGCGCCGGCTTGCGCGAGCAGCTGATCGCCTTCGAACACCGCGCAGGAAACAATCGTCTCGGTGTTGCATGACCGGCGCAGGTACGGGCCGATCGTCGAGCCTCGCCGATCCGCGAGCAGGCGTTGGAATGTCTGCCGCTCGGCAACCGTCTTGGCGTGAGTGAGCGCGTCTTCGCTGTAGCGGCGCAGATCTTCGCGAGCCATTGCGCCCGCCAGTTGCACGCGCGACTTGCCCTGCTGATCGGCGAGATCACGCAGCGAGCCGATCGCCGAAATCGAAATGCCGCCGACCAGCAGCAGCACGATGGCGACGTTGATCGTGGCAATCCACACGCCGAGGCTGGCACGCGAGGTGTCCAGCTGCAGCCCGTCGATGAACTGCTGAGTACGATCGACGGCGTATGAAAAGAGGCCTCCGATCACTTCCGCTTCAGCTCCACGAGTGACTTGATCACCAGCGTCGCCACGGCCAGCAGCGTCAACAGCGAAGCCACCGCGAAGGCGCCGACGAAGTTGTACTCGTTATATAGGATTTCCACGTGCAAGGGCATGGTCGTCGTCAGTCCCCGGATATGACCTGAGACCACCGAAACCGCGCCGAATTCACCCATCGCGCGGGCGTTGCAGAGAATCACGCCGTAAACCAGACCCCAGCGAATCTTCGGCAAGGTGACGTGGAAGAACGTCATCAGGCCGCCGGCGCCAAGCGTGATCGCGGCTTCTTCCTCGTCGTTGCCGAGCTGTTGCATCAATGGAATGAGCTCGCGCGCCACGTACGGGAACGTTACGAGCATGGTTGCCAGCACGATTCCCGGCACGGCGAAGATGATGCTGATGTCGTGATCCTGCAGCCACAGGCCGAACCAGCCCTGCATGCCGAACAGCAGCACGTACACGAGGCCGGATATCACCGGCGAGATCGCGATCGGCACATCGATCAGCGTGATCAGGAAACTCTTGCCGCGAAATTCGAACTTGGCGATCGCCCAGGCGGCAGCGACACCGAAGACGGTGTTCATCGGCACTACGATCGCGGCGACCGTCAACGTCAGCCGGATCGCTGCCAGCGTGTCCTCGTCCTTGAAGCTGGCGAAGTACATCATCCAGCCCTTGCTGAGCGCGGTTGCGAACACGGTCGCCAGCGGCGCGAACAGCAACGCTCCCAGGAACAGCAGCGACAAGCCGATGAACGTATATTTGGTGATGGAGCTGAGCCAGGTATCGCGGCCCGGCCGGCTCGCGATCTCCGCCAACATTTCCTTGGAAGGACCGCCTGCCATCTCAGTTCAAATCGCGCGCTGCGCGCCTCCAACGGATCAGCCATCGTTTATCGAGTGCCCTACGGGCACATGGATGTGCCCCGCCGCCGCAGGCGGCGAGCGAGCAGCCAAAGTCACGCCTTTGGCTGACTCGCCCGAGGGTCGTGGCAGGATGCCCGATCCCGAGTTTCATTAACGCCCCGCGGCGATCACTCGCCGACGGCCCCAGGCTTGCAGCAGGTTGATGGACAGCAACATCACGAACGACATGGCCAGCATGATGAAGCCGAGCGCCGCGGCACCGGCGTAATCGAACTGCTCCAGCTTGATGACGATGAGCAGCGGCGTGATTTCCGTGCGCATCGGCAAGTTGCCGGCGATGAAAATCACCGAGCCGTATTCGCCAACCGCACGCGCGAACGCGAGCGTGAAGCCGGTTGCGAGCGCAGGGAAGATCGTCGGCAGCACGATGCGAACAAAGATCGTGATGCGCCCCGCGCCGAGTGTTTCGGCTGCGTCTTCGAGATCCCGTTGTACTTCGGCGATAGCCGGCTGCACTGAGCGCACGACGAACGGAAAGCCGATCAACGTCAACGCGACCACGACGCCGATCCACGTGTACGCCACCTTGATGCCCAACGGAGCGAGATACTGACCGATCCAGCCGTTCTCCGCGAACACGGCGGTCAACGCGA
>CAMLEO010000166.1 GCA_946478975.1 uncultured Steroidobacter sp.
CCAGGATGTGTTGCAGGACTGTCGAGCTTCCAAGCGCTTCATACAGCGGCAGCAGCGCTCCGCCGGGAATGCCGGCGACCAGCCGCACGCCCTGCTGCTCCAGCAAGTGAATGATGAGCTCGGCGCCGCTGCGTCGGGGCGCGAGGCCGGGCGAAGCGAGAGCAGGTTGTAGCGCGGTCATGAGTAGCTCCTTGATTTGTTGGAGCCCCCATCAGCCACGCCGGCGCTAAAAACAAAAAACCCCCGCCGGCTTGCGCCGACGGGGGTGATTGTTCGTTTGTAATGGATCCCCTACGGCGCGTTGCTCAGAGCTACGACCGGTACTACGACGCTGATCAGGGAGATCGCGGCGATGGGGGATTGGATATGGGACACGTGCGGGTTAGTCACTTGATTCACGAGCCCGCACTATAGCCATCCGGTGCACATGATGACAAGAACAGATGTCGTCAGTTTGTGGATATGGGCAAGGCAAAGCGCGCGAATGTTCATCAATCGTGCGGTGCCGGGCCAACATAATGCGCGGCCGGTCGAATGATGCGATTGTCCTGTCGCTGCTCCGTGACATGCGCGATCCAGCCGAACACGCGCGCAGCCGCGAAGCTCGCGGTGAAGAATTCCTTGGGAATATCCAAGGACGCGTACACCACACCCTTGTAGAACTCCAGGTTGGCACGCAAGGCACGTGACTTGGTGCGTGTCTGTTCCAGGAACGCTTCATCCACCGCACTGAGCACATCGAGCAAACGCACGTGTTCGCGGCGCTCGGCCACTCGCTGCGCGAGTGCCCGGATCATGCGTGAGCGTGGATCGACGACGCGATACTCGCGATGTCCCATGCCCATGACTTTGCGTCCGCTCGCGAGACAATGCGCCACGAACTCGCTGGCGCGTTGTGGCTGGCCCACTTCGAACGCCATTTCGAGCGCTTGTTGATCGGCGGCGCCATGTAACGGCCCATATAGCGCACCCATCGCGGCGGACAGTGCCGACGTGATCGGCGCCAAGGTCGAAGTCACGACGCGCGCAGTAAACGTGCTCGCATTGAAACCATGATCGAGTTGCAGGATTTGCGTGCTCTCAAACACGGCGGTCTGCATCGGCGAAGGTCGGCGACCGTGCAACAGTTGCAGGTAACGCTCGCCGTAATGACGCGACGACGGATACGGATGTTCAGGATGATCCTGCAGAGCTGCATGAATGGTCGCGATGGCGGCGGGCAGGCGAGCGGCGACGATCAATCCTTCCTCTTCGTGCGCTGAGCGTCCGAGGCTCGCCGCCGGCGGTTCCAGTGCCAGCAGCGGCGCAATTGCTTGTAACGTCGTCATGGGATGCTCGCCGTGACGAGCCAGCTGACGCGTCGATGCGGCCACTTCGGGCGGCAGGCGGCCGGCGATCCACAGATATTCCTCGACTTCGGCCAGGCGCGCTTCGTCCGGCAACTCGCCGAACACGACCAGGTGCATGACTTCGGCAAAGCGCCGGTTAACCAGCGATTCGACGGCATGACCGCGGTAGTACAACCGCCCGGCCTCGCCGTCGACCAACGATACCGACGTGGTATCGGCGACCACGCCTTCCAATCCCTTGCGGATCTGTACGGCTTCGCTCATGTGTCCCCCGACTGCGGATCGTGAGCACAACGTACGCCTGGGCGCGCCCGGACACGACGGCGCAGACGCGATGCGTTCATCAGCGGCCGTGATCGCATCGTCCCTTGCGATAGGCTGATCGACCACACTGAAGATAGGAATTGCGAGCGTCGCAGCCGACGGGCGAAAATTGACGGCATGCAAATCGAGCGTAACGAAGTCCGATGTTTTCACGCCGTGGTCGAGGCGGGCGGCTTCAGTCGCGCGGCCGAGCGACTGAACCTGTCGCAGTCGGCGGTCAGCCAGGCGATCGCCAATCTGGAACATCGCCTCGGCGCGGTGCTGTTGCGTCGAGGGAATCCGCCGCAGCTCACCGAAGCCGGTATTCGCCTGCTGCGCTACGCAGAAACGGTGCTGAACGAGGAGCGCGAGACGCTGGCCGATATCGCGCAGATCAAGAGCGGCGCGTTGTCCACTTTGTCTCTTGCGTTGTCTCCTGCGGTCAATTCGCGCTACGGCATCTCGCTGCTCAAGGAATTTTCCGAACGCAATCCGCTGACTCGTTTCAAAGTCACGGTCGCGCCCAGCCGCGAAATCGTGCACGGCGTTTCGGACGGCCGCTGGGAAGTGGGCTTCGGCCCGTTGCAGCACTCAATGCCCGATTACTTCACCGTGTATTCGCTGTTCGCCGAAACGCGTCGCTTGATGATCGGGCGCGATCATCCGAGCCGCGACGCGTTGAAACGCGATCCGCAGGCGACATTGCGGACTTTGCCGCTGGTCACGTCGTATCTCGATGAGCTGCCGAAACGTGCCAGCGGCGATCGGCTGCGCAACGCATTCGCCTCGGTGTGGGAAGTCAGCCACATGGAGCTGCGGCTGGCGCTGGTGGCGGAAAACAAAGCGGTCACGTACGTCTCCAACCTGGTGACGAATCTGCCGCCGGAGCTGGTGCACATCGAAGGTTTGCCGTTTTCCAGCATCGAGCGCCAGGTCGGCGTGTATCACCTGCGTCACCAGCCTTTGTCACAAGCCGGGGCGCGCTTCCTGGCGTTGGGTCGCGAGCGCTGGAATATTTGAAGCGCGACGCTGATAGCTCACGCGCCTGGAAATCCAAGCGTTCCCGCTGCGCAGCTCAGGCGGATCCCGGCGTTCAGCCGTAGTGCTTACTCCATTGTCCTAGGCATCAGGCCGGAGAGTTCCTCAAGGCGTCGGGCAGCGACGCTGTGATACGTTGCCCTCAGCGGAACAGCAAGGATGGTCCGCGCGATGCCGAATAAGTAACAAAACTCTGTGGGCCTTTATGTCTGTCAGCATCACGCAGCTGCAGGCAATCAACCAACGATTGCAGCTGTACATGGATCGCGCGCCGCTGGCGTGCATCGTGTGGGGCACGGACCACATCGTGCGCCTGTGGAATCCTGCGGCTGCCGCCACCTTCGGTTACAGCGAAGCTGAAGCGATCGGCCGGCACATTCACGAGCTGGTGGCGACGCCCGTCAGCCTGCCCATCATCGAAGAGCTGTGTCCGAAGCTGCTGGCCGGCGTGGAATATCCCGACGGCGTGGTGCTCGATACGCGGCGCCGGGACGGCACCCGCCTGCAATGTCACTGGCACCTGGCGCTGGTGGACCGGGGCACGCCCGACGAAGGCGTGATTGCGTTCGCCGATGACGTGACGGCGCGGCTCCAAGCGGAGCGGGACCGCGAACTGCTGGAGAAGAGCCGTGCGTTGTCTGCGATGGCCGCCGGCATCGCGCACGACTTCAACAACATTCTGCTGGCGATCAGCGGCAACGCGAAGCTCGCCGCAGAGGACCTGCCGGCGACGCATCCGGCACAAGTGTCGCTGGCGGAAGTGGCGAAGGCCAGTACGCGCGCGGCCGGCATCATCAACCAAATTCTGGCGTTCAGCGGCAATGAAGAAACCACGAAGGACGTTGTGCTTTTCCACGACGCGGCTGCCCAGGCCGCCGCGCACGCCCCGCAAATGCCGCGTGGCGAAGGTCAAAGCGTTCTCTATGTCGACGATGAGGAATCGCTTGTATATCTCGTGACGCGCGTGCTCGAACGGCTGGGTTATCGGGTCGACGGCTTCACCGATCCGTGCGAAGCGCTGGTGGCGTTCCAGGCCGATCCGCATGCCTATCAGGCGGTGGTCACCGATCTTTCCATGCCGACCATGAGCGGCATCGACTTCGCGCGCGAAGTGCTGCTGGCAAAGCCGGAAGTGCCGGTAGTGATGACGTCCGGCTACGTGCGCCAGAAAGATCGCGAGGAGGTGACGGAAGTCGGCGTGCGCGAGTTGTTACTCAAGCCGAATACGGTGGAGGAGCTGGGCGCCGTCCTGCACCGCCTGATGCAAAATCACGCCGCGGCCGGCGCGAAAACTACATAACGATTTCTGCCTGCGGTTTTCGCCTGGTACAGCGCCTCGTCGGCGCGGCGATATAACACTTCAAAACTCGTCTCCGCATCCGTCGCGACACAAATGCCGATCGACACGCCGAAGTGCGAGCGCTGGCTGCTGGTGTCGTTCGAATACACGCGGGTGAGAATGCGACGCGCGATTTCCGTGGCCGCGTCGAGATCGCAGCCAGTCGCGAAAATCAAAAACTCATCGCCGCCCATGCGTGCGCAAACATCTTTCTCTCGCACACTGGCTCGAATCGTATCCGCCACTTTGACGATGAACTCATCGCCGGCCGCATGCCCGTGCAGATCGTTGATGCCTTTGAGATCGTCGATGTCGACCAGGATCACGCAATAGCTGGCAGCCCTGGCTGCCAGCGCCTCGCGTGAAAAACGCAGCGCGCCGCGTCGATTGAGCAACTGCGTGAGCTCGTCGCGAATGGAAATGCGGTACTGCTCTTCCATCCGATCCTGCACGTTGTAGTCGTAGCGCGCGGCCAGATAGCCGATCAGCACGGCCAGCAGCAGCGCTGCTCCCAACGTGCCGTAATAAATCGCCTGGAAGCTCGACTCCTGCGCCAGGTAATACGTGGTGTCGAAGTCGACGCCGACGAAACCGCTGTAACGGCCCTGGCTGTCGTAGATCGGCGTGTGGCCCGACAGAAACGTGCCGTACACATCGCGCTGAAAGCTCGGATAAACGTACGTTTCGCCGCGCGCGATTCGTTGCAGCCAGTCCGGATCGGGCTCGGCATCGAGCGGATGGAACGGCTCCATGTACGCCGACGGGCGCAGCTTGCGCGTGGTCTTGAGTTTGCTCGACGCCGCGGTGTCGACGACAAAGAAACTTTGCCCGTCGCGTTCCACCATCGTGTAGACGTAAAAGATCTCCGGCGCGGCGGAATGAAAGCGCACCAGCGGCGCGAGCGTGCGTTCGTACAGCTCGGGCGTGTACCGGGCCGGATCCAGCAATTGACGATGCAAGTCGCCGTCGACGACGCTCGCCGCGATCTGCGCCACTTCCGCAACGTGCGAGCGAAGCACTTCGAGCCGTGCCTGTTTCGACAGCCACTGCGGGATCGCGACCACGACCAGCAGCACGGCGAGTGCGGCAACCGAGACGATCCAGAAGATC
The DNA here is from genome assembly GCA_946478975.1 of uncultured Steroidobacter sp. The sequence continues at coordinate 5,140 of CAMLEO010000166.1, forward strand.
CGCGGCGTGATTTTTGTGAACTCGCGCAACATTGTTCTTATTAAACCACGCTCGCCGGCGCCTGCGACGCTCCCTTGAGTTCAGTCATGAAACGTCAACGAGGCGGCCGCGCTCTTGCGGCGCTCGCGTGTCTCCCCCGACAATTCAGGCGGGATCAGCAACCACTCGCTCACGAGTCGATAGGAAATCGTTCATGAACAGCCTGCGCAGAATGCTTCTGGCCGCGTCCGCCGCCGCGGTGTTCCTCACCACCTCCGCCATCGCCGCCGACGCCAACGTGACCGGCGATTGGGACATGATCGTGGAGAGCCCGGCCGGCACCGGCACCCCGCACTTCAGCCTGAAGCAGCAGGGCACCAGCATCACCGGCAATTACAAGGGCGCGCTCGGCGAAGCGCCGGTCACCGGCTCGGTGAAGGGCAATGCCGTGACCATCAAGTTCCACGTCGAGGCACAGGGCATGGAAATGGAAGTGAGCTACGTCGGCACCGTCGACGGCGCGTCCATGAGCGGCACCGTGACCCTGGGCGAATTCGGTGAAGGCAAGTTCACCGGCAAGAAGAAGTAACCGACGCCATTCAAGCGCCATTTTCGGGTACATGGATGTACCCCGCCGCCGAAGGCGGCGAGCGGCGCTCAAAAACCACGCTTTTTGGGCGTCGCATTCGGGTCGTGGCAGGATGCCCGATCCCGAATTTTAATAATCAATCCAGGCCCTTCCAGCAATGCATCTGCGCCAGCTCGATGGCGCTGCGACGGCGTGAGCGCCAGTGACGTTCGCGCTGTTCGCGTTCCCGCCGCAGCTCCGGCCAGCGTTCCAGGTACGCGGCCAACACCTTTCGATCCGGCGAATAACGCGCGAACGCATCGGCATGCGCTGCTCGTAGCGCGATCGCGCCGTTGTAACCGCCGAAGCCTTGAGTCGCACACATGGCGCCGCCATCGGGGTTGCCGGTGACCGGTTGGGACTGCAACGTGAACGACTCGGCCGCGGGGCCGAGGTCCGGATCGAGGTGACGCAACGTGGGCACGCCGACGGCCGGCTTGCCCAGCAGGAACTGCAGCGCCTGGGACACGGCCTTCAACCCGGTCTCGCCCATGGTGTGCCCGTCGCCCACGGCTTTCGGCGTTCCCACCGCGACCCGGGGCAGCGCATCTTTGATGCCCTGTCGTTCCGCTGCCGTTGCACGCGCATTCGCGGCGGTCGTGAGATCCGTCTTTGAATTGGTCCGCGTGCCGGTGGCATGAGCGACCAGATATTGGAAATCGGAAACGCGATAACCGTGACCGCGATAAGCGAGCTCCAGCGCGTGAATCAGCGCGTTCTCGCCGCCAAAGCCGACGCCTGCGAAATGCGCTTTGCCGCCAGCTTCGCCGCTTTGGCCCCAGCCGACGATGATGGATGTGATGTCGAGGAAGTTACGCAGCGCGAAGTCGAGCGTCGTGACGATTACTCCCGAGCCGCCTTCGCCGACCACCGTGCCATTCGCATCGAGGTCGAACGGTGCAAGGCTGTCTGCAACCGCGCGTTGTTCAGACGGGCCGCGGCCGGCGTTGAGCGTTTCCAACTTGGAGCGAGTCATGAGCGCGCCCGGGCCGAACGCATCGAGAATCTGCCAGTTCGGACGCGTGGCCGCGTCGGCCGCGGTCCACAACGTCACTTGCGGACGCTGATAGCCGGGGTAGTCGAGCAGCATCTGCGGCGCGAACTCACAAAACACGATCGAGCTGGAACCACACGCGCCGACTGCATTCAACGGCGTTTGCGGTACGCGCATGTAGCCGCTGGCTGAACGCAACGAATCGAGCAGCTGCGGATTCTTCAGCGACTTGCTCAGCGAATATGACGGCGCGAGCATCGTCGACAACAATGCCGGCCCATGCGAGGACAGCGAGTTCGCCAGGCGCATCGCGAACTTGTCGCGCAGCTTGTCGTTCTCCGGCGTGATCGAGCCGGCCGCACGCAACTGGCCGAGTGCGTCCAATCCCGGAAACGCCGTGGCACCGGCGACTCGAAATTCATAAGGGTTCGCGATCAGCTCGGACAGCGACACCGGCAGTGCCGCCAGCGCGCCCAAACCACAGTACGCAAACAACTGCGCCTGCAGCGACGGACCGAGTCTCGGGTCGTCATCGAACAACCCATACATATCTTTGAGCGCCGAATCGCGCACGTCGCGATAGGTGAGGCCGGCGAGCTGGCGCAGGCCGCCGCGATGAAAATCGTGCGGCAGGCTGGCCGCGATGTCGGTGACGACGGAGCTGCCGAGCGCAGTCAGTTCATCGATGTAACGGATGCCGAGCGACGAACGGAGCTTCGCGCCATGCTGACGCTCGATCTCGGCGAGGGTGGTCGGCTCACCGTTGACCCAGCGCAGCTTGAGCGAACCGTCGGACTGTAGGTCAATGTCGATCAGGCCGGCGTCGAACGCCGCGTAGGCGATGAACTCGGGCGCTCCGAGCACCCGCGCACGATAGGTTTCCGTGCTGCCGACTGCCGAAATCGAGCAGGGCGTACCGATCGTGACGAGGACTTTATCGGCCGTGAGCACTAACGTTCCCGCGAGTAATGAGCAACAACGGAAGAATACACTCCGGCGCTGCAGGTTGCTGCAATGCGCGGCTTTCCACAGTGCCGCCGCGGGTTCCTCGGGGCTGTCATGACAAAGATGTCATGGCAAATCCGTCATCACAGGTGGGCCGCGACGTGATCCACTTCTTCACTGCTGCCGAGTATGACCGGCACACGCTGGTGAATGTCAGTCGGTTTCACGTCGAGGATGCGCTCGGCCGGGCTGCACAGGGCCTTGCCGCCGGCTTGTTCGACGATCATCGCCATGGGATTGGCTTCGTACATCAGGCGCAGCTTGCCCTTCGGCGCCTTGCGGGTCGGCGGGTACAGGAACACCCCGCCCTGCAGCAGGATGCGGTGTACATCGGCGACCATGGCGCCGGCGTAACGGCTGGAATAGCCGCGCTCCTGCGCCCACGACAGGTATTTCTGGAAGCCTTCGGGAAAACTCAGGCGGTTGCCTTCGTTCACCGAATAACACTTGTGGGCCTTGGGAATCTGCACGCCCTGGGCGACGCGCATGAACGCGCCATAGTTCGTATCGAGCACGAACATATCGACGCCCAGCCCGATGGTCAGCACGAACACGGTCGAGGAGCCATATAACACGTAGCCCGCCGCAACCTGTTCGGCGCCGGACTGGAGCAGCGAGGCCTGCGGGTTCACCGAGCGGCGATCCTTGCGCAGGATGCTGAAGATGGTGCCGACAGCGCCGCACACGTCGAGATTCGACGAGCCGTCCAATGGATCGAACAGCACGCAGTACTTGCGCTCGGCTGCATCGTCGGTGCGCAGGATCACCGGCTCTTCGTTTTCTTCCGAGGCGACGATGGCGACGCCTTCGCGGCCGCCCAAGGTGCGCAGCAGAATGTCGTTGGCGATCACGTCCAGCTTCTGCTGCTGCTCGCCCTGCACGTTCTGATTGCCGACCGTGCCGAGCACATCGTCGAGCCGTGCGCGGCGAACGTGAGACGCGATCATCTTCGCGGAAATCGCCAGTGCCGAGAGGATCCAGGAAAACTGGCCGCTGGCTTCGGGGTAGCGGCTCTGCTGCTGCAGGATGTGAGCTTGCAGGGTGACGATTTCGTTAGCGGGCATGGAGCAGTGATGTTCTCAACAGTGACGACGGCGGCAATGTAACACTATGAAAAAGTGCGACAGAGTTGATAACGCTGTCCTCAGGCCGCCTGGTTCCGTGCTCGCGAGCGGGGCACGCGAAATGCTCCCGTCGTCAGTGTCGCGTATTCGCGATCCATCACCACCGTGCGATTCCGGCCGCCTTCTTTGGCGGCGTACAGCGCTTCGTCGGCGAGCTGAATGAGTCCGTCGTGATGCCGGCCCATCTGCGGCTCGACGCATGCGGCACCGATGCTCACGCTCACATGCGGCCCGGTCGACGACGCCGGATGCGGCAGTTGTAGAGCGGCGACGTTGGTGTGCAATTCCCGGCACAGCTCTTCGACGCGGTCGCGCTTCACATCGAACAACAACACCACGAATTCCTCGCCGCCGTAACGAGCCGCGAGGTCCAGCGGCCGCCGCGCCGACATGGCAATCGCGCCGGCGACGCGAGCGAGGCAGGCATCGCCAGCCTGGTGACCGGCGTGGTCGTTGAACGCCTTGAAATGATCCAGGTCCACCAGCAGCAGCGCGATCGGCACGCGCGTCCGAATCGCCTGGCTCCACAAGCGTTCGACCTGCACGTCGAACATGCGCCGGTTGCCGATGTTGGTGAGCGCGTCGCGATGGACCGTATCGGTCAGCAGCATGTTTCTGAACCAGTTCAGCCGCTGCGTGCGCGCGAAGCTGTAATGGAAACAATAGCCCAGCACCAGCGCGAAGCAGCTCATCGCCACGTCGAACAGGCGCTGCCCGGTATTGATGCCGGCGATCCAGCCGCTGATGCCATAGGCCGCGACCAGCGAAATGGCAATCACAGTTGCCTGGACATGCATCATGCCGAACAGCATGTACGCCGACAGCACCAGCATCGGCATCACCGCGCTCAGCGTGTAACCCTGTCGATGCATCAGCAGATCGAAAATGATCAGGCACAGCCCCTGGATCATCGCCACCGGCGGCGCCGTGAATGGCAGCCAGCGCGAATACACCTTGGTGTACGTGACCAGCAACATCGCCGTACACGTCGGCAGGATCACGGCGAAGCGGAGCATGTCGACCATCTTCAGCTGATCAGGGCCGAACAGCGTGTGGCGCATCTCTGCGACCGGGCCGCCGGCGAGCGCGAGGATCAGGATCACGCCCATGGCCGGCAACATGCTGTATTTGACCCGCTCGCGCGCATGCTCGATGTGCCAGTTGCGGTACTGACTCTCCAGCGGCTCGGCAAACGTCAAAGGCGGCAGCAAGCGGCCGACGCGTTCCCGGAACGGGCGGCGAAGAGGACTGCTGCGGAACGGAGGCTGCTTCTGCACGGGAAGTAGCCTAACCCTGTACGAACTTTAAGGGCTCGGACGAAAATCACGTTGCGGGGAAAGCACCCTCACGATGAGTGTCCCAGATCGCTCATTCGCCGGAATTGAGTCAATGACTCGTGATCGACTTCACACTCCGGACGCCGGCGGGCGGATTTCCGGAGGCGGATGACCTTCGCATGCCGGCTGCGCGGGCAACCATGAAGCAGTCGATCTTTGCCCGGGCGGATGTGTGATCCGGCGCTCTGTTTGACATCCCGCGCCCGCTTCACCGGTCCAGCGCCGCCGTTGGCCGGCGATCGCTTTGCCGCCGTCAGCGGCAGGCTCAACATGCACTCAAAGTCCTATGTAAAATTCCTACGATGAACGAGTCGAGGTGGTCATGAGCGTTCGACCGGTGATGGCTGCGATCGTCGGCGCCGCGCTGCTGCTGAGTGGCTGCGGCTATCACGGCGACAACGGCCCGACGATCAGCGAGACGCTCAAGCTCGAAGCGTTCGATTCCATCGACATCGACGGCGCCGCCCGGCTGGAAATCACGATCGGCTCACCGGCTTCGGTGGTCATTCGCGGCAGCGAGAAGTCGGTCCGCCGCGTCGAAACCCACGTCCGCGAGGACACGCTCCACATCAAGTCGCGTGCGAAGGAATGGATCATTCGCAATGACAATGCGCGGCTGACGTTTCAGATCACCATGCCCAAGCTCGAAACGCTTCGGCTCCAAGGCGGCAACGATGTGAATGTCGTGGGTTTCGCCGGCGGCGAGACCGAGATCCGAGCCTCGGGCGCGTTGAATATGAACGCCGATGGGCACCTGGAAAAACTCACGGTGCGCATGTCGGGCGCGGGCCACGCCGATTTGAGTCGCTTGGTCGCCGATGCCGCGACGGTCACCGTCGACGGCGTCGGCAGCGTGATCGTGAATCCCCGCGAGTCGCTCGACGCTACGATGAATGGCGTCGGCGCCATCTTCTACACCGGCAGCCCGAGTCACGTGAACACGCGCATGAACGGGCTGGGCACCATCGGCCAGCGCGCCGACTCTGCGCCGGCGCACGATCAACCAAAGAAACCGGTGGACCCCGAGCAATTGCAGCCCGAGCGCGAGACGCCCGGCAAGAAGCCTCCCGAAGAGGTCGACTACAAGAAGGACCAGACCGAAGTGATCTAATCGCGCCTCAGGCCAGATCCGCCAGCGGCGCCGGCACTTGGCGTCTCAGCAGCGCGCCACGCGCTTGCCACTGATCCGCCGGCTCCATCTCTTCCAGGAACTTCACGTCGCCGCCGACGTAAACCGCGACCGGCACACCGTCCCGATACAACATTCGGTTGCCTGTCAGCGCCGGCAAGCGCCCGCCGGGCGTGAGAATGCCGATCAAGTTCAACGGATCGGCCGCTGACAGCGACACCAGCTGCGAATCGTTCTCCCTGCGCCGCGCCTCGCGCAGCGACCCAATCGCTTCCGGCAGCGCGAACTGCTCCCCCGAGAACCCAGCAACAAAGCGACCGCCTCGAATCTCACCACGCGCTTCGAGCCGACGCAGGCACATCAGCAAATCGCGCCAGGGCGGCAGCCAGTCCGCCTCCCGCTCCAGCAACTTCCAAAACACCACGCCCCAGCGTTTCAACAACGTGCGACACACATGCTCGATCGCTTCATCGTTGCGCGACGTAGAAGGCGCGGTGCGCTTCACCAAAGCCCAGCGCCCGGCGTCCTGCATGCCGAAGATGGCAATGCGCCGCTGACGGCGACGATCTCGCGCGCTGGAGCGCCGACGATCCGCCGGCATCAGAAGCGCCCGCAAGCCACCGAAGCTGTCCGAATTCACCAGCCCGAGCGCAACGAGCTCGCCGAGCGCCTCCTCGACCTGCACCGGCAACAGCCCAACGTGATCGACGATTTCGTCATAGAACGACGCGCCGTTCGCCTCAATATATTCCGCCACTCGCCGCGCCTTATCGGTGAGCTGCGAGCGCTCGACATCGCCAACGAACGGCGACCAATGTTTCACATTCCGTCTCGGCAGCAGCGCAATCGGCGTCGAGCGCACCGGAGCGGCGCCGCGTTCGGTGTCGCCGGTGCGGGTGGATAGTCCGGAAAAAGTCGCGCCTTTTTCCGGACGTGTCGAAAGGGCCTTGGCCGCTTTCGACCGAGAAAACAGCCGACTCCAAACGATTCGGCCCGCCAAACATTGCTCATCCAACCACGCCGGTTCGTACTCGGCGATGCGCGCCGGCAATATCTCTGTTTCCCAGGCACCCGCAGGCGCATCGAAACCTTCCAGCTGCGCCAGCACAGCGGGAACAGCGTCCGGCCCTTGCATGCGATTGGTGGTCGTCACCCGCTGCCAATCGAACAGGAAGCGCAGGAAGTCGCGTGCCTGCACCGGCTCGATCTCCGCACGCAAGCGCTTGACCGTGTAACGATGAATGCGAGCGAGCAGGCGTCGATCGCACCACTGAGTGATAGTCGAACCCACGCTGGAATCAAAGTTGCCGCGCATCGCCGTGCCTTCCGCTTCGAGCGCGAGAAGTGCGCCATCGACATCTTCCGTCGTCACGCCGAACGACGCGGCGAGATCTCGTGCAGTAGTCGGCCCGAGACCTTCCATGCGGCCACGAACGATTTCACGAACTGCTTCGTCACGTTCGCGCGTGACTGCGTAAACCGCAGGCACGACAATCGGCGGCTCGAACTGCGCATTTAGAAACAACGCCTGGAAATAGGGCACGCGTTCGGTCGCGACGAAGATGCTGGAGGTGCCGACCATCAGCTTGGTCACGCGCTGCTGCACGATCAGGTCATGACACAACTTCGGCCACAGCTCGCCGCGTTCGACTTCTTCGCTGGTCATGAACGTCAGCCACAGCAGCGCCTCGTGCAACTGATCGGCGCTGCTCGCGTCAGGCCACGCTTCTTCTCGCACTCGCGAGATGGCAGCCGGATCCAGCTTGCCAATGTCGGCGGCAGATTGCGGATCCATCCAGCGTCGGCTCATCACCGCCTGCGTGCGGCGCTCCTCCAACGGCGCGTCGTCGAGATACGCATAGGGACGAGCGTTCAAAACTTCCAATGCCAGCGGCGACGGCTCGGTGAGATCTCGCGCTTCGACTTTGATCTGCTCGCCTGTCAGCGCCAGCAGCATGCGTTCAAAGCCCTGGAAGTCCATCGCATCTTCCAGGCAATCACGCACGGTTTGTTGTACGAGCGGATGCTCGGGGACCACGATGTCACCGACCAGGTTTTCTCCGCACGCGACTTGATCCGGGAACACGGATGCGAGCAGATCCTCCGCGTTCATGCGAGCAATCTGCGGCGGCACTTTCTTGCCTCCACGGAATCTCGGCAATGCCAGCGCGATCGATGCGCCCCAGCGCCAACGCGTGTTGAACATCGGCGCGTCGAGCATCGCCTGAATCAAAATCTCGCGCGCGGTGTTCGGATGCAGATACTTCGCGACATCGATCAGTTCGAAGCTGTGCGACCCGGTGAGCGACAGAATGATCGTGTCTTCAGTCGCCGCCGCCTGCAGCTCGAAGTTGAAACTGCGGCAGAATCGCTTGCGCAACGCCAGGCCCCACGCGCGATTGATGCGGCTGCCGAACGGCGAATGAATCACCAGCTGCATGCCGCCGCTTTCGTCGAAGAAACGTTCAAAGATGATTCTCTTCTGCGTCGGCAGTGCGCCCAAGGCTGCTTGTGCCGCCGCCAGATAAGCCACGAGTTGAGTCGCGGCCGCCTCGCTGAGGCCAATCTCCTCCGCTAACCACCGAAGCGCGGCGGACGATCTGATGTCACCGTTGTGAGAATGCTCGTCAAAGCGACTTTGAATCTCTTCGCGCAGCCGGGAAACAGAAACAGAGAGCTCGTCGGTGCGGCCCGGCGCTTCGCCGAGCCAGAACGGAATCGTCGGCGCTTCGCCTTTCGCGTCCTGCACTCGCACGGTGTTGCGCTCGACGCGCAGGATTCGATACGACGCGTTGCCGAGCTGGAAGATATCGCCGGCGAGGCTTTCGACGGCGAAGTCCTCGTTGAGCGTGCCGATCATGAATCCTTCCGGCTCCAGCATGACTTGATAATCCGCCGTGTCCGGGATCGCGCCGCCCGACGTGATCGCGGTGAGCCGTGCGCCTTTGCGACCTTTAATCGTGCGATTCACTGCATCGTGATACAGCAGTGCGCCGTGACGGCCGCGACGAGTCGTGTAACCCTCCGCCAGCATCTTCACGATTTCATCGAACGACTCTCGCGCCAGCGCTCGGAACGGATACGCGCTGCGCATCAGGTCGAACAACTCTTGCTCGCCGCAATCGCGAGCAGCAGCTTCAGCAACGATTTGCTGGGCCAGCACGTCGGTCGGCAGCTGCGGAATGATCAAACGATCCAGCTCGCCTCGCCGCACGCTGTCCAACAGCGCCGTGCATTCCACCAGGTCGTCGCGTGACAAAGGAAACAAACGTCCCTTCGGTGTGCCGCCCACCGCGTGGCCGGAGCGGCCGACCCGTTGCAGGAATGCGTTGATCGCACGGGGCGAGGCAACCTGGCACACGAGATCGACATCGCCGATATCGATGCCGAGCTCCAGCGATGCCGTGGCGACCAGCGCTTTGAGATCGCCGCGTTTCAAGCGCTGCTCGGCATCGAATCGCAATTCCTTCGCGAGACTGCCGTGATGTGCGGTGACCGACGGCGGCGTGCCTTTCGGTGCGTTCTTGTCGAGACGATCGCTGAGCTGGCGACAGATGCGCTCGGCCTGGCGCCGCGTGTTGACGAAGATCAGCGTCGTGCGATGTTCCTTGATCAGCTGCACCATGCGGTCGTACAGCTGCGTCCAGGTTTCATTCGACATCACCGCTTCGAGCGGCTCGTCCGGCAGCTCGATCGCCAGATCGCGATGACGAATGTGGCCGCTGTCCACGATCGCACAATCCGCCGCGCCGTTCGGTTGAATATAACGACCGCCGACGAGGAAACGCGCGACCTCTTCAATCGGCTGCTGGGTCGCTGACAGTCCAACGCGCGTGAGTCGGCGACCGGTGAGTGCTTCCAATCGCTCTAGTGAAAGCGTCAGGTGAGATCCGCGCTTCGTGCCCGCGACGGCGTGGATTTCGTCGACGATCACCGTGCGCGTCGTGCTCAACATCTCACGACCCGACTGCGAGTCGAGCAGGATGTACAG
>CAMLEO010000167.1 GCA_946478975.1 uncultured Steroidobacter sp.
ACCACCGGCGTGTCCTTTTTTACCTTCGCCAGATCTTTCTTCAGCCAGTCGCGCTGCTCGTCTCCGACCATGAAAGGCGAGCCGTTGGGATTGTCGAGCCCGGCCATCTCGGCCATGCGCTGCTCGGCGCTCGGCCAGCGATGGAACGTCCACTCGTCGTAGGTGAGGATGCTGTTCAAGACCACGAAGTGCACGCCCTTGTGATCGAAGCTGTAGTACTGCTTGCCGAACAGCTTCGACCAATACTCGCCGAGGTCGAGGTAATAATCGTGCTCGCCCATCACGTGATAGACCTTGCCGTTGAGCTTGGACAGCATCTCCGCACCGTGATCGAGCTCCGGCTTGCTGCCCATCTGCGCAAGGTCGCCGCCGAAAATCGCGAAATCCGGCTTCGGCGTCAGCAGGTTCGTTTCGGCGACGGCGCGAATCAAGCCGCGATCCCAGTTGCGCACGAACTGCGTGCCCTTGATCTGCTGAATGTGCGAATCGGAGATGTACGCGAACGTGAAGTTTTCGCTCGGCTTCGCGAACGCCAGCTCCACCATGGTCATCGGCAGCACCGAGGCGCCGACCGTCAGCGTCGATGTTTTCAGGAAACTGCGGCGGTCGTATTTGATGTTCATGGCTGCTTGCCCTTGTTGTCGCCGTCGATGATGGACGCGACAGTCGGTGTCTTGGTACTGCACGAGGCAGCCGCCGTCTTTTGCGCGGCGAACTGCGGGCTGGTCAGCGACTCCAGGAACGCCACCAGGTCCGACATCTCGTCGTCGGTGAGATTCAGCGGCCGGATGCCGCCGCTCAGGAAGTCGTTGACGTGATCGTTCTTGTTGGTGATGCCGCCGTTGTTGTAGTGCTCGACCACGTCGCGCAGCGTCTTCAAGCTGCCGTCGTGCATGAACGGCGCGGTCACTGCGACGTTACGCAAAGTCGACGTTTTGAACGCGCCGATTTCATCCAAAGTCTCGGTGACTGCAAAGCGGCCCAGTTCCGAGGCTTTCGGATTCGTGAGCACAGCCTTGTCGACATCGCTGCCGGACGCTTTCGCCGCTAGAAACGCGGGCGCGAACTGCGGCACTTCGTTTTGAATGCGATTGATGCCGACGCCGATGTTGTGGAAACGATTGTCGGTGAAGGTCGCGTAGTCCTGTTCCATCGTGTGACAGGACACGCAGCGGCCCTTGGTGAGGAAGATGTTGAAGCCGCGCTTCGCCTGCTCGCTCACTGCGTTCTCGTCATGCCCGTAGTGCCAGCGATCGAATGGCGAGTCGCCGGCGACGATGGTGCGCTCGAAGCTCGCAATCGCCTGCTGCACTTCTTTCATCGTGATCTGCTCGCCTTCCTTGTTGAATACTTTCTTGAAGCGAGCGACGTAGTCGGGATCGGTGCGCACGATCTTCAGCACGGGATCGTGATTCGCCAGGCCCATCTCCACTGGATTGACGATGGGATGCTGCGCCTGATCTTCCATGTCGAGCGAGCGTCCGTCCCAGAAGAACAGCTTGAAATACGCCGCGTTGATGACGGTCGGCGCGTTGCGCGTGCCGGTGAGTTTGTTGATGCCCTCGGAGGTCACCAGCGGACTATCGGTGAACGCCTTCTTGGGATCGTGACAAGTCGCGCAGCTCACTTCGCCGGTGCTGCTGAAACGTTTGTCGTTGAAGAGTTTGTCGCCGAGCTCGATCTTGTCCGGCGTCTGCGGGTTGTCGGCGGGAATGGGAACCGGCGGCAGGCCCAACGGCTGCGCCGAGGCTGCGAGCGAAAGTAACAAACTCGCGAAAATCGTGGCGCACGCAGCCACGCGCACGGTCTGAATCGGCGGTCCCATGCTCATCTCCCTTCCAGCTTAGACAAAGTCTAATCGATGGGCACGCGATGACAATTGATCTCCTCAATAAGAGACTCCGGCGCGCGCTCGCGATCGCGACGGCTGACTGTGACGATGCGATCGCGAACGGCGACTCGCGCGAAGCGCAGCACCTTGCGACCATCTGCAGTGATCGCAACGTGCGTACGATCGCGATCAAACAAACGCACGCCGAGATATTCCTCGAGCTTGCGCAGCTGGATGCTCAACGTGGATTGCGTGACCGAGCAGCGCTCGGCGGCGCGAGTGAAGTTCAAACAATCGGCCAGGGCGATCAGGTAGCGTAAGGCGCGGATGGACATACGACTCCCTCGGTCCCGTGTTCTTATCGAGCCCGAAAATACACCCGCCCCCTGCAATCACCAACATGGGAAGATCAGTTATTTCCGATCGGAGTCATTGGCAGCATCGATTGCAGCCTCGCCGCCGAGGCGTTCCAGCGCCGGCCCGGTGACGCGATAGATGGTCCATTCATTCATCGGCACGGCACCCAGGCTCTTATAAAAGTCGATCGCGCGGTGATTCCAATCCAGCACCGACCATTCGAGCCGGCCGCACTTGCGTTCCAGCGCCATGCGCGCGAGGCGTCTCAGCAGCGCCTCGCCGATGCCATGGCCACGATATTTCTGCCGCACGTACAGGTCTTCGAGATAGATGCCGGGCTTGGCGAGGAAGGTCGAGAAGTTGTGGAAGAACAGTGCGAACCCGGCCACCTCGCCGCTCGGCTGCAATCGCGCCACGATGACCTCGGCACTGGGCTTGGGGCCGAACAGCCCCTCGTGTAACTGCGCTTCGGTCGCCGTCACCTGGTCGAGCAGGCGCTCGAACTCGGCGAGCTCGCGAATGAGCTGCAGGATCACCGGCACGTCCGCCGGCGTCGCCGCCGCGATTTGAAGACTGGACTGAAGTTCTGCCATCGCTGTGCCTCGTACCCGTTGCGCAAGCCTACCTTGCATCATTAAGGGAATCGATATATTTTCACCGCGTTTCCAAGAATTTCATGTGGCGTCCGTGCTTCTCGATTAAATAATTTTTGAACAACCGACGATGAGCGATGCTACCAAACTGCCTCTGAACGCCTTGCGCGCCTTCGAGGCTGTCGCCGCCCATCTGAGTTTTACGGGCGCCGCCCAGTCGCTCAACGTGACCACGGCCGCGGTCAGCTCACACATCAAATCGCTCGAAGAGTTTCTCGAAACTCCTCTATTCGTTCGCCACAGCCGATCGGTGCGGCTCACGCCTCAAGGTGCGCGCCTGCTGCCCGGCGTGCAACGAGGCATGGGTGAGCTTACTCGCGCCGTGGACCAGCTGCGCCAGGATCGCAGCAGCGGGCTGCTGAACATCAGCCTGCTCGGCTCGTTCCTGCAAAAGTGGCTGCTGCCCCGCTTGAGCGATTTCTATCAAAAGAATCCCGAGGTCGACCTGCGCTTCAGCGCCAGCCGCGAGCTGGTCGACTTCATGCAGACCGACTTTCACGCCGCCGTTCGTTACGGCTCCGGCAGCTGGCCGCAGATCCAGGCGGAGAAGATGCTCGACGATTGGGTGTTCCCGGTGGCGAGCCCGGCGCTGTTCGCGCAGCTCGGGCCGATCACGACACTGGGCGATCTGAACAAATATCCGCTGTTACACAGCGCGAGCGAACCGTGGATCGACTGGTTGCGACGAGTCGGCGGCGATACGACGCGAGTTGAACGCGGCCCGATTCTCGATGACTCGGCTTCGGTGCTCGCCGCCGCCGAGCAGGGGCATGGATTGGCACTCGCTCGCTGGTCGCTGGTCGCCGGCGATCTCGCTTCGGGCCGCCTGGTGCGGCCGTCGAGCCAAAGCGTTCGACAGATCAATTCTTATTACTTCGTCGCACCGGCGCATAACTTCGAAGTGCCGAAGGTCATTCGCTTTCGCGATTGGCTGCGCGAAGTGTGCAGCCAGTTCCCGCCGCCCGAAGGCGAGCGGCTGGAACCGCAATAGCTTCCTAGCGTGCCAGCTGAGGCTGCGTCGAACCCAGTCCGCTGCGCGATCGCACCGGCTCGGCCTGCAGCGCAACCACCACGCTGATGACGATCAGAAACAACGGATATTCCCAACCGCCGTTCGCGTTGCTGAAGACCCAGCCGTTGCCACTGTGCACCCAGGCCGCGCCGAACAACACCGGCAGCAGCGCCAGCGCAACCCATCGCGTGCGGAAGTTGATCAGCAGCAGGACGCCGCCGACGGTCTCGGCGAGAAACACTGCATAGGCCAGCGGCCCGGGCAAACCGATCGATTCAAAGTAATGCGCGGTGCCGGCCAACGTGAACGTGAAATATTTCAGGATCAGGCCGTGCGCGATAAACATCAGGCCGAGTGCCACGCGCAGCAATGTATTGCCGGCCTGCTGGGGACTGTTCGAAACGGTCATGACGAGGCTCCTTCAGTTGTGGATTGAACGGGCAATTGATTCTTCAGCCACGCTTCGAAGCCGCCTTCCATTTCCATGACGGGAAAGCCGGCGGAAGCGAGTTGCACGGCCGCGGCGGCGGCCAGCTTGCAGGTCTGGCTGTAGCAGTAGAGGATGGCTGTACGATCCTTGCGCAGCCCGGCGAGCGTGTGCCACTTGCCCTGCGGCAGGTTGATCGCGCCGGGAATGTGGCCGGCCTGGTAGTCGCTCGGCAGCCGCACGTCGACGATGGTGATGGGCTCGTTCCGGCGCATCTGGCCGGCCAGCTCGTGCGGCCCGGTGACGAACGCCAGCTTCTGGGCGAAAAAGTCACGCGCCTGGCAGGGATCGAAATCCAACATGGCAGCTCCTGAAACAACCACTTGTACGGCGGCGGGCGACGCCCGGCCTGGTGGAGTGCTACGTTAGGCGCTGCCCGGCGCCGGATCATCGGCCCTGGCGGCATGGGATTTATTCTTGCGACCGAGTCACTTTTAACAGGCGTGGGATGCAAAACCTCACCGATATCGCCATCTTCGTGAAGGTGGTGGAGCTTTCCAGCTTCACCGCCGCGGCGGATGCGCTGGAAATGTCACAGCCCGTGGTCAGCAAGGCCGTTACGCGCCTGGAAGAGAAACTGGGGGCGCGATTGCTCAATCGCACCACGCGCCGCCTGAGCCTCACCGAGGCCGGCGCGGAGTTGTATCGACGCAGCGGCAGCGCCCTGCGCGAAATCGAAAATGCCGAGCTGGAGATCGCACGCTTTCAAACCGAGCCGCGTGGAACATTGCGCGTCTCGGCGCCGATGTCTTTCAGCATCCTGCAGCTCGGCCCGGCGATTCAAACATTCATGGATCGCTATCCGGGCGTGACAGTCGAGCTGCACATGGATGATCGGCGCGTCGACCTGGTCGAGGAAGGTTTCGATGTCGCGATCCGCATCGCCAATCTTCGCGACTCCAACCTGGTTGCTCGCAAGATCGCGCCGACGCGCCAGGTCATTTGCGCTTCGCCCGCTTATCTCGCGAAGCACGGCACGCCGGAGCGTCCGGAAGATCTGCTCGAACACAACTGCATTCTGTATTCGCTGCAAAGCGCGCCGCGCGAGTGGCGTTTGGTGGATAGCGAAGGCCAGGAACACGTCGTGCCGGTGAACGGCAATTTGATTTCAAGCAATGGCCTGGTGAGCCGTGCAGCCGCGGTTGCGGGCGGCGGCATCATCATGCTGCCGACGTTTTATCTCGGCGATCAATTGCGCTCGGGCGAATTGAAGCCGGTGCTGTGCAAGTTCAAGCCGCGGGAGATTGCGGTCTACGCCGTGTATCCAGAGCGTCGTAACTTGATGCCGAAGGTGCGGGCGTTCATCGACTTCGTCGCCGCGACGTTCGGGCCCGAGCCGCCTTGGGAAAAAGGCTGGACGATGGAGGACTGACGCAGCTCAGTCCTCGCGCGAGCCCATGCTTTGCTCGATCGCAGTCGTCAGCGGCTTCATGAAGAACGAATCTTCCGGCATCAGCCGCACACGCACGTCGTGACGAACCAGCGCGTCGGCCACGACTGGGCCGATCGCCGCCACTTCGGTTCGCTCCAGCGCCGTCTTCACCAGATCCGCCGGCCCGACGGCAAACAAACGTTCGACTTGCGGCGTGCTCGTGAACGCGATCACGTCGACTTTGCCCGCTGCCATCCGCTCCAGCAGATCGCGAACGGCATCGTCCGCCGCTTTGTCCGCATAGATATACGGGGCCACGGTCGAAATCTGCGCTCCCGCTGTTTGCAGGAAGTCGATCAACGGCTTGTTCGGATCGGTGCCGTATAGCTGCACACCGACTTTGCGTCCTTGGAGATTCTCCGCCCGCAGCGAAGAGATCACGCCTTGAGTGGTCGGCGTCTCCGCCGCGATGTCCGGCTTCAACCCCAGCTCTCGCAACACGCGAGCAGGTTTGGGACCGCGAGTTATTTTTCTCACCTGGTTCAAACGACGCACGAACGGTTCGCGCAGCGCCGGCTCGTTCTTGTCGATACACGAGAGCAGGCGGCGCAGGCCTTCGCCGGTCAACAGGATGAAGTCATCGCACGCGCCCGCGTTGAACTCACGCAGCCATTGCAGGATCGGTTGCGGATCCGGCGCGTCGACGATTGCGACCAGCGGACACCGCAATACCGAAGCGCCTCGCCGCTCCAGCATGGCAGCGAACACGTCCAGTTCCCGAGTCTCCGGCACGGCGATGGTGCGACCAGTGAGTGTTGCCATGCCTGAATCTATACATCATCGGCATTGCGGTGGCCAAGTCGAGTCGGGCGCTTCGGTCAGGTCGAGTAAGAAAATCTCGCCCGAGCGCGCGCCGTCGCGCTGGGCGAACAGCAACCGGTCGGCGGTCGGTGACAGCAATGGACCGACTTGGAATTCGTCCTGCCTGGCCGCGATCTCGCCGGTCTCGACCCAACGCCCCGCCTGCAACTCGTACCGATAAAGATGCGAACGCTTGGTGCGCTCCGCGACGACGATCATCGTGTTGCCATCGCGCGAGATCTCAGCTTCGTATTCAAACGCAGCGGTGTTGACCGGCGGCCCGACGTTGGTCACGTGCCATGCGCCGCTCGCTTCTTGAGTTGCCACGTAGATGTCGCCCTGACCATGACCGCCCGCTCGCTCCGAGCCGAAGTACAAACGGCCGTGGCCGTCCTGTCGCGGCAGCAACTCCGACTTCGGCGAGTTCACCGGTTCCGGCAGGCGTGTCGGCTGGCTCCAGCCGCCGTCGGGCAGGCGGTCTACGAAATAGATATCGAAGTCTTCGTGCTTGGGATCGTGACGGGTCGAGATGTAGTACAGCCGCTTGCCGTCACGCGTGAGGAACGGATCGGCTTCGAGCACCGGCAGTGCCGAGCTGAATGGCAGCGCCTCCGGCTTGCTCCAGCCGCCGCGTTCACAATGCGTGGACATCAACTGGTAATTATCGAAGTTTGCGTCGGCGCTGATGAAGATCATCTCGCGGCCGTCGGGTGAGAACGTGGGCGACGATTCATAACGCGACGAAGCGATGGCCGCCGGCGACCAGTGCCGGGGCGTGTTTGCTACATTCGCGCCTGCTGCAACGCTGTCGCCGAGAGGAAGAATGGACGCGATCGACACGCAAATCGTCACCCTGCTGCGGGCGAACGCTCGAACGCCTTTAAAAACGCTCGCGGCTAAAGTCGAGCTCGCACGCAGCACAGTGCGCGAGCGGCTGGTGAGATTGGAAAAGACTGGCGTCATTCTGGGTTACCACGCTCGTGTTGCCGATGTGGATCGATTGTCCGCACTGTTGCAGCTCAAATTGGCCAAGACGCCTGCACCGCGCACAGTCGCGGCGATCGTCGCAATCGCCGAGGTGCGGCGCTGCTATTCATTGAGCGGCGATGTCGATCTCGCCGTCGAAATCGACGCTCGCACCACCGCGCAACTCAACGCGACTCGCGACCGCATCGCCACGCTGCCGGACGTCATCGATGTCACAACCTCGTTGATCTTGAAGCGCGACAAGGATTGTTAGGCCACCGCGACGGCTTCGATTTGCATGGGGCAGATGTTGCCGCGAAAGCGGCGGGACACCACCGACAAATTGACGGCCGCGCCGCCGCTATGGTGGTTCGCGAGCGCTGCTTATACTTGAACGCCTGTGCCCCTCGACAGGTAAATCGTGCATGGATCGTTTTCGCATCTCCCGCCGCGCATTGATGCTCAGCGCGGGTGCCTTCGCGGCCTGGCAGGCAAGCCCGGTGCGTGCGCTGATGCAGAGCGCCGAACGCGAGGGCGCACTGCCGTCGCGAGTAGATGCACTGATCGGCCGCATGACGGTCGAGGAAAAGGCCGGGCAACTCACATTGATGCCGGCGGCCTGGGATGAGAACGCCGCCGCGTTCAACCCATCGCAACCGACGACTTCATTTCGTGCGCAACTGGCGCAGATTCGCGCCGGCCAACTCACCGGCGTGTTCAACGGCACCGGCACCGCCTGGGTTCGCGAGGCACAGACCGCCGCGGTGAAGGGATCGCGGCTGGGTATTCCATTGATCTTCGCCGCGGATGTGATTCATGGCTTTCGCACCGTGTTTCCAGTGCCTCTGGCCGAAGCATCGAGCTTCGATCCGAACCTGGCGGAGCGCACGGCGCGAGTCGCTGCGACCGAAGCGGCGGCCGCCGGCATCGATTGGACCTTCGCACCGATGGTCGACATCGCTCGTGACGCACGATGGGGCCGGGGCGTCGAAGGCGCGGGCGAAGATGTTTTGCTCGGTATTCACATGGCGCAGGCGCGAGTCAAAGGATTCCAAGGCGCCTCGCTGACCGACGACGATGCGGTACTCGCCTGCGCAAAACATTTCGCAGCGTACGGCGCCGCTGAAGCCGGGCTCGATTACAACACCGTCGATGTTTCCGAACATACGCTGCGCGAGATTTATTTCCCGCCGTTCGAAGCGGCATTCGCTGCCGGGGCGTTGTCGACGATGGCGGCGTTCAACGAATTGTCCGGTGTTCCCGCGACTGCCAATCCCTGGCTGCTCGATGAAGTGCTCAGGCGCGAGTGGCATTTCGGCGGCTTGGTGGTGACCGACTACACCGGCGACATGGAACTGGTTGCTCACGGTCTCGCTGCCGACGAGCGCGACGCTGCTCGACTCGCGTTCCTGGCCGGCGTCGACATGAGCATGACCAGCGGGTTGTTTCTGAAGTATCTGCCCGACCTGGTCAAGAAAGGCGAGGTGCCGATGCCCCGGCTCGACGAGGCCGTGCGCCGCGTGCTCGCGGTGAAAGTGAAACTCGGCTTGTTCGACGATCCGTTCCGTCGCGTCGATCCGAAGCGCGAGCAGGCTCGCATTCGCACCGGCGCGCACCTGGCACTCGCCCGTGAGTCGGCGCGTCGCTCGATCGTGATGTTGAAGAACGAAGGCGATCTGCTGCCGCTGCCCCGCTTCGGCAAGCGCATCGCGCTGATCGGCCCGTTTGCTGAAAACAAGCTCGATTTGCTGGGTCCCTGGTCCATCTTCGGCCGCGCGCTCGAATGCATCGACCTGGCGACAGGCGTCCGCGCGACGGTGGAAGATCCATCGCAAGTCACAGTGACTCAGGGATGTTTGATCGAGAAGCCGCTGTCTGGCGGAATCGAAGCTGCCGTTGCTGCCGCTCGCGCGGCGGACATCATCGTGCTGGCGGTTGGCGAAGGACAAAAGATGTCTGGCGAGGCCGAGTCGCGCACTCAGATCACCTTGCCCGCCGCACAACAGGCGTTGGCCGAAGCTGTCGCTGCCGTCGGCAAGCCGATGGTGGTTTTGCTCAAGAACGGCCGTGCGCTCGCGCTCGAAGGCGCCGTGCTCAACGCGCCCGCGATTCTCGTCACCTGGTTCCTAGGATCGGAGACGGGTTCCGCGATCGCAGAGATTTTGTTTGGTGCCGAAGGACCGTCGGGACGACTGCCGGTGAGCTTCCCGCTCGCGTCGGGTCAAACGCCTTATTACTACGCTCACAAGCCCAGCGGCCGGCCGAACCGCTCCACCGAGATCGAAGCGTACAAGAAACGTTATCGCGATACGCTTTACGAGGCGCAGTTCCCGTTCGGCCACGGCCTCACCTATGGCCGGATCGAATATTCCAATCTCGATGTGAGCAGCAAGACGCTGAGCTGGGACGGCACGCTGACCGTGCGCGCCACAGTCTCAAACCGTGGCTCGCGTGCGGCGGTCGAAGTCGCACAGCTGTATGTTCGCGACGTTGCGGCGAGCATCACCCGTCCAGTGCGCGAGCTGAAGGCGTATCAACGCGTTTCTCTGGAGCCGGGCGAGTCCAAAGAAGTCACATTCACGTTGAGCCGGCGGGATCTCATGTTCGTCGGCCGGGATCTGCGGCCCACGGTGGAAGCCGGCGAATTCTATGTGTGGGTGGCGCCTTCGGCCGAGGCGGAAGGCCTGTCCGGTCGGTTCGTGCTGGCGGCCGGGCAAAGCTGATTTCGCAGGCTTGCAGAAGAATTTTGCGGCCGATGGATTAAAACCGCCGTCGGCCTCGTATTCCCTCCAGAGACACCATTCACCTCTGGAGACCGCCGTGAATCCTGAACGCTGCCGTTGGCTGACACTTGCCTGCCTGATGCTGTCGACCGCTCACGCCGGCGATCGGAATGAGACCTCCGCCACGCTGAGCGTGCTGGGCGATTCGAACGACAATCGCCAGTGGCTCGGCAAGATCGCTGTGCCTTTGGGCGAACGTGCGTGGGCCCAGGGTAGCTTCGGCCGATCCGAGGTTGCGGCCGCTGGAGCAAACGACTCGCGCATCGTTGGCTTTGCGGCCGGCGGCGCTGGAAAAAACATCAGCACCGCCGTCGAATACATTCAACGCAAAGGCGACGCCGGATTCGAGCAGCAGAACTGGGCCGGGACGCTCGACTGGCACGGCGTACGCGGCAGTGCAGGCGCCGATGTATCTTTGCGTTCTGCAGAAGCCACGTCGACGGCGACGCAAACGACCGGCGGTGTGTTTGGCTCAGGTGTCACCACCACGACAGTTAAAGAATCGGCGGACGGTACCGGCTTCGGCGTGCACGGCGATTTCGCATTGACGCCGCAATTCATCGTATCTGCCGGTACGATGCGCTATCGATATGACTTCGACACCAAGTCCACCACGACGGCGAACAGCACGCCGCTCTCGTCGCTGTTGGGCACGACTGCTGCAACTCCAGGCGCATGGCGCGACCAGGCATTTGTAGATCGTACCTATCGCGTTGGCGGCACTTATCTTCTACAACGGGCGGCGGTGAGCGCACAGTATTTTCGCGATCACGTCGCGCGCAGCGAGGAGACATTCAGCACTGTGCAGTTGCAGGCGGAGTTGCCGGTTGCCGACAGCTGGATCGTCAGCCCGACCGTCGGTTACACCGCAGGTGGCAACGCCGGTCACGTGAGCTACGGTGGCGTGAGCGTGAGATTTAACTGGTGAGGCGATAAATTGTAAGCGTCGGCGGTGTGCACCCGCCGACGCCACTCGTGCGCCGTTCAGGGAGAGCTATGAAGCGCATCGTTCAGCTTGTCATCACCGCGGCGATCCTCGCCGTGCTCATGAGCTGCAGCAGCTATCGCCATCAACAATGGCGGGATGAACGCACCGGCAAGGAAGACAACGAACATTACTCGCTGCGTTTCATCGAAGCGGACGACGAAGGCTGGTTCTGGGACCCGCAGCAGGCGAACGACAGCATGCACCTGATCCGGGGCAAGCTGGAGAAACGCCAGACGCTGGTCGTCGTGTTCGTGCACGGCTGGCATCACTCGGCCGAGTGCTGCGATCAAAACGTCGAAGGCTTCCGCAACACCTTGCAACAGCTGAGCGGCATGGTGAAAGACTTCGACATCGTCGGCATCTACGTCGGCTGGCGCGGCCGCTCGCTCGCCGGCTGGCTCGACTACTTCACCTTCTGGGGCCGCAAGAGCGCGGCCGAACGCGTCGGGCAGAACGACCTCAAAGAGTTTCTGGCGCGACTGCAGGATCTGTATGTCGAATATCGACCAGACGTTTGCGTTCAGAACCCGCAGCCGAAGTGCGAGGAGATGGGCCCGCCGCCGAAGCCGAAATATTTTATGGGCCTCATCTCGATGGGCCACAGCTTCGGCGCGCAGGTGTTGCTGCGTGCGATCAGCGGTTCCATGGAA
Organism: uncultured Steroidobacter sp.; assembly: GCA_946478975.1. Next base: position 11,961 of record CAMLEO010000167.1, read on the forward strand.
GATCGCCTGCAACATCTGAATCCGCAGCCCGCGTACCTGCGCAACGCTCAGCCCGCTGTTCCCGATCCTTCCGTCGAGCACAGCGTCACCGGCGTTGGCGATCTGATCGTTCTGATCAACCCCGCGACCGAAGCCTCGCAATATCATCGTTTGCACATGCTGTCGCGCGGGCTGACGTATTCACAATATCAGTCGCCCGTCATGCTCGTGCTTTCCTCCGAGAACGACTGGGCGCGCCATCGTTTGTTCACCTTCGGCCGCTGGCTCGGCGAGATCTTCACCGGCAAGCCTCGCAAGGACGACGATACTGAGCGCGCCGTGGAGCGCCAGGCACTCGGCGTGTTCCCTGGCCACATCACACATCAATTGCGCCCCGTCGATGCGAACATGACGCTGGAAAACCAGCCCGTGCCTCGCATCCCCGACAGCTGCCATTGCGATGAGGATGAAAAGATCGAGTGGCTCAAATGGAAATCGCCGCCGCAGGTCACGAAGCCCGACAGCATCTCGCCCGACGACCCAGCCCTGCGAACGTTCGACTTCAGCGGCGACGTGATCCTCAACGGCGTCGAGCTGTCCCCGCTCACGAGCAAAGACATCGCGACCGACCCGCGCTGGAAAGATCACTCCCCCGCGCTGCCCTATCAACCGTTCATCGTCGCCACGACCAGCAGCAGCATCATCGACAAACACAGCGGCATCTTTACGGACCCGTTCCTGAGCTTTCTCGTGCCGTACATTGCGTACATCGAGAAGAAGTCGCTGATGAACGTGGAGCAGAACGTGGAGGTCAGGCAGAAGTCGGAGCAGGCGATTCAGAGGAGCAAGCGGTGAGATCGCGCCTCACTCCTCAACATAGTCACAACTTGAAGCCAAGATGAAAGAAGTCCGACTCCAGAACCTGAAGCAGTTCTCGCGGCGGAACGGCCCCCTGGATGACCTCAATTCCATTCTGTGAGGTAACAAAGACATCACTCGCATAGGCCACCACGTAGACCTCGTGACGTGCTTCATTGAGACCCGCCGCTGGCAGGTTGACCAGCTGCCGGAACAGCTGACTTCGAGGGCAACTCTCCACCCGGGCCGCGTGCGGTCCAATTGCCCTTGGCGCTTACCACCATCCAGCCGCTCTCCAGCTGTCGTGCCCGAACATCCTCCTCACCCAACACGAGCGCATTAAGCATCCCAACTCGAAAGGGGCATCTGCACGGGTTCTGACCAATGACTCGGCTGCCCATGGAACTGCACCGTGTTCTCACTCTTTCGAGTAGGGCAATGAAATGCCGCGATCGCTGCACACCCTCTCGTAGTGCTGAACTACTTCCCCGAGCGTCGCCGCCAACTTGGCTAGCGATGCTTCGACTTCCTCATCGCTGTACTTCTCAGTCAGCCGCCGAAGCTCGACGACGACGTGGAAAAGGTTGTGCAAGCTGTCGCCTTGAAAAACCACACCGGGAAACTTCCGCCCTGGAAGCTGCACGACCGCGTAGTTCGCAGGTTGCGACAACAGTTCAACTGACTCGTTCATTGTTTCGGTTCTCGCTGCAGGCCCTTCCGAACTGCGGCAGAGCGGCGGCCGCCTTGCCTTCTCAGGAATCACCGTCAGGTTCACGTGTTACCCGAATCGAAGAGATCGCCGAGGTGTCTGCGTGTTCAGTGGGTTCATCGAACTCGATCGAGAAGAGGTTCCCCTCGACGAGCCATACTCGAGCCGTATTTGCAGTACCCGCGGCGCCCTCGATTGTTACCTTCGCAACTGCTCTTTCTCCGATGCTCGAATCGATGCGCGTGTCTTCATCGAGAACGGGCTTTCCGCCGCGCAAAGCGAACGCATTGACCTCACGTCCCCCATCCAGACGCTGCACGAGATTTATTCGCTTCACGCGTTCGCGCAGCCTATCCATCTCAGCGGCAGAAAGAATCGCAGACAAGGCCGAGAGCACCCTGGATTCAAAATCGGTGAATCCGGGCGTTCCACGACCAAAGAGCCCGGTCATGACAGCCCCAATGCCCATCACTCTCCTCATCGCCGTCTACCAAGTCTTCCAGAGATATGGGATTCGATTCAATTGCTGCGTCAGAACCGACGGCAAGCCCTAATGCAATCTGAACCAGGGCCCCACGGCGTCATTCGGTAGATTCCACGCGCTTTCCGCCTCAGTGACGAGTCAAATCACTTGGGCATGACAAGCGCTTTAAAAACATCGCCGTCACGCTTGCGAATCCGCATCAACACGTTGCCTCCTCGTGAAGAGGCATTGGTCCACACCCGATATGTGAATGGACGCCAGCTCACGAGCACAGGCTCGACGAACGGCCAACCACGAAATGCACAAGCTGATGCTGCAATCTCACGTGCCTGCTGTTTCGAAGTGACTTTTCTCAATCGAAAGTCCTCAATCTCCACCGACGAGTTCATATCGCCCGCAGCCGCAAACAACGTGACGTGCGGGTTAGCGTGGAAGCTCCAGACTCTGCGCGCGGTGAAATGCCAGCACCGCTTCCAACAACTGCGCCGCCGGCGCCATCTGGTACTGCATATGACGTGCTTGCACCATCGGACGTCTCGAGCTCGACTCGATAACAGCCGACTTCCACGTAGCCATCGGACCACCGCGCTGCCGGTCCAAACATTGAGGAACTCGTCCGTTATCATCCTGTAGTGCCACCTGCGCCCCAAGGGGACCCTTGTTCGGAGCTACTTCCGTCGCCAACGGCGGGAACGGGTCCGCAAACGCGACACGGACTCATCCACTGCGACCAACACGTCAGCGCTACTGTCCTCGCTCAACTATTGTCGATCACATAGAAAGATGAAAAGTAACGATTCAGCCAGGAGCTCCCCCTGAAGACGTCGAAGCTCCCGCTGTACTCCGCCTCCAGCCGTTCGATGGGCACATACACGTACTCATTTGCACGTAGCAGCTTGATGATCTTCTTGACGAGCACTTCGCGAACACCGTCCATGGTTGCCAGGCGGCCGAAGGAAGACAACAAAACCCGACCAGCCGGCTCAGCCCCGCGTCCCTGCAAAACTATGCGCGTGAATAGCGAGCCGTCCTGAAAGCCACTCGGATCTTCGGTGGTCACCTGCAAATGCGTTGCGCGCGTCACTTCCTGAGCCAGCGACTGAGCCTTCTCGTATTCCGCCTGAATATCGAACTTCGCTGGAAAAAATTTGCGCGGCGAGTCTGCATCGACAAGCAATCGCTCTAAATCAGACTCCGACAGAAACTCGTCAGC
>CAMLEO010000168.1 GCA_946478975.1 uncultured Steroidobacter sp.
ATCAGCAAGCGCACGCCGTTCGCGATGTATCACTTCGTGCTGTATCTCGGCGGCCTGTCGCTGATCCTGCATCCGCTGAAAATCGTCAGCGCGATTCTGCTGGTGCTGAGCTTCGTCAGCGGCTTCGACAATCTGTTCCTCGCGAACATCTTTCCGCGCAACGCGCTCATCAATCCCGGTTACTTCATCGCTGCGATCGGCAGTTACCTCGCACTCGGCGTATTTGCCTTGTTCACCGTCGTGCCCAAGGCCGAGCGCGCGTACGTCGCGCCGATCGTGCCGCTGTATTTGTTCTACGCGATTACTCACATCGCGCCGATGACGGTCGGTTACATGAACTGGATCACGGTGAGGCTGTGGGGTCGGCGGGTCTACCAGGATCACTACGAGCCGCTGCCGAGCGCCAGCACCACCCTGCCCCTGGAGGAGAAAACGAATCTCATGCGGAGAGCCTCATGAACGCGCGCGGCATTCCGGCGCCGGACGACTATCTCCCGAATCATTATTGGGAAGACCGCGCACGGCGTTTCGCCGCGCAGGGCTCGGGCCTCGCAGCCGTCTGTTCGTACGGCATGCCCGAGTTCTACAACCGAATGATTCATTACTGCCAGAACCTGGCGCTGCGGCCGTGGCTGGATATCGAGCCCGGCACTCGCGTGCTCGACGTGGGCTGCGGCGTGGGACGCTGGAGCTCGCTGCTCGCATCGCGCGGCGGACTGGTAACCGGCATGGACTTGAGCCCGACCATGATCGCCGAAGCACAACGGCGCGCCAAAGCGAATGGCGTCGCCAATCTCTGCCGGTTCCTGGTGCAGGACCTGGCGCAGCTCGACGCCGGAGAAACATTCGATCTCATCGTCGGCGTGACCGTGCTTCAGCACATCCTCGAACCGCTGGCGCTGAAGGCCGCCGTGCAACGCATGGCCGATCATCTGGCACCGGGTGGACGCATGGTGCTGCTCGAAGCTGCACCGGCCCGCGTGGCCAAACATTGCGACACGACGGTGTTTCGGGCTCGCGAGCGCAGTGTGTATCTGGATTTGTTTGCTGAAGCAGGGCTCGAACTGCGCGCGATCACTGGCGTCGATCCGGCGCCGTTCAAGACCTGGCTGTTACCTCATCTCAGACGCTTGCCTCGGGCGGTGGGACTGTCCGCCCTGGCAATGGTCACCATGGCGTCGGCTCCGATCGATGTGATGTTCGGGCGACGCGCCCTCAAACAATCATGGCACGCCGTGTTCGTGCTGCAGCGTGCGGCCGGAGGAGTTCATGGCAATTAGCCGTCGCTCCACAATTTCCATTGTCGTGTTCGTGCTGCTCGGCGCGTTCGTCGCGGTGGGCTATTGGTATGAATCACACAAAGTAAAACCCGGCCAGGCTGCGAACAGCCCGGCGGTGAGTGTCACCAGCGGCGCCGATCGCGGGCCAGGCTCGCTGCGTGAAGCGCTGTTCATCGCCGCCGCGGCCGACGGCGAAGTCACGATCACCATGCAAGTGCCGAAGGTCACGCTCGCCACTGCCCTGCCGCCGGTTGCGAACGCGCACGGCATTCGCCTCGTCGGCGCCCAGCAGCAGGGCACCGAGATCGACGGCGAATCGCTGCCGACCGGTCCGATCCTCGATGTCGCCGGGGCGAATGTTTCCATCGAGGGGCTGCGCATCCACAACTGCAAGTCCTCGGGCATCGTGCTGCGCGCGGATCGTTTCAAGTTACAAACAACTGCGATCGAAGACTGCGACGTCGGCATCGACGTGGCCGAGAACGCGCAGCAAGTGCTCATCGAGCGCAATCGATTTACCCGCAATCGCGTCGGCGTGCGCTTCGCCGCCTCCAACCGCAACGCGCTGGTGGTGAAGAATGAATTCTCCGAGCATCGCGACGCCGGCCTCTGGGCAGTGCGCAGCGAGCCGGATCAGCGAGGCGCGGCCATCGGCATTCGCGAAAATCGTTTCAACAAGGAACGCATCGGCATCCTCACGGCCAACGTGTCGCTGCTGATCGAACGCAACGAGTTGCTCGACTCGCAAGAGGCAGCGATGCAGTTGATGGGTGCAGGCGCAGTCGCACGAGGCAATCGCATCAGCGGCGGCGCGGCGATGGGCATCGTCGCTGAGAACGCACACGGCGTGGTCATCGAGCAGAACGAATTCAACGGCATCGCGACCTACGGCATCATGCTCAAGAGCTCGGCCGACACGCTGATCCGAAACAATCGCGTGTACAACAGCGGCTACGGCTTCGCCTTCGTGCTCGGCAATTCGCGCAGCCCGAGCAGTGCAATCGACAACACCATCATCGAGCCGAAGTTCAACGGCATCGACGTGATCGGCGACTCGCCGATCTTGAAAGGCAACCAGGTGATGCGGCCGCGTGCGCTGGCGCTCAAGGTGGTCGACTTCGAGCCTGAAGGCGGCGGCGAAAAAGTTCGGTCCGCACCGTTCCTCGAAGGCAACAACTTCAAGCCCAACACGGTCGCCTCCGCCACCGAGGCGCCCGCAGCCGGCGAAGCCGTGCAGCGATGAGCCCGGGCGACGCCACACAGATGATGCCGGTGCCGACGTGGAGCGATCCGCGGATTCATTTGCTGGATGACACGTGGCTGCTGACCATCTTCGCCATCCTGCTTGCCACCGTCGTGCCTTGGCTGGTGAGCGCACTGGATATCAATTTCGTCGCGGCCTGCCTCGGGCTGCTCGCGCTCGGTGCGATTCACATCAGCTTTACGCTGGTCGGCAAACCTGCACGAGTGGGTGAACGTCGGCCGCTGCTCGCGGCCTTGCATATCGCTGGCATCGTCGTGGTTGGATTTATTTGGTTGAACGCCGGCGGACTGCAGAATCCTGGGTTCCTGATCGTGTTCGCGTTGCCCGTTGTGGGTGCAATATTTCTTTCGCGCTGGCAGCCGTATCTGATGGCGTTGCTGGCAGTCGTCGTTGCCGGTGCAGTGGCACTGGCTCAAGCACCGGAGTTGCGCTGGTACGTGCCGGGGCTCAACACCGCGGGTGTGTGGCTCGCAACTGTGCTCGGACAGCAAGGGTCCGCTGCGAGCTCGCCCTTTCCCGGATTCTATGCGCCGTCCGGTTATTACGTGGTGCTGCTGGAAGTGTTCGCGATCCTCGTGTTCGCCTGCGCCGTCGCCGCCGAATATCTGGGCACCATCTTCGAACGTTTGCATACGCACGTCGACGTCGCGCGGGCTGAGGCCGAACGCGGCCAGGAATTCTGGACGACACTGATCGACCAATTACCGGTGCCGGCATTGCTGGTCGATGCGGACACGCTGCAAGTGGTGTGCGCCAGCGAGCAAACGTCGCGCCTTCATGAGGCCGACAGCATCGCCGGCCGTACGCTGTCGGAGGCGCTGCGCTTCTCCTATCCCGAAATGGTTCAAGAGCTGATCACCGGCGTCGGCGGCATCGCACCGGTCGTGATGATCAAGGTCGGCGATCAGCTGCTCGCCACCGAGGTCCGCGTGCAGCACACGGCACAGAAAGGCCGCCGCTTCGCGCTGGTCGTCATTCAAGACAAGTCGGAGGAACTCACGGCGCAGTCGGCTCTGGATGTCAGCGGCCAGGCGGTGATCGTCGTCGACGCACAGGCTCGCGTGCTCGGATTCAACAAACCGGCGCAGGCGCTGTTCGCAGGCGTGGAAAAGAACATCGACGCCTCGCAATTGTTTTCGCTCACTGGCATGCCGCCGCGCTGGTGGGAGCCGGGGCTGACTGGCCGTCGCAAGATGCACATCGAGATCGGACCACGCGTTTATCAGGTGACGTGTTCGGCGTCGCCGCTGCCGGGAGAGGACGAACGGCTGTACATCATCGCCTTCATGCCGATGGCGCGGGCGGCCGTCGGCGATCGCGCCGACCTCGCCGCCAACTCTTCTGTCGCCGACCTATCGAGAGCCACTTTATCCAATTCAACCGTGGTAACACCCCCATGAGATTGCCGCTCGCCGCGCTGTGCTTGTCATCGGTCATCGCGTACACGCTGGCGCCGGCTCGCGTGCTCGCCGCCGAAGTCGACGCACGCCCGCCGGACAGACTCACGCTCAGCGGCACCGGCGCAAGGTTGACGCAGATCGACGAGGACGGCGCGGGCGGCTCGCTGAACTACCTCCACTACTTCACACCGGACGTCATCGTCGGTGTCGGCGGCGAGCATCAATACATCGCGGACTCGCAATGGTCGTTCGGCTCGCTTCGTGGCGTCATCAGTCACGGCGATCCGCAATCGCGCTTCAACATCAACGCCGAAGTGAATTACGGCGACGGCGACGAGAACGGCCGCAATTTCGATTATTTGGTCGCGGTGCTCGGCATGAGCCAGTCCTTCGGCAGCAAATTTTCCGTGCAGCTGGAAAACCGCCACATCGACATCGATACGACGCGCGGCAATCTGCCGAAGCTCGGACTGACTTATCTGCTCACACCTCGGCTGGCTGCAAACGTTTCCTATGCGGATTCGGTCGGCGGCAACCTGGGCACGCAGCTGACGACGGTGCGCCTGGATCACTATGGCGACGTGATGAACTTCCTGATCGGCGGCGCCACCGGCGATGCCGATCCCAGTGTCGTCAACCTGCAGCCGGGCCTGACGCTGCCCTCGCAGGATTTGAAGGAAGGCTTTATCGGCTTCGGCAAGACCTTCACCCACGGCGAGATTTCGCTGCTGGGCGATTATCTGGAGCTGGGCGACAGTGAAAAAGTCACGATCACGCTCAGCTTTACGGCGTTCCTGGGTTCGCGCGGCCGGGCTCCATGAAATTTGCATTCTTCAGACGAGGCTCGCATTGGCTGCCCACCCTGCTGGTGCTGACAGTGGTCCTGCTCGCGGGCGCACGGCTCATTACTTTGAGCGTCAGCGAGCGCGCCGAACAAATGCGTGCCACCGCCGGTGCGCTGGTCGCGGGCTACAGTCGTTCGATCGAGAAACAACTCCAGACTCTGGCGCAGCGAGAACGCAGCGCCGGCGGTGGCGGCGTGGAGTTGGACCAGCTGCTGTCGAAGCTGCAGCTGAACCGCCTGATCGATCCCGAATATGACTTCGAGTTATCGAAGATCGAAACCAGCGGCGGCCGGCCGCGAGTATTCAGCAGCAGCCGCATCAATGCACTCGATGACGCACTCGTCGCGCGCATTCGCATTCCTCGAGGCTTTGCGCAGGACTTGCCCAGCGGTTACATCCAGCTCGCACTGCGCCCCAAGGAGGGATGGTATCCGGCGCGTGAGCTCGCAGCAGCAATCGCGCTCCTCGCGGTGATCGCCTGGCTGCTGGCGTTCGCTACTCACGATCTCGTCCACAGCATGCATCGCGCCCGAGAAGCATTGGGGTTGTCGCGGCGTCAATTACAAGCGACTCAGCGCAAGCTCGCGCTGGAGATCGAAGAACGCGAGAACCTGCAGAAGAGCTTCGAACATTCGCGGTATCACGACGCGTTCACTGGCTTGCCGAATCGGCGCTACTTCATGGATCAGCTGGACCGAGCGCTGCGCGAGGTCCGCACACGCAAGCGCCGGCAGTTCGCGGTCATGCTCATCAACATCGACCGGTTCAAGCTGATCAACGACACGCTCGGCCACACTGCGGGCGACGAACTGGTCGTGCAAGCGGCAAGACGGTTCCAGAAAGCGACGGCGCAGATGGAATGCGTGCTCGCGCGCTGGAGCGGCGATCAGTTCGCCATCATCGTCTTTGACGTTCACTCGCTCGATGGGGCAATGGATGTCGCGACGCTGTTACAGAAAGCGCTGCACGCGCCGTTCGATCTGCGCAAGCATCGCATCAGCGTCACCGCACGAGTCGGTCTCACGACCATCGAATCCGGTCTGCAACGTGCAGAAGAAGCAGTTCGCGAAGCTGATATCGCGTTGTCGGTGGCAAAACGTCACGACACCGGGAGCGCGGTTGCGTATCAGCCGGCGATGGGCGGCAGCGCTGCGAGCCTGGTGAGTCTCGAAGCCGATCTGCACGTTGCCCTTCAGCGGCGCGAGCTGCATCTGTTGTATCAACCTATCGTCGATCTGCGTAATCAGCGCGTCGCGGGTGCCGAATCGCTGTTACGTTGGCGGCATCCGACCGAAGGCATGCTGACGCCGGACAAGTTCCTGAGCCTCGCTGAAGAGGCGGGATTGATCGTGCCGATCACGCGCTGGACGATCTCGCAGGTCTGCACGACCGCATCCGAATGGCGGCAGCGCCTGCCCAAGGATCGTGACTTTTATCTCAGCGTCAATCTGTCTGCCTCGGCGCTGCGCGATCCGGAGTTGACCTCCTACGTTGCGCGAGTACTGAAAGAGACCGGCACGCCGCCAGAAACATTGAAGCTGGAGCTGACGGAAGGCGGCCTGATCAACAATCCCGGCGACGCTCGCGATGTTCTCGACGGCCTGCGCGATCTCGGCGTGGAAATGATGCTCGACGACTTCGGCACCGGCTACTCGTCGCTGAGCTATCTGCAGTTGTTTCCTTTCAGCTACGTGAAGATCGATCGCCCGTTCGTGGACCGCGCCGGCTCGGCGCACGCCAACAGCGCCATCGCCGCAGCCATCGTGCAGATGACGACCAGCCTGGGCCTGAAGTCCGTCGCCGAAATCGTCGAGACCGACGAAGCCGCGCAGGATCTGCAGCGCATGGGCTGCGACTTCGCGCAGGGATATTTCTTCTGCGAACCGCTGGAAGCCGAGGACGCGTTGCAAGTCCTCCGCAGCACTCACACGTCGCTGCCCACGACCAAGTCCGCCGTCGCCGCCACCGCCGCCTGGGCCGACAACTCCCCCACCATCTCCGAAGAAGTCCCGGTGCTCTCGGACGAAACACTGATGCTGCCCGTCGAAGAAGTCGCCCAGCGGCTACGCGAGAAGGCGTCGCACGAGTGACTGTGCCGAGCGCGTCTTTGACAGCGCATATTCCCGTTCCGCCAGGCTCTCGCCCATCAGCTCACGCAGTGTGGGTCCAATGGATCGTGGGCGAATCCTGAACAGGAACTCCAGCACTTCGTGAAACCAGACGCGTCGGCCGATGCGGGTGTACCAGCGCATCGCATGTCGATAGTCCGGATCCGGATGAAACAGCGTTCGGCGGATTACTTTGGGCCGGGCCTGCATCAGCACCTCGATCGACTTGAACCACGCGAACACTCGCCACGGCGGCACGCCGTGAGCTTTCAGCACCTGGTGTTTGTAATCCCACCGGCGCATGTCCAGCTGCAGCACCTCGCGATCGATCACGGTCTCATAAAACGGCGTCCAGCGATGCGGCGTGGCATAGAGCAATTGCACCTGGTCGGGATCGTAGCTCAGCAGGTGCCGATAAGATTTCCAGTAATCGCGATCCGACTCTTCGTTGAAACCCACTACGTAAGTGGCCATCGAGATGATGCCGTGTGCACGCAGCAGCTGGATCGCACGACGGTCCTCGGAGATTGACGCGCCCTTCTTGATCTTGCGGATCGTCTCCTCATCGTAACTTTCGATCCCGAGCAGAAAGCGAATCACGCCGGCGCGTTTATAGAGATGCAGAATGTCGCGATCGCGCACGATGTCACTGGCGCGAGTGGAACCGACCAGCAGCAGCGGCACATTCTCCGCAATCAAGGCTTCCAGGAAGGTCTGCCACATCTTTCGGGAGCCGGTCGGCAGCTCATCCGCAAAGTTGATCAGCTCCACGCCATGCTCGCGATGCAGACGAGCGAGCTCGCGAGCCAGCTTCACCGGATCGCGATGACGCCATTGCGTCCAGAAGCCGCGCTGGCCGCAGTAGCTGCAGAGATAGGGACAGCCACGCGCGAACTGCACGACCACCGCTCGCTTGCCACCCCAATATGAATAGTGCGAGTGATCGATCAGCTCCCAGCCGACTCGATACGCATCGAGGTCACGAATCATTTCTGCGGCCGGCGTGGCGACGATCTGTTCCTGTTCACGGAACGCCAATCCTTTGACGCCGCCGAGCGGTGCGCCAGCGGCCATCGCTCGCAGCAAATCGACGGCGGTCTGCTCGCCTTCGCCGCAAACGATCACATCGATGTGGGCGCACTCCTGGAGAATCTCATCCCAGTGATACGTTGGATGAACGCCGCCGTACACGATGACGAGCTTCGGCAGCGCGGCCTTGAGGAGCCGGCTCAACTGCATCACCGTCGGGTGCGCCGTGCTCGATCCGGAGTGCCCGATCATCAGCACGTCCGGCCGCCGTCGCTGTACCTCACGCACGATCTCTTCGAGCGACAGCGGCTTGGGCTCCGCGTCGATGAGATCGACCTCGAAGCCTGCGTCGAGCAGCGGCCCACCGATGCTCAGCAAACCGAGCGGCGGCAAGTGTTCACGAGGAATGCGACTGCCGATGGCGGTGTGCGGCGGATTGACCAGAGTGATTTTCACGAGCGTTGCGAGCCTGCGGGTGTTTTCAGCACGCATGCTCCCAAGGCGCGGTGGCACGGGCAATGAACGTCCCGTGATCGATTGTGCTCAATTGTGAACTGCCGCTCAGGTGCGCCGCTGCGCAGCCGGCAGCGCTGCGGCTTTCCCTCACCCGCCCTCAAGGAACACGGCGGCGGGTCGATCCACTGAAGTGACAGACTCTTGCAACATCCCATGACGAGCACCAGCCAGCGCCTCGACAGTGAACGATCGTCGCCCCTGGAGGCGATGCTGCGTCGGCTGCGGAATTGCTCGGGGTTTCCGACGCTGTCCACGACCATCAGCGACATCAACCAGGTCGTCGCTTCGGACACTCACAGCACGCGGCAGCTGACGCAGGTCATCCTGCACGACGCCTCGCTCACGACCAAGCTGTTGCAGGTCGTGAACTCGGCCATTTACGGCCAATATCACGGCCGCATTCGCACCGTTTCCAAGGCAGTGATGATTCTGGGTTGCGACGAAGTGCGCAACACGGCGATGGCGCTGACCATGCTGGAATTCTCCCGCGGCCGGCCGCAGGAGAAATCGCTGCAGGATGAACTGATCGGCGCGTTCTTCGCCGGCGTGATCGCCAAAGCGCTGTGCCAGCGCCTGGGCATGCCGAACAGCGAAGAAGCGGTGATGTGCACATTGTTTCAGAGCCTCGGCCGGCTGCTGGTGATCTTTTTCCTTTACGAAGAAAACCTGCAGATCCGCGCGCTGATGGAAACCGGCATCTCCGAGGAGCTCGCGGCCGAGCGGGTGCTCGGAATCTCCTATCGCGACCTGGGCGTCGGCATCGCCAAACATTGGAACTTCCCCGATCGGCTGGTCGAAGGCATGCAAAGCCTCCCGCCGCGCGACGTGGTAGCGCCAAAAAGTGAGATCGAGAAACTCAGGATCGCCGCCAATCTCGCCAACGATCTATATGCCACTGCCCTGCGCTCGCCGCCGGCGAACAAAGCAGCAACACTGCTGGCGTTGAGCAAACGTTATAACGCTGCGATCCAGCTCAAGCCCGACGACCTGCTCGCAGTGATCGAACAGGGCTTGAAGGATGTTGGCGAACGCTCCGCGACGCTGGATCTGCCGGCAACGCACAGCCCCATCCTCAAAGCGATTCGTTCCTGGGCCGGCGGCGCCGATGCAGCCCCGGTGGAAACTGCTCCGGCCGATCCGTTGATGGAAGAGATCGGCGTGCTCGACGCGCAAGAGGAACAGACCGCCGCGCAACCGAACGCGCAGCAGATGTTATCCGCCGGCATCCGCGATGTGACCGAAGCGCTCACGTCCGAGTTCGCGCTGAACGACATCCTGCAAATGGTGTTGGAAACCATGTATCGCGGCATGGGCTTCAGCCGCACCATGATCTTCATCCGCGACCCGAAGCTCAACGCAATGCGGGCGCGCTTCGGCTTCGGCGAAGACATCGACCGGATCATTCCGCAATGTTCGTTTCCGCTCGCGTTCGCGCCGGACGCATTTCATGTGTCGCTGGAAAAAGGCGTCGACATCGTCATCGAGAACACGCAGGCGCCGAACATCGCACAGCGCATTCCCGACTGGCATCGCCGCGTGATCAGCGCCAAGAGTTTTCTATTGCTGCCAGTGATGCTGAAGAGTCACGCCATCGGCCTGCTGTACGCCGACTCGGAGCTGGCGGACGGCATCAAGATCGATGCCGAGCAGCTCGGGCTGCTGCGGACCTTGCGAGGACAGGTGGTCCTCGCCTTCAAACATTGCAGCTCGCCAGGTCGCTGAAAGCTACTCCGGCTTGTACTTGAGCCGCCAGCTCAACGTCAGCGGCCGCTCGAAATCGAACGCCGCGCGAGTGCAGGTGACTTTGCTCGCCATCGGTCCGTACGGCGCCTGATACCGTTGATCGCCGGCGGCCGGCGCCGACTCGCAACGCTCCAGCCCCTTGACCGAGAACTCTTCGACCGCGCCATTCGCAAACCTGGTCGTCAAACCGTTGGTCGTGGGATCCGAAGAGAACGAGCCGAACGCCAGATCGATTCCTTTCACCGCCAGCTTGCGGCCCGGCGTGTACACGTCCGTTCGCGTGATCAAGCCGCGCTCGTATGTATACGTCGTCTGGAGCGAAATGCGCTCGTCCTTGACCGGCGCATCCTGCCCCATGCGATCCAGCTCGCTCTGCCGATAAGTGATGGTGGTGCGACCGCCGGACTGCTCCACCTTCACGTCACGGAAGTACGCGAGCGGCATCAGCGTGGTGCCGTCGGCAAGCGCGAATCGCGGAATCAACAGCGGATTCTCATCGTCGGCGACGCCGCTCAACATGCCGTTCGCAAACGGAATCGGAAAGTACGGGCTGTGATCGTGCTGGCTCTCGCCGCCATTGATCAGCGGCAGGCTGATCACGCGATCGCCCTCACGCCACGTCAGCAGCAGTCGATCGTATTCGCCGCGAGCGAACCACGTCACCGAACGCTGCGGCAGCTTCTCGAGCGCGGACTTGAAATTCAACATCGGCTCGCGATTGCGAAAGCCGAGCTTGTTCCACGCCTCGTTGGTATAAAAGAACTGATGCCCGAGCGACAGATTCTCGCCCAGCACGCGGAACTTGCCGCGATAACGATCGGTGCGGCGACCCTTGTCCCACAGATTGATGGAACCGGTCGCGGGGTCGAACCAGAAGTCGGCGTAACGTTCGGCGGCTTTGGAAACAAACGCGTACGCCAGCTCCTTTTGCTCATCATTGAGCACGCCGAGTTCGAGCGCGGCCGTCAACACTTCAATGATCGCCGTTTCGCTGTACGGCCCCAGGCTGCGGCCGTATTCGAAGCCTTCGCCTCGCGAGTTCAGGCGCATCATCATCACATCAGCGGACTTGCGCACCCAATCGACTACTTCTGCCGGCGGGCGGCCGCCAGTCTCCATGAACCGCTGCGCGATCTCGGCCGAGAGCAGCACGCTGTAGCGATCGAACCGCCCTTCACCGTCAGTCTCATCGGCGAAGCCATAGGGACCGGAGTGCTCGCGATAATGATCGGTGATCTTCGAATACAAACGTTCCGCGCCTTTGAGATCTTCCCAGCCCAGCTCGTTACGCAGGCGCGCGATGCCGAACGCCACGCAGTAATAGTTGTTGGGATGATCGATGAGCGCGAAGCTGTCCACATCGACGAACGAGCGCCAGTCCAGCCGCACACGCAGCTTCGCCATCGTCAGCGGATCGATCGTTCCTTTCAGACGACCGTCGCGGTCCAGCGCCGCGAGCGCCGAGAGATAGTAATAAATGCCCCAGGTGTCGTTCGGATCGTCGGCAGTGAGCTTGGCGAGATGGCCGAACGCGGACAGATACTGCGCAACGCGAGGATCGCCGGGCGGCAGCGAGCCAATCAGGTCCGCCCATGCGAGCGCTATCTTGCCGGGCAGAAATTTGTCCGAGCCGTTGAACACGGCGACGCCGTCGATCTTCATC
Organism: uncultured Steroidobacter sp.; assembly: GCA_946478975.1. The sequence continues at coordinate 11,849 of CAMLEO010000168.1, forward strand.
GCGCGGCCGTCCTTCGCCAGCTGCACCAGCAGCCGTTCCAGTTGCGGACGAATGTGACCTTCGACGACTTCGTTGTAACTTCGCGGCTTGGGGCTGGACGCCACCGCCGGCAGAGACGCTAACGCAGCGAGGAGCAGCAGCAGGATTCTTGATCGCATGTCGACGCAGAGGTTCGATAAAAGAAGGTGGCCTCAGCTTTGTGAGCTGGGGCCACCGAATGGGATGCGTTTTGGGGTTCCGCATCCCGCGCTTCGCTAACTGATTCCATGGTCGAAAGTGGCCGAGGCCCTTTCGACTAGAAGCTCACAGACGCCCGCACGCCGAAGTAGCGTTCGCTGTCGCGCGCCGGCTTCCAGCCGATGGCGTTGCCGCCGGCAGGCAGGTTGACGTTGGACTCGCGGCCCATGGTCAACGCGTAGCTCTTGTCGAACACGTTGTTGACGAAACCGGTCAGCTTCCAGTGGTCGGTGCGCACGCCGGCCCCGAGGTTCGCGATGCCGTAGTCGCCCTGCACAGAGTCGGGGTCCTGCAGCAGGTTGAACACAACTTCCGACTGCCAGCGGTCGCCGGCGTTGACGAACGGCGTCAGCGCGCTGCCGGACAGCGGGAAGTCATATTGCGCGTTCAAGTTGAAGTTCCACTTCGGCGCATTGAACAGCGGCTTGCCCGACAGGTCCTGCACGTTGCCGACGCAGCCTTCCGCCACCGTCTGGCGCGGGAAGCAGCTCGCGTTCGGGAAGTCTTCCATCACGGCGCGGTTGTATGCGCCGCCGCCGTTCAACGTGAAATCGCCGAAGCGCGCAGCGAGTTCAGTTTCGACGCCGCGGGAAGTCACTTTTCCGATGCTGTTCAGCAGGTTCTGATTCAGCGCCTGGTCGCGGCTCTGCGCCTGGAAGCCGGAGAAGTCCATGTAGAAGCCGGTGACATTCCAGATCACCCGGCCGTCCAGGAACGTACCTTTGAAGCCGAGCTCATAGGCGTTCACAGTTTCGGCGTCGACAGGCTGATTCGCCGCGATCGCATCCGCCAGCGGCTTCCCTGCGTACGGGCCGTTCGCGGCCGGCGAGCGCACGGTCAGCGTGCTCGTCAGGTCGTAAGCCATGCCCTTGTAACCGCGCGAGAAAGTCACAAACGTCATGAAGTCCGGCGAGAACCGATACTGCAAACCGGCGCGCCCGGTCACGGACGTATCGTCGTTGCAGGTGTCGATCGGAATGCCCGACGGCGTGGTGCTCGAACATTTCGGGCTGCCGTAGGTCACGCCATTGCCGAGATCGTAGAACGTGTATTCGATCTCTTCGTGATTCACGCGCAGGCCGGCCAGCAGGTTGAGATTGTCGGTGAGGCCGTAGTTGCCCTGCCCGAACAACGCATAGTTGGTGGCGCGCGCCGTCGAGAGATAACGCGAGTACGTCGTGCTGTTGCTGGTCGGCAGATTCGACGGCGTCAGCGACGGCGTGGGCGAAATGTTGTAATCGTCCAGCGTGTTCGAGCCGCGCACGAAGTAACGTTCGGATTTCGTGTCGCTGAAGTACAGGCCGGTCACGTAACGCAGGCGGTCTTCGGGCGAAGTGAGCCGGAATTCCTGCGTCTTCGAACGAATGTCGAAATAGCCGCCGTTGGCCGAGCCGCCGTGCGGCGAGATCGGCTGATAAACGGAGAAATCGATGTCGGTGCCGTCCGTGTCCTGGCGGTCGTCGAGCTGATAGTGATCGTACGAGGTGATCGATGCGAGCGAGAATCCGCCCAGGTCGCGCACGATCTTCAAGCCGCTGCCGTAGTCTTCAGCGTCGCCCTGCGCATCGATGTCCATGCGCATCGAGCGATTGTTCGGGCCCGGCGTGATGCCATTGAGGAACTGCGACTGGGGAATGCGGCCCGGCCCTGTCGCCGCGCCACCGGTCGTCGCACCTGGCGAAAGGTAATAAAACGTTCCCGTGCAGCACGACGCGTCGGTCTTGGTGTAGTACGGCGACAGCATCACCGTCCAGTCGTCGTTCGGCGTCCACACCAGCTTGCCGCGGAAGGTCGTATCTTCCTGGCCGTTGAGCCAGTGGCCGGTGGTGAGATTGTGAACATTGCCGCGATAGTCGCTGTTGTTCGCGGCCAGCCGGAACTTCAGCGTGTCGGTGATCGGCCCGGACACCGTGGCCTGCACACGATATTCGTTATCGTCCGTGGTCATCGCATCGACGCGCGCTGTGAACTCGTCGGACACCGGCTGCGTCGTGATGTTCACAACGCCGGCGGATGCGGACTTACCGAACAATGTGTTCTGCGGGCCGCGCAAGACTTCGACCTGTTGCACGTCGACCAGTGCAGCGAACGCCGCCGCTTGAAACGACTGCGGCACATCGTCAACGACCACGGCGACGCTGGGCTCGGTGGCGATGCTGTAGGCGTACGTGCCGATGCCGCGAATGTTGATACTGTTGTTCGCAGGCTGTGAGGTCTTTGTGATCGTCACTGACGGCGCGACTTTGACGATGTCATCGAAGTCGCGAATGTTGGCGCGTTCGAGCGTGGCATCAGTGACGACGAGTACCGAAGCCGGCACGTCCTGGATGTTTTCCAGACGTTTTCCCGCCGTGACGATCACCTCCTCCAGCGCATTCGTGTCGGCGGGTGCCGGCGCGGGCCGTTCGGCGACTTGCGAGGTCGTCGCTGCCGGACGCGGCGGCGGCGCCTTGTCGGCTTGAGCGATCAGGATGACGTTGTTCGAAGTGCGTTTGAACGTGAGATCGGTGTTCGCGAGCAGCGAGCCCATCGCTTCGTTGACAGACAAACGGCCCTGCACGGCGGTGCTGCGCACGCCGCGTACTAATTTAGGAGAGAACAGGATCTGCGCATCGGCGGTCGCGCCGAAAGTACGCAAGGCATCGCCCAGGTCACCGGGCGGAATGTTGAACTCGTACACCGGCGCCGAGCCGTCGGCCAACGCCGGCAGCGCGAATCCCGCAACGGCAATCATGGAAAAAGCGGAAGCGCTGACTGCCCGTAATCCAAGGCGGTTGCGCGCTCTACGAACTGACTTCATCGGACCCCCTGCTATCGAACCGTCTGCGTCTTTCGCAGATCTTGCAATTACGACGCGGCCACCCGTCCGTTCCTCAATCCTGGCCATCAATAAAACCGGGGCCTCAATGCGTGGCGCGATTCTTCACCGGCTGCTCGACCGGTCGCTGCATGCTCAGCGTCACGGTGCTGGCATCGTGACTGACCGCCCGCGGAAAATAACTTTGCATGGCGTCCACGAAGGCCATCGAGTCGCCCGCCTTGAACACACCGCCGA
>CAMLEO010000169.1 GCA_946478975.1 uncultured Steroidobacter sp.
TACAGCTCGGCAATTTCTTCGAGCACGAACGCCAATGTTTCGTGACACGAATGCAGCGCCTCGCGATCGGTGCCGCCGAGCGAAGAACCGAGGCGATGAACGTAACGAGTCAGGTCCGAGCGCTCCGGCGCAAACTGCCGCCGCAGGCGCGCGCACAGACGACGGTTGCGGCCCAACAGCTCGCGTTGCTGCTCGATGTTGCCGGCGAGAATCTTGTCCTCGATATCGTCGAGCTGATCGGTCATCGCATTCGCCAGCTGCTTGACGCGACTGGTGCGAATGTCCAGCAGATGCGAGACGAGCTCGATGCCGGAGCCGGCACTCACCTGCCCTCGCATCTGCAGGCGCAGCTCATCGGCACTGCGGATCGGATGAATGCGTGCCGTGATGAGCAATTGCTTGCCGGCGAAACACCACAGCGGCGCGACTTCCGAAGGATCGGATGCATCGTCGTAGGTAAAGTCGTTGACCACCAGCAGCAGGCCGCCTTCGACCAGCTCGACGCGTCGATTGCTGTCGTGCTCGCGCCAGAGCTCACGCAGAGATTCGGGAAGGAACGTCGCTTCGAGCAGCCAGCGGCGCGCACGTGCGTCGCTCAAGTTGAAATGCAACCACACCACCTGGTCAGGCACCGTCTCTGTCTGCACCAGTGCCGAGGCGATCTCTTCGACGGATATTTCCTGCGGCGCCGAGTTGCCCCGCAGCCGAAAGCCGCAGATCAGCCCGCGATCTATCCCTAAGTTGTCGCTCAGAATCGCCGGCATCGGCCCGATGGCTCTCGGGCGTGCAGTCGCGGATTCTGGCGGGGATGCGGACACTGTGGGTCGTTCGTTTGACACGGCTGCGGCAAAGGATACCGCAGCCGTGGGCCCGCAGACTTGTTACAGTCAGTTAATACGTACGATTCGGCCTTCAATCGCGGCGCTAAACGGCTGCGGCAGCGGTTCCACGCAGTCGACCAGCGCATCCAGATCGACCGGACCGATCACCCGATCAGTTCCTTGGATCAGCGCCTGGAAACCATTGCCCCCGGTGGCGATAAAGGTTTACTAATCGAAAATCTTGCCAGGATTGAGGATGTTGTTCGGATCGAGCGTGCGCTTGAGCAGCCGCATGACATCGACTGCCGGCTTGCCATGTTCCGCTTCCAGGAAGCGTTTCTTGTGCAAGCCGACGCCGTGCTCGCCGGTGCACGTGCCGCCCATGGCGATCGCACGATGCACCAGGCGTTCGTTGAACGCTTCGGCAATCGCCCATTCCTGCTGGCTCGCAGGATCGATCACCATCGACACGTGGAAATTGCCGTCGCCGACGTGGCCGAGCACCGTTGCAATCACACCGCTCTCAGTGAGATCGGCGCGCGTCTCGGCAATACATTGTGCGAGCTTGGAGATCGGCACGCAGGCGTCGGTGGAAAAAACTCGACAGCCGGGCCGCAGCTGCAACGTTGCGAAGTACGCGTTGTGACGAGCGCTCCACAGCTTGGTGCGCTCCTCCGGCAGCTGCGTCCAGCGAAACTCTTCGCCGCCGTTGCCTTTGGCGATTTCCTCCGCCGCCGCAGCCTGCTCCGCAACGGACGCTTCGCTGCCGTGAAATTCCATCATGAGCATCGGCCGTTCCAGCAACGTGAGTTTGCTGTGTTTGTTCAGCGCCATGACCATGGTTTCATCCAACAGCTCGCAGCGGGCAATCGGAATGCCGCACTGGATGATTTCGCTCGCCGTGCGCACGGCTGCGTCGACGTCGGGGAAATGGCCGATTGCGACGCTGGATGCTTCGGGCACCGGCCGCAATTTCACCACCGCTTCGGTGACGATCGCGAGCGTGCCTTCGCTGCCGACCAGCAAATGCGTGAGGTCGTAACCCGCCGACGATTTGCGAGCGCGAGTGCCGGTGCGAATGATTTCGCCCGAAGCCGTGACTGCAGTGAGTGACAATACGTTCTCACGCATCGTGCCGTAACGAACGGCATTGGTGCCGCTGGCGCGCGTGGCGATCATGCCGCCGATGGTTGCATCGGCGCCGGGATCGACGGAAAAGAACACGCCTTCCTGGCGGATATGTTCGTTCAGCTGCTTGCGGGTGACGCCTGCTTCGACGACTGCAATTCCTTCGGCGGCGTCGACTTCGAGAATGTTGTTCATCCGCGAGAGGTCGATGCAAATGCCGCCCTGGACGGCGAGCAAGTGACCTTCCAACGATGAGCCCGCGCCGTACGCAATCACGGGCGTGCCGTGACGATTGGCGAGCGAGAGGACGAATGCAACGTCTTCGGTGGAGAGCGCATAGACGACCGCGTCGGGCGGTGTGATATCGAATGCGGATTCGTCGCGGCCGTGATGTTCACGAACGGCCATGGATGTGACATAGCGGGCGCCGAAGCGCTCGCTCAGAGCAGCAGCCACCGCCGGCGCCATCGGCCGCTTCACACCCGCGACCGCCGCGCCGGTCGCAATATTTGACGCCATTTCGACTACTCCACGAACGTGCTTCGTGGAGGATGATACTACCTCTTTTTGCCCTTACTCTTGGCCTTGCTGTTGGAAGTCTTGGACGGGCCTTTCGCCGACAACCCGCGCAGTTCCGGCGCAAGCGTCTGCTCAAAAAAGCGGATGAACCCGGCCTGATCCGGCCCGGCGGCGAGCAGCACGACATGATCGAAGCCGGCGTCGATCGCCTTCTGAATCGCTTTGACGTACGTCTCAGGATCTGGCCCGTGCGGAACGCTGTCCTTCAAGTCCTCGGGCTTCACAAACTGCGTCGCGCCTTCGAACGCTTTAACGCCTGGCAACTCCGCCAGCACTTCCCAGCCGAGCGCACCGAAGCGGGAATATTTGTGGGCGATCTCCAGCCCCTCTTCCTCCGACGGCGCATACGCGAACGACAGCTCGATGTATCTCGGCCCGTCGCCACCTTCGCCCTGCCACATCTTCACCAGCTTGGGATCGGCCTCGACGGCCATGATTCCAGCGCCCACCTCGGCCGCAAGGGTCGCGGACTTCTGGCCGCTGATACCGATCACGATCGGCACCGGCTCGTCGGGCAAGTCATAAACGCGCGCGCTTTCGACTTCGTAATATTCGCCGCTAAACGAATACAACTTCCCTTCCCACAGCCCGCGCATGATTTCCACCGCCTCTCGCAGCATGCCGTGGCGATGATTCACATGCGGCCAGCCGTAGCCGACGATGTGCTCGTTCAAGCGTTCGCCTGCGCCCAGCGCGAGCGTGAACCGACCTTCGCTCATGACACCGATCGTCGCGGCAGCCTGCGCAATGATCGTCGGGTGATAACGAATGATGGGACAGGTCAATCCCGTGGCGATGCCAACGCGCTTGGTACCTTCAGCAATCGCACCCAGCACGCTCCAGGCGAACGGCGAATGACCGTGCGATTCCAGCCAGGGCAAGTAATGATCCGACAGCCCGACGAAATCGAATCCCGCGTCTTCGGCCAGCCTGGCGTTGCGCACCAGCTCGCGCGGCCCGGTGGTTTCCGACATGAGCTTGTAGCCGAATTGAATGCCTGACTTTCCGCCGGAGCGCGCCATACCTTTCTCCTGTTCCGAACCGGCCGTAACGCGTCCGGATACGGAAATGATCCCCCTTTGCGCACGCTCAGGCGTGCCCGCGATGCGCCCAGCCGCGCTTGATCGACGTGCGGCCATGCTTGAATATGGAACAAATTACTTGCGAGGGATGGCGATGCGGGTCTGGCAAGTTCTGGCGCTCGGGATGGCCGCGGTGCTCTGGTCCTGGCCTGCAGGCGCGCAAGTGGGGTCGGTGCAATCGCTGGATATTCGAATTACGGCCGCGCCTCTGCCCGTGCGGGTTGGCGAGACTGTGCATGTTTTTTATGAGCTGCATTTGACGAACTATGCGAGCTCGGCCGTCACACTCACTGAGCTGACGGTGCTCGATTTAATCAGCTCCGCGGTGCTGAAACGTTTCGAGGGGGATGCGTTGGCAGCTCTGCTCGTGCTCGCTGCCGCGCCAAAAGATGCGCAACCGCGCGTAATTCCGGGCGGCATGGTTGGAACGATCTATGTGACTTTGCCGCTGGATCAGCCGCTGCCAATGACACTCGCCCATCGAATTTCGGTCAGCGTACCGAGTCGCAACGAGACTCGCACGGTCACTCTCAGGAGCGACGCGTTGTCCATCGATGCCATACCGTTGCCGGAGCTTGGGTTGCCGGAGCTTGGGCCTCCGCTGCGTGGAGGCACGTGGGCTGCTTTGTATGATCCGACCATGGAGCGAGGTCATCGTCGCGTGCTCTACGCCGTCGATGGACACGTCCACCTGCCGGGGCGCTTCGCCATCGATTTTCTAGGCGTCGATGCCGATGGCAAAACGTTTCGAGGGACGGGGGAGCGCCCTTCTGATTACTTCGGCTACGGCGCCGATGTATTAGCTGTGAGCGATGGCGTGATCGTCGCCACACGGGATGACTTCACTGAGCCTCCCGCGGAACACATCGCGATCGGAGATGCGACCGGCGCGTATGTCACATTGGATATCGGCGGCGGACGCTATGCGTTCTACGAACATTTGCAGCCCGGCCTCGCCGTGAAAGTGGGCCAGAAAGTGCGTCGTGGTGAGCGCCTCGGCAAGGTTGGCTTCACCGGCCAGGCGCAATCGCCGCATTTGCATTTTCACGTCGCGAACGCGACCGCACCGCTTGCGGCCGAAGGCATGCCATATCACTTCGCCAGCTATCGCCTGCTCGGCCGATACAACTCGATCAGCGACGTTGGCACCAAGCCCTGGCAAGCGCTGCCGGCAGCGCGAGTGATTGCCAAATCGCTGCCGGCGCCAAACGTGGTGGTGAGCTTCGATTAGTGGTGTTTTTCAGTGCGCTTCTTGTCGGCGTCCTTGATTCGCTGATGCGGCGAGCGCTGCGCCTCCGGCGGGCTCGCGGTTGCATCGGAGCGGCGCTGCTGATGCCGGACATTATCCGACAACACTTCCTTCATCGTTCCCGGAGTCTTGGATTTGTGCGTGGATTTGTGAGTGGCCATGTGCTTGCCCTCGCGTCACCTCAGGTGTGCGAGTAAGCGCTGCCGTCGGGCCAGTGTTCCGTCAGGCCGCTTTCGCCGCTGCGGACACCACGTTCAGCACTTCGCGGGACACTCGCTCGTCGATCTCCGCAGCGTGTTGCAACTCCACCGGATAACGCACCAGCGCGTCGACGCCCGACGCCGAGAAGCGCAATTGCACCTGCGGTTCGGCGTCGCCCCTGCCATGAGCAGCCGCAGTGCGCTGGATTTCCTGCGCCTGGCGCAGGATGTCATCGCGATAATCCTTGAGCACATTGCTGACAGCTTCAACCAGCTTCGTCTTCAACACCGCGTAGTCCGCACCGGCCGGCAATGTGGCCGTGATCTCGTGCCACGCCAGGTTGATGCCAGGGATTTGTTTGAACAAGCCGCCCGACGCCTGGAAGATGATCGAGTTCGCGAACGCCACGACGCGCCCCGTCGGGCTCATCGAGCCCTCGCCGCTCAGCTCCATCAAATGCAGCCGCACCAGGCCCAGGTCGATGACTTCGCCGGTCACGCTCCCGACCTGCACACGATCGCCGACGCGAATGCCGTACTTGCCGATGAGGAAGAAATAACCGACCACCGACACCAGCACGCTTTGCATGGCAACAGCCAGACCGGCGGTGATGAGACCTGCGAACGTCGCGAGCGAGCCCAGCTCGGTCGCGAACGTCGACGCTGCGATGGCAACCACCAGCGCCCACAGAACGATCTTCCGCACCAACAGGAAACTCGAGCGACGGCGAGGGTCCTGCACGTAACGAAACACGGCACGACGCCACAGCTCCGCGAGCGCGAATACGAGCGCCAGCAGCGCGATGAAAATCACCAGGCGCATACCCAACGCGCGCAGCGCTTCGTGATATTGACGTTGAGTCGCCTCACGCCAGTTGTTGAGATTGTTGCGATACTGGGTGAGCAGCACTTCCGCCTTGCTCAGCGGCGTGACGATGGCCGTGGTCTGCTGAAACAACCACGCGATCGTGTCGTACTGGTCGCGCATGTTTTTCAGCGTCGCGCGGTCCTGCGTGTCCTGGGCGGCGAGCTCATCGCCTCGCGCGGACAGTGCTTTGAGCTGATCCAACGGCGCCTTGCGGATCTGCGTGAACAGATCCTGCAGCTCGGCGGTGCGCTGATCCACCGTTTCGATGGTTCGGCCTTTCGCCGACAGCCGCAGCACCGTCGAGGTCAAATCCCAAATGCCGAACTGGCTCAGCGACGTGCTCACCGCAGAAGTCACAGACGTTGGATTCACAGCGGTGCCGGTCGTCGTGGTGGTCGTCGTGGTGACGGTGGCATTCGCGGTCGAAGGAATGGACGCGGCGATCGCGTCGATGTGAGCTTTGAGCGCGTTGGAGTTGGTGTTCTCGTTGGCGTACTGGTTCATGTTCGCCAGCAAGTTGCGGCGTGCATTCAGCAGGTCGAGCTCGCCTTGCATGACCGACAGGCGCGCCTGGAGATCGTCCTTGTTGCCGTTCGAGGCGGACAACTGCCGCCGCACGGTTTCGATCTCAGCTTGCAGATCGGTGCGCTGATCGTCGAGCTTCTTGCGAATGCGCGACAGCGACTGCTCTTCGGCCGACTCCGCTTCCTTCTGCTCTTGAGCTGCGCCCGCCTCGCTGCTGATCAGCTCCGCATTGGCGCGGGCGATCTCGAAGGCGAGGCTCATGAGCTTGTCCGCGATCTGGCGATTGGCGTACAGGATCAGCAGATCGCTGGGCTGAGTCGCGGCCTGCTGCTGAGTGCCGAGCGAACGATACCAATCGACGGTTTGATCCAGGATCTGCACCACCTGCTCGCCGGTCATCACGGCGCGCTGGGTCAGCGGATCGGCCGGCTTGGCCGGGGCCTCGTCGGCCGCGAGGGCGAGCACGGATGCCGTGCCGAACAGTATGAAAAGCGCCAGTCTTGCGAGCATGAAGTTCTCTGACATCCTTCAGTCGGAGGACGCGAGACTACAGGGGCGATGGCGGCGGTGGGAAGTTGGTGGACCCGAGGAGGATCGAACTCCTGACCTCTTCATTGCGAACGAAGCGCTCTCCCAGCTGAGCTACGGGCCCACGATGCGAAGGGCGCGAATTGTAGGCATCGCAGTTGCCGCTGGCAAGCTGCAACGCCAATTTTCCTACCGAAGATTCAATAGCGCAGGCGGACGACCTTGGTTTTCGAGACCTGGGGCACGAACACCATGAACATGGTGTCGTATTCGTCCTCGCCCAGGGTCACGCTCTCGCCGCTCAGCGCCTTGACCAGCGCCGGGATGTTGTTGGCATTGCCCGCCACCAGCACGTACTCGCCCTTGTGCTCGCGGGTGATGCGCTTGGCCAGCTCCGACCAGGTCGCCGACGGTACGACGTTCACCGGCAGCGCCAGCGTCTCCGACAGCGGCGTGACCGTCTGGTGCGTGCGACGGAATTCCGAGGCAAAAATCGCATCCAGCCCGCGCACCGGCCGTGCTTTTGACAGCATCTTGGCCAGCCTCGCCGCCCGCTCCTTGCCGTCCACACTCAGCGGCGGATCCGGGTCGTTGCTCACCTCGACCTCGGCATGACGGACCACGAACACCACCGTGGTCGCGCGGGCGTCGAACAACCAGGCCGCCGCGGCAACCAATGCGATGAACAAAAGGACCGGGAGCACCAGCGGGAAAAAGAACGGCCGCCGGCGCATCTTATCGAGATCTCGTTGCATGGGGCCGGATCATAGCATCCGGCCCGGGGCGGGCGGCTGACCGGCCGTGGAACGCCTCTATCCTACGATTGCTCGTCGGCAGCGCTGGCAAGAAAGATCTTTTTCAAGCCGTCTCGTTGCGCCCGAACCTGGTCGAATTCCGCAATCAGATCGAACAAGGTGTCGATGGCATGACGTTCGGCAGTTGGACTGTTCAGCTCTCTCCGCGGGTCACCCGCCTCTGGGAATGCAATCTGCAACACCAGTGCAGACCACATGAGGTTGGCGCCGGAGGGCTCCCGAAGCACCAGCCATTCCCGAAATCCCATCAGTGGACCACCCTCGCAGGCAAGGTCGTATCCAAGTACAAACGCAGCAACCGAGTTGTACGTCTCGTCCGGAACGTACATCCCAGTCCGCTTGCGCACCCTCTCGAAAAGTCTGCTGTGGTCGCTCATGTATCAGAATCCAAAGTTGATGGCGTCGGCGTTCTCAGAACCCCATACCCAATGTTGCTCATCGAGATCGATCACCATGACCGCCGTTCAACTCGCCTCTACAGTTGCGTCGGATGCAACTAACCTGATCGTCGCTTGCGAGCCTTTTGTTTCTTGAGCGATTGAATTCTTTTATCTGCACCGGCCACTCGATCTGTGCAGGCAGCAGGTGTGTTAGTCCGACAATGCGCCTTCCGGTACTTCTACGCCCAGCTTCGCGCACCAATGAGTTATGGCATCGTTCGTGAACCGACTGCCAGAAGTCGTGCTCGGCTCGATTCGAAGCACTGTCGCGAGCCTTCGACGAACCACCTTCAACCATCCGGCCGGCATACAGTTTGCCGCCCCGGGGCCACATACACACCGCGGTTTGCCAATGCTCGATGGCATCGGCGATTCGTCCCATCCGCGCCAACATCGTTCCCAGATCGATCCACGACCAGAAATTGTTGGGGTTGAGCTCGAAATCGCCCAACACAGCATTCGAAGCCCGCCGCTCCTTCGGCCACACTTCGATCGATACCAAAAGCAGTCTGAGGGCGTCCGCTGGTGACGCTCCCGCGGTGGCGCAAAGGTGGGTGGCGACCAAGCGATGAGGAAAATGCCCGTCACCACCGTCGTCCAAGTCGACGATTCGCAGCGTCGTCGAGTCCGCGTCGATACCAACGAGACGAAAAATCTCGATCAACGTTTGATCAGCGCGCACGAAGCGCCCACCGATAGTTTTACCTGCCTGGAGCGATTCCGAAATGTCCCTGCCGTTGAGTGCGATCTGCAAAACGAGATTGCTGGCTACGTCCCTGAGCTTCATAGGGCATTCTGATATTTCCACTTCGGGCAGCCCTGCCTCCCGCAATCCCTCACTACGCACGACGCAATGATCTGCGTTCGGCAACACGCTGATGCGCACACCAGGGCTGCCCAGCGCTTTCGAGCTTCTATGCGCGAACCGCGATCCAATGTAGATGCCCAACCCCGCCAATACCAGCCACATTGAAAACGTCATGATCACGGCGAAGTTGGCACTCGCCTGGCTGGAGAGCCGTTCGATCCGATTTGTGAGCAGTACGAGCAAGCTAAAGTGCACAAACGTACCGACGACCGCGCCAATGAAAGCATACAAAGCCTGTTTCCGCATACGGACCCACAACAGACCAACCCATGCGCCCAGCAGCAGCGTAAGCTTCCCCGTCAAGTAGACAATCGATAACTAGAGGCTCCGCTGGTTTGCCTTGGCATGAACATCAGCGGCGGCACACGGCCAAGGCTTTCGTGTGGGCGCTCGTGGTTGTAAACATTGAGCCACTCATCGGTAAGCAGCTGTACCTGCTCAATTGATTCGAACAGGTATGCATCGAGAACCTCGCTGCGATACGTGCGGTTGAAGCGCTCGATGAATGCATTTTGGTCGGGCTTGCCAGGCTCGATGTACATCCGAGCGATTCCGCGCTGCTGGCACCATTCCTCGAACGTCGCAGACGTGAACTCCGGACCATTGTCGATTCGCACAGCCTCCGGTTTGCCGTGCTGGTCGATCAGGCGTTCGAGCACGCGGATCACGCGCGCACTCGGCACGCTGCTGCCGATCTCGATCGCCAGAGCTTCCCGATTGCCTCTCATCGAGAACGTTGAACGTGCGGAATTTGCGGCCGCTGTATAAAGCATCGTGCATGAAATCCATCGCCCAGATCCGGTTGTGATCTGCGGGCGCAGCTAACGGAGCAACAATCCGCGTCGGCACGCGCTTCTTCGTACGTCGCGGCAAATTGAGCCTCATCGCGCAGTACACTCGATGCACTCGTTTGTGGTTCCAGCGGTGACCATCTAGCCGCAATCGGTCAAAGCACTTCCAGAAGCCCCAGCGCGTTCGCTTGGCCACCATCTCGTTCAATGCCTGGATCACCGGCACGTCACGCTCTGTGGCGCACCGAGGTTGGCGGTAATACGCCGCCCGCGACAGCTTTACGATTTGGCAGGCCCGCCGAATCGGAAGCTGGTGATCCTTCACCAGCACTTCCGCCACCTGCCGCTTCGCGGACGGCTCTACAGTTTTCGGTTCAGAACATCCTTGATCGCCGCGTTCTCCATCGCCAGCTCTGCGTACATCCGCTTGAGCTTGGAGTTCTCGGCCTCCAGCTCCCGCAACCGTTTGAGCTCGGACGCCGCAACGCCGGCGTACTTGGACTTCCAGCCGTAGTACGTCGCCGTGCTGATTCCGTGCCTGCGCACCAACTCCGCCACCGACAACCCGGCTTCACCTTCCTTCAAGATCTCGACGATCTGTGATTCCGTAAATCTCGACTTCTTCATCGACCCTCCAACGGCGGAGAGTCTAGCTTCAAGTGTCTACGCTGTGGGGGAGCTTACGGCAGGAACCCGGGAAGCAAGAATAGGAAGAACCATGCCGCGCGCTGGTTAAAATCGCCTTCTCCGCCATAGGCAGGAAAATGCGGGCCCATTGCAGTGGCATCGTCGAGCTTGACGACAACCAGGCAGAACGCCATGCCCAAGATCGCGGATACGAATATGGTCCAGCTTTTCATTGCGCTGGTGAGGTGACTAGCGGCCTGCGGCTTGGAGCAACACGCTGCCTGCAGATGCGCCGGGTTCGTTGAGCGGCGGCAGTTAAGCGGTTCTCTCAGTCATTGCGAGCACGTCGGATCGACAACTTCGGCCGGTGGCATCGGTCGCGCGGGCTTGGGGACGGCAGAATTTGGATCTCGCTTCTTCATGTCGGTCCACGCCGAAGTCTCTGCGATCCATTTCCGATATGCCGCTCGATAGTCGAGCCAGCGAGCCCGGACCGCAGGATCGCGAGGACAGTAGCGAACGTCGATTTCAACCCCCTGAAAGTGAGCCATCTGCAGAGCTATCTCTGCGCTGCTGGGTGCACTAATCAGGATTTCATTCGGGGACTGCCACTTGATGGTCGGCCATGCGGACTTCGCAGGTGGCATCGTCATAGAGAAAATGACCTGTCGAATTTTGGCGTTGTCTGCGCGAACGAGTTCCAGCACAACTGCTCCTGATGTCGACAGTCCCAGGTCACATGCTTCGCCATACGACCGCGCGATCCACACCCCATCAGGTGACTTAAACGTACTAGCGTCTATTTCATCGCAATGCTTCGCACTCTCCTCCGCTGCTAACGTCGGCGATGCCAGGAACATCAATCCTCCCCAGACCATCTGGAGGGATTTGATCAAGCAGCGCATTCCGTGACGTACATGAGGCCCCCTGGTTCAACGACTGCGCCTACGGGAAAAAGAACGGCCGCCGGCGCATCTTATCGAGATCTCGTTGCATGGGGCCGGATCATAGCATCCGGCCCGGGGCGGGCCCGTGTCCGCCATCTTCCGAACCTGTGGATAACACGCACGATCCTGCAGTTCTGCGCGTGATCGCTCGGTCGAACGTGGACACGCCGGACCGCCAATGCCCCGCACGAGATCCAATCTGCGCTTTTCGGATCCCGCCACGCCGCCTCAACGTTGGCATGACCCGTTGATTTTATGTTTCCAGCGGACAGGGACCTGCCGCATCCAGCAGCACGGAGATCAATATGAGTTTGTCACTCTCAGGACGAATGTAGAAGAAGTTGCTGAACTGAAAAACTTTGCCGCATTTCATGTGAACGACCAAGGTCGTCGCATCTCTCCACTGGATATATATTCCCTGAACTTTATCCGCCCGCATCAGCTCCGTCACGGCAACGGAGTCAGCGGTACCCATATATATGCGATACACGTCTGCTACCGTCGCTCCGTGCGCAGCCCGCGACAAAGTTGCGACTGCCAGCCCGCCTGGGGACGCTTGCGTTGCGAGAACCTCTCCTTCGATCTTCGTTGATGGCCCACAGGCACAAGGACCCACAGCGAACAGCAGGAGCAGAATGATTCGATACACGACTTCTTTAACGCACCACGTCATGGCACTGTGCACTTGTTGGTGAAATATTCAATCCCCCGATCGATCCACAGCTGGTCGTCCGGATCGTCGCCATAAGGCGCATCCCAGAGAGGATTCCCAAATCCTGAGACCGACGTACCTGCAATCATCTGCGCCACTCCGGCGCCTCTATGTAGCACTTGATTCGGAATTCCAAGCGCAGCCCCAGTAGCACCAAAATTGAAGTTTCCGGCGGGTATGAACTTCTGATCCTTTTGCTTGTAGTCCCATTGACCGCTGTTATGCACGCGATTATAGAAGAAATCGAGTCGCGAAGTTATGCTCACCGCACCCAGTGCAAACGGGGGCGCTGGCCTTGTGAGCGATCTCTCAAGTTCGGCCAGCGCCTTCTTGATATTTTTATCGACGCTTTCTCCCGCGGGGAAAACCGGCGCTGAGCAGGGATTCCTTTTTTCGACGACCAACTCTTCGAGCGGCCCAACTCCTGGCACAGATCCACTGCCGCCGCCGCCGCCAACCGGACCCGCAGACATCGAACCGGGCGAGCCCGTTATGACCACGCATCGCTCGCGCGAGCCTTCGGCGATTGGCCCTTCAACGGGCCCATCGGGCGTCATGACAGTATGCGTGCCGCCATAGCTGGAGGGTGGCACCCAACATACGATGTCGAATCCGCTGGGGTCGATGAATGTCAATGGATTGTTATGCACGTACGCATAGCGATTGAAGCCCTGCGTGCTGCCAGGCTGCATAACGTAAGGATCGGGCGAAAGAAACGTTCCGGTGATCGCATCCTGCACGCGGCCGTTCATGTGATTGAGCCCCATCGTGCCGAGCGCGGTGTGACCGGTGTAGCCCTGGCGCGTGATGCTGTTCATGTTCAGCAGATCGGACGACGACGGCGGGTTCGACCACGTCGTGGCATCACGTCGATTACCATACGCAGTGAAGCTTTGATCCTGCGCGCTGGTGCCGGTGAGCAGGCTCGAGACGCCGCCCTGGAGGTCGTTCAGCACATAACGAACGGTGTTTGTTCCGGAACTCTGGCGGCTGGAGATGGCGACAACCTCGCCGCCCGCGTAGATGTAATGGCGGTAGTCAGTGGCCGCCCCCGCTGTCACCTTCTCCATCAAGCCACCGATGTAGAGCGTCGTCTCCGTCGCCGAGCCGCTCTCGTACACCATGCGCCAGCGCTCCCGGTCGGGGCCGTAAGCGAAGCTCGCGACCTGCTGAGAGCCGCCGAGCACAGTGGCGGTGATGCGTTTCGGATAATTAAAGCTGGTCCACTCGATCGTCTGGTCGACGGCCGGCGCGGTATAGCCCGTCTCGATCTTGGATTGAATGTTGCCGAACGCATCCTGATACGTCATGTCCAGGTTCTGCGTCGTGCCGCTGCCGTTGGTCAGGTTCGAATAATCCAGGCGATGGAGATCGTCATAGAAGAAATCTTCCGTAAGACCGAGGCGGTTGTTCTGCCGCTGGGTGACGTTGCCGACGAGGTCGAACAGATAGGACTCGTTCTGTACCGAGGATGGGTTGCCGCCGCTGCCGGAATTGACACTGCTCATCCAACCGGTCACGGCATCGAACGTCCGCTGCGTGGTGATGCCATTGCCGAGCGTCGCGTTCGTGATTTGTCCTCGCGAATTCATCGCGTTTGCTTGCCAGAAGGCCGTCCCCGAGCAGCTGCCGTCCGCGACTTTCTGCAAGTGCCCGCTCTGGTAGCAATAGCGCACAGTGAGTCGCGACGATGCGGTGCTGACCGGATAAGCCAGCGTGTCGAGCAAGCCGGTCGCCGCGTCATAGCCGAAGTTGTATGTAAATGCGCCCTCGCCAGGAATGGAGATATCGCGCTGGGCGGGCCGGGCGAAGCCATCGTAGAAGTGCGCTTCGCTGTAAAGACCGTCGGCCGAGTCGAAACTCACTCCCTGCAGCTGTCCGACGTTATGGAGAGCGACGCTCTGGCCCCACGTCCAGACCGTCGTCGAGTCCTGCGTCGTCGGTCCGGTGACGCGATCGCGCCGTCCGATCGGGCGCGACAGCGCGTCATACGCCATCGCGAATGTTTGATTCTTCGCGTCGATGTACGTCTGTAACTCTCCCAGGGCGTTGTACGTGCTGGTGCTCGCCCCGAGGCTCGGGTCCGTGCGAGTGCGTTGGAACGCGCTGACTCCGTAATCGTAGGTGGCCGAGAACAGTGCTCGACTCGCGCTGTCCGTGACACCCGTGAGGCTGCCGAACGAATCGTACGTGAAGCTCTGGAAGTAGCCGGTGTGATCCTGAGATTTGCGCAACAGCCCGGCGACATCGAAGGTCTTGCGCGTCACTTTCTGCTGCGCATCCGTCACCACGGTCGTGCGACCGAGATAATCGATGGTCGTCGTCTGCGACGACCCCGGAAGGTTGTCCTTGATCGGCCGGGACACTTGGGTCAGCCGGTTCAAGTCGTCGTAAGAGTTGGTGATCCAATAAAGTGCGCAACCGCTGGCGCTGCACGGCACGCTCTGACGCTGCAATCGGCCGCGGGCGTCGTACTGCTGCTCGATTTGGTTATAAGTACCGTCGAGCAATTTCTCTCGCGTGGCTAGCGGCCGTGCCAACCGATCCAAGTAGGCCAACCCGTCCGATATCACCGCGCCGTTCGCGTCGTAGGCCGTGGTAGTCACGGTCACGCGATGGTTGGAGTTGAAACATCCCGAAGTGCAGTCCTCGTAAGTCCAACGCACAGACGTGTTATCCGGCCGTGTCTGCCGAGAGACGCGCCCGAACTCGTCGTAGGACCACGAGGTCGCGGGTGAATTCCGGACTTGCCCGTCGAGCGACTCGATGACCTGGCTGGTGCGCACGCCTTTCACATAGTCATATCCCGTGCGCTGCCGATAGCCCGCGGTGTTGCCGATCGGATCGGTGATCGTCTCTGGGAACTGTCCAGTCGCGCCCCATCCAATCGTCGTAGTGCGCGAGGGCACGCCGGAGCCGCTGATCGTTTCCGAATCGACGTTC
>CAMLEO010000170.1 GCA_946478975.1 uncultured Steroidobacter sp.
AGGGCTTCGCTCCGGAGATCCGCGAGGCGTACATCAAGCACCGCAAAGATTTCGGTATCGCGTTCGAAGAGGGCATGGAGGCGATTCGTCGCGTGCTTGCCATCGACGTGCCGCAGATCGTGGTGCTGCCCGAAGATGCGGTGGCGATGGTCGGCGGCAGCAATGTTTGCTCCGTCGCGAAAGTCGCCAACGCCGTGCGTGAGGTTCGCAAGCAGAACAGCTATCCGCGGCCGCAGCTGGCCACGCGCTTCGCAGCGCCGAGCAATGAGCTGGAGCAAAAGATCGCCGCCATATGGCAGGAGGTGCTCGGCATCGACCAGGTCGGAATTCACGACGACTTCTTCGAGCTCGGCGGCAACTCGCTCGTGGGCCTGCAGATCGTCGCCAGGATCAATCGCACCCTGGATCTGTCGGTCGAGCTGCGAGCCATCTTCGAGCTGCCGACCGTGGCCTCGCAAGCGCAGTTGATCGGGGTTGCGCAGCAGCTCGACGACCGGCTCGTTGCTCCGGACGCGGATGAGATCGAGGTGCTGGTCTGATTAGAGAAGGACTCGTTGCTCACGTATGCAGCGATGCCGCTCAACGGCACCGCTGCATCAGGGCGATGGCTGAGTCCGATCGGCCGGATCCTGCAACCAACCGCCGCCGAGCGCTGTGTGAAGGCGCACAGTGGCCCGCCGGTTGTCCAGCGTGGTCTGGACGAACTGATCTTGTGCCGAGAATAGCGTCTGCTGCGCTTGAATCACGTTGAGCAGGTCGGTCGCGCCCTGGCGATATTGCAGGTCGGAGATTTGAAATGCCTCGCGCGCGGCGTCGATCTGTCGTGTCAGGTTCTGTTCGGCCTGGCTGGTGCCGGCGACTGCGACCAGCGCGTTCTCCACGTCTGCATAGGCGTTGAGGACCGCGGCCTGGTATCGGGCGATGAACTCTCTCTGCGTTGCCTCGGCCAATTGTTTCCCGCCGCGCAGCCGCCCGCCGCTGAAGATGGTCTGCAACAGATCGAGCCCGTATGTATAGCCGGACCTGGATCCGCTCAGAAGCGTGTCAACCGTTGAACTTGCGCGTCCGCCTCGACCCGTGAGCGAGAAGTGCGGCAGGAAGGCGGCGCGCGCTGCGTCGACGCTCGCGTGAGCGCTGGCGAGGTCGGCCTCGGCTTGCGCAATATCGGGCCGACGCAGCAACAGCTCGGAGGGCAGTCCCGCACTCACCGGCAGTGCGAGGATGTGGTCCAGGTTCTGCGCGCTGACATCGATTTTTTCCGGCGGAACTCCGAGCAGCACGGCCAGCGTGAAAAGAGCCTGTTTCTCTTGGACCTGCAGCAGCGGCAGCCGGGCTCTCACACCTTCGAGCTGCGCCAGCTGGCGTGCCAGGTCGAGACGCGAGATGGTCCCGGTGTCGACTCGCAGCTGAATGACTTCCGCGATGCTGCTGATTGCGGAGATGTTCTCGTTGGCGATGGCGATTCGGGCGCGAATCGCCAGCACCGTCAGATACTGCTCGATGGTGTCGGAGGCAATTGCCAATGCCAGCGCTTGTTGGCTGAAGCGCGCCGACTTCACCAGCTCGTTCGCTGCTCGCAAATTGCCTCGTGACAGGCCCCAGGGATCGGGATCGAAGCTGGCTTCGAGATCGACGCCGAAACGCTTGTCGTTCGAGAATTCGAGGCAACCCTCGCCGCGGCAGCTGCCTCTGATATGTCTGGCTCCGGCTGCAACCTGTGGAAAGAGCGCTGCGCGCTGCAAGCCAGACTGAGCTTCTGCCTGCTGGACTCGCGCCACAGCAACCTCGATGTCGCGGTTGTTTGCCAGCGCGTCTGTGACGAGAGTCGAGAGCTGCGGATCACCGAATCCTTCCCACCACGATGCGTCCGGCCACGGCTTGACCGACGTTGGAATGGGACCTGTGAAAGCTTCGGGAACCATCTCCGGCGGCAGGGCACGCGGAACCGGGGTGGTGCAGCCTGCCGCCGCAAGCGTCACAGCCACCACCAATGCGGGAACAGGCCGTTTCAGCACTGGTGCTCTACTCATAGCGCAGCGCGCTGATCGGACTCGCGCGAGCGACACGATAGGCGTGAGCGAAAACCGTAGCCCATGCAATCAGCAGCGCAACGAGTGCCGCTCCGACGAAATAAAGCGGATTGAGAGAGATGCGATAGGCGAACCGCTCCAGCCAATGATTCAGGAACAACCAGGCCAGCGGCCACGCGATCACGTTCGCGATCAGAACCGGGATGGAGAATTGCCAGAGCAGCAACCGGACCACGTCGTGGGTGCGCGCGCCGAATACCTTGCGCAGACCAATCTCCTTCGTGCGCCGTCCCGCGGTGAATACGGCGAGGCCGAAGAAGCCGAGGCACGCGACGAGCAGGGCCAGGCCGACGAAGACTTCGAACATCACACCCTGCTTTTCATGTGCGCGATACAGCGTGTCGAAGCGATCGCTCAGGAAGTAGGGCTGGGGCGCGACGTTCGGCGAGACGGTGCGCCAGGACTGCTCGATGAAGCTCAACGCGCCCGGAATATTCTCTTCTCGCACGCGTATCGAGATCCGGCTCGTCTCCCAGTTGTCGTGTAAATAGACGGTGGGTTTGGCGGGCTCGCTCGCGCCGTTGAATTTGATGTCCGCGAGCACGCCGACGATGTTCACGTTGTTGCGGTTGTAGATGATGGACTTGCCGACCGCTTCCTGCGGCGTGAAACCGAAAACAGCCGCCGCGGCCTCGTTGATGATGATGTTGTGTCCCTCGTTGCTCGGCTGCGCGTCGTTGCGCACTGTGTCCGCCTCGCGGCCTTCTTCCAGCAGGCGCCCGGCAACCAGCGGAATGCCGTAGAGGGTGGGGAAGTCCGGACTGATCATCACTTTGTTGAGCGTCATCGTCTGCGTTTGCCCGGGCAGCTGCACCAGGCCCAGCGAGTTGTCGAAGGCGAACGGCACGGTGCTGGAGAGTGCCGTCGAGATCACGCCTGGATGAGTGCGCAGCAGTTTCGCGAAATTGTCTCGAACCGAGGCATTCCATTCCGCCCTCAGGATGACGACGTTGTTCTTGTCGAAGCCCAGCTCCATGTCGCGGGCGTAACGAATCTGGTTGAGCACGGCGGCGGCAGTAATGCCCAAGCCGATGGACACCGCGAACTGCATGACGACCAGCACCACGCGCAGACGGCTGGAGCCGCTGTCGCGAGAGGAAGTGCTCGACCTGAGCACCTGGCCCGGTCGGAAACCAGACAACACCAGCGCGGGGTAGATGCCGCTGATCAGTCCTGCCCCGATCGCGCAGCCGAGCGTCAACAGCGTCAGCCGCCAGTCACGCAAGTAATGGAACTCGACCGGGCGTTCCAGGAAGCTGCTGTAGGCCGGCAGCAGAATTTCAACCAGCGCGAGCGCAAGGAGCAGCGAACACAGCGCCATGAACACCGACTCGCCTAGAAACTGAACGATCAGCTGCTTGCGGGTGGCGCCCACGCATTTACGCATCGAGATCTCGCGCGCGCGCAACGTGGCGCGAGCAGTCGCCAGATTGGTGAAGTTGAAGCAGGCGATCAGCAGGATCAGTGCTCCAACCATCGTGACGCCGTAGACGGTGAGCCAGCTGCCTGCCGGCGTGAGATTGTTTCCATAGCGGCCGGATTCGAGGTGCACATCCGTGAACGCAGTCAGATGCATCTTGAAGAGCTCGCTGCCACGCATGTCGAGTTGACGTTCCCTGAGCGCAGCTGCCGTGGCTCGATCCATGATGGGTGCGAGTTTGCCGAGCACCGCGTCGGGACTCGCGCCCGGCGACAGCAGAATGTATGCGTAGTAGTTTGCCGAGAGCCAGTCCTGCTTCGATCCTTGCGTGTCCGGGTCAGCCAGGGACGTGTTCGGCATCATCACATCAGCCAGCAGCTGAGAATTGCTCGGCACGTCGCGCAGTATGCCAGTGACTTTCAATGACACCGCGCTCTTGAAACATTCCGGATCCCTGGGAGGAGGACACTGCTTCCTCGGTGCGGTGAGCGTCCGGCCGATTGGATCGGCATCGCCGAAGAATTTGCGTGCCGTGCTCTGCGACAGAACCACCGAGTCGGGCTGGCTGAGTACCGTGGCGGGATCGCCCGAAACCAGCGGCAGCCGCACGACCTGCAGGAACTCCGGGTCCACCACGTTCACCGTTTCCGGGAACTGCTCGCCGGCGCTCGTCAAAGTGATTTCCTGCCGACGCATGCGCACCGCCGCTTCGACCTCCGGAATCTGATCGCGCATCGCCGCCGCAATGGGAAACGGCACGATGGCCAGATCCAGCGGATCCCGGCCGGGCACATTGGCGGTGGTCTCCATCCTGTAGAGCTGCGCGTTGTTCGGCACCCACTGGTCGTAGGATGTTTCGTCGCGGACGAACAGCATCACAAAGATCACACATGCCAGTCCGAGCGCCAGCCCCGAGACGTTGATGAAGCTGTAGAGCTTGTAGCGTGCGAAGCTGCGCACGGCTGTCATGAGATAGTTCTTGAGCACGGCTGTTCCCTCAGGCGATGCGGCGGATGTTTTCCGTCACGATCGTTCCATCCAGGAGATTGACGATCCGGTGCGCGTATTCGGCGTGGGCGGGGGCATGCGTGACGATCACGATCGTGGTGCCCTCATCGTTGAGCTGCGTCAGCAGCTGCATCACTTCCTCGCCATTCGCCGAGTCCAGGTTGCCGGTCGGCTCGTCGGCCAGGATCAGCTTGGGCCGCGCGACAACGGCGCGAGCGATGGCTACGCGCTGCTGCTGACCGCCGGATAATTGCGAAGGCATGTGATGTTTTCGGTGAGCAATCTTCATCCGCTCCAGCGCCGCCTCTGCCAGCGCGCGCCGCTCGCGAGCCGAAACCTGCTTGTGGTACAGGAGGGCCAGCTCCACGTTCTCCACCACGTTGAGCTCGTCGATCAGATTGAAGCTTTGGAACACGAAGCCCACCGCGGCTTTACGCAGCTGTGATAACTGCTCCTCCGAATAGCGCGCGATGTTCTGGCCGTCGAACTCGTATGCCCCAGCCGAAGGGTTGTCGAGCATGCCGAGGATGTTGAGGAGCGTCGACTTGCCGCTGCCTGAGGGGCCCATGATGGCGATGAACTCGCCTTTGCGAACGTCGAGGTTCACCTCGCGCAGCGCCGCCGTTTCCACTTCGGTGGTGCGATAGACCTTGGAAAGATGCGTAAGTGTGATCATCGTTGACTCCGTTTAATTCCGTGAGCTGTCCGATCCTTCGAGCCTGATGCGATCGATATTCCGGTACGCGGCGTAGCTCGAGACGATGACTTTCTCGCCAGGCTTCAGGCCGTCCAGAATCTCGACGTACTGCGGGTTTTTGCGGCCGAGCTTGACGGTGCGTTTGGTTGCTTCTTTGCCGTCGGCATCGACCACGAAAACCCAGTTGCCGCCGGAGGTCTGATAGAACGGACCGTTCGCGACCACGATCGCGTCGACGGTGCCGCCCAGTTCGAGCCTCAGCTCCGTCGTCTGGCCGACCTGCATGTTCGGGGGCACTTCGTTGGCGAGATGAAAATCTGTTTTGAACGCGCCATTGGCGACCTGCGGATAGATCTTGGCTACGCGTGCGGGATACGTGCGGCCGTTTGCTGCGATGGTGGCGGCCTGGCCCACGATCACGCGGCCGAGGTAATACTCGTCTATGTCCGCCGTCAGCTTGAAGCGATCCGCCGAATTCACCTGGCCGAGAACGGCGCCGTGTGCTTTGGATTCACCGACGTGCGCATCGAGTGCGGTCAGCTGCCCGTCCATGGGCGCACGGATGGTGAGCGCTTCTATTCCAGCGTTGGCGATATCGGTCCTGCTGCCCGAAGCCGCTGCCGAACTCCCTCCGATCAACTCGGCCGAGCGTACTTTCTGTTCAACCTTTCGTGACGCGATGAGCGCATCGCGCATTTTCAGTCGGTACTCATATTCGTCTTCTTCTTCTTGATACGTGCTGGGGGCGATCGCATTACCGTCCAGCAGGATCTTGTCGCGCACCAGCTTCGCCTGCAGCTTGCTGATCTCATGTTCGATGTCCAGCAGCTGTCGCTCGTATTCGAAGCGTGTCTGCTCAAACGTGAGCTGCTGAGCCGCGACTTGCAGCTGCAACGCGGGGTTGGAGAGCACGATGAGCGGCTGGCCGTTTTTCACCATGGCGCCGTCTTCGACCAGCACTTGTTTCACGGTGCCGCCCTGGTCGGTGGTCAGGTAAGCGGTGACCAGCGGAGCTACCGTGCCTCGTAACGCGATGAAGTCGTCGAAGGGCCGCTGGGCCACCGTCGAGAAGGTCAGCTGATTCGCGAGCACACGATAGCTGCGGTCCTGGGTGCGGCTGACCGCCCAAACAATCACTCCGAGAAGAACCACGGCAGCGCCGATCCACGGGGCATAACGGCGCCAGCGCGGCTTGGGGGCAATCGGCCGGTCCATCTGGCTCAAGAACGAGACGGGTGCGGGCTGGTCCGCTGAATCCGTCCTCCTTGTTTCGAATTCGTGCATTGTCGATCCCGACGCGAGAGCTTGAGGCCGCTTCATCGGCTATTAGCAAGTCGTATGCCAGCGCATCTGCTCCAATAATTTCAAAGACATAGTGATGCGAGCAAGCAGCGAGTGTGCGTTTACGTGCATACTCACCCCAAACTGTGCGATTGCGAACACATGACCAACCGAATCCCTGCGCGAGTGCTGGTCGTCGATGACGATCAGGACATTCTCGATGCCGCCCGGTTGCTGCTCAAAGGGCAGTTCACCTCGGTCGAGACTTTGCGCGACCCGAGCCGGCTGCTGCCCCTGGTGCGAGAAAAAGCCTTCGATGTACTGCTGCTCGACATGAATTTCACGCCCGGCGTCGATCAAGGCGCCGAGGGATTGCGCCTGCTGGCGGAAATTCTGGCAATCGATCCGAACGCGGTGGTGGTGCTCGTTACCGCGCACAGCGACGTTGACCTTGCGGTTCAAGCCATGAAAAAAGGCGGCGCCGACTTTGTCACCAAGCCGTGGGAAAACAACCGGCTGCTTGCGACACTCAATGCCGCGCTGGAATTGCGCCGATCCAAGCTGGAAGCGGCGGAGTTGCGCCAGCTCAATCGCGGACTCGCGGCTGCCACCCATACCGAGTCCGGCATGATTGGAACTTCGCCCGCCATCCTCCGCGTATTCGATGCCATCCACCGGGCGGCGCCAACTGATGCGAACGTGCTGATCCTGGGCGAGAACGGCACCGGCAAAGAGCTGGTCGCAAGAGAGATCCATCGGCAGTCACGACGCGCCGGGGAAGTTTTCCTGCGCGTGGATCTGGGATCACTTTCTGCCCAGGTTTTCGAGAGCGAATTATTCGGCCATCGCCGCGGAGCTTTCACAGACGCGAAGCAGGACCGCGTCGGCTTGTTGCGCGCAGCCACCGGCGGAACGCTCTTCCTGGATGAGATCGGCAACGTTCCTTTGTATCTGCAGAGCAAGCTACTCACCGCGATCGAGCTGCACGAAGTTGTGCCGGTGGGCGCGGAACATCCCGAAGCGCTGGATGTGCGACTGGTGTGCGCGACCAACCTGTCTGCCGCACGACTCGCCGATGAGAATCTCTTCCGGCAAGACCTGCGATATCGCATCAACACCGTTGAGATCGTCGTGCCGCCGCTGCGCGAGCGTCGTGAGGACATTCCTCTGCTGCTCGAGTACTACACCGAGATCTTTGCGCAGAAATACAACTTTCCGGTCAAGCGGCCGAGCGCAGCACTGATCGAGCGGCTGATGACTTACGCCTGGCCCGGCAACGTTCGCGAGCTGCGTCATGCCGTCGAGCGCGCTGTCATCCTGAACGACGGCGAGCTGCTGACGGTCGCCGACTTTCCCTTTCTGGAGTCGCGCAGCGCGCCATCGCAGGACGACTCGGATGCCGTCGCGCGTCTCGATGCCGCCGAAAAGACCGCCATCGTGCACGCGTTGGAACGTTACAAAAACAACGTCAGTCGCGCCGCCCAGGCACTGGGAATCACACGGACGTCCCTGCATCGGCGCATGAAAAAATATGGACTCTAAACGCTTCGCCATCTCGGTAGCGCTGCGTGTCTGTGCCCTGGCTGCAACTATCGCACTACTTTCGTGGATGGTGCAGAACACGCACTGGTACGTCACCATCGGGTTGATGACAGCAGCGACGCTCGCGCAAGTCACGATGCTGATCCGTTACACGACGCAATCGAGCCGGGCGATTGCGCGTTTTCTGGATTCCCTGGCCTTCGACGACATGTCACCGACGTTCTCTGCAACCAAGGCTGGCAATGCATTCCACGATTTGAGCCTGGCAATGACGCGCGTACTCGACCAGTTGCGAGCTGGCCGCATGGAACGCGAAGAGCAAGCTCAGTATCTAAAGGTTCTCATTGCGCACGTGCCGGTCGCGTTGCTCACGGTGGATCATGACGACGCCGTGCAATTGCTCAACACTGCGGCGCGTAAGTTGTTCGACGGTTCGTGCGGCGAGGTCTCCGAGTTCTCACGATATGGAGAAGCGTTTGCCGCAGGCATCAAGTCTCTCGCCCCGGGCGAATCCGTCATCGTTCAGATGGAGCGCGGATCGGGAGCTCTGCAGCTGAAAGCGGCGGCCACTGGCCTTGCCATTCGCGGCACTCGCCAGCGCCTGATTTCTCTGCAGAACATTGGCACCGAGCTCACGACCCAGGAGCTCGCAGCCTGGGAGACCGTCATCCGTGTCGTGGCTCATGAAGTCATGAATTCGTTGACGCCGATTTCATCACTCGCCGCTACGGCGCGCGGTTTGATGCACGACGTGCTGACGCGGATTCCACCGGACGACGTCAACAG
This sequence comes from uncultured Steroidobacter sp., assembly GCA_946478975.1. Next base: position 8,825 of record CAMLEO010000170.1, read on the forward strand.
CGCGTCGCTCGCCGATGCCTGCGAAGCGCTGGATATCATGGCTCAGCGTAGCGAAGGTCTGATGCGCTTCGTGCAGAACCATCGCCGTCTGACGAGACGTATCGTCGCGAATCGGCAGCTGCTGCCGTTGGCTCGCGCTCTTGCGCGCCTGCGCTGGCTGCTGGGCACGGAGCTCGAGAGTCGGAACATCGAGCTGACGTTGAGCGTCGAGCCCGAAACGCTCGAACTGTCCGTCGATCCGGAGTTGCTGGATCAGGTGCTGCTGAACCTGGCTCGCAATTCCATGGAGGCATTGCGCGAGCACGGCGTCGAGCGCGGACGAATCACGGTGTCGGCGTATCGCGAAGAGGACAACCACGTGGTCATTGCCTTTGCCGACAATGGCCCCGGCATTCCCGAGGAACTGCGTCAGAAAGTATTCGTGCCGTTCTTCACGACCAAACGGCAAGGCAGCGGTGTCGGGCTGACACTCGTCCGGCAGATCGTCGCGCTTCACGGAGGGATGGTGGGGATCGCCGAAACACCCGGCGGCGGCGCGACCGTTCGATTGCGTTTCTGATTGCAGCCTGCAAGTTGCTAAACCATTAATTTGGGACTGAGTGAGCCGCTCGCCGCGCATGCGGGCTGGCAGCTTGTCGCCGGCGAGCCCGTGTGGCATTCGTGCTGAATGCTTCCGCCCGCCAATTGACAGCCCATCCCGCTCGCAGCGCCGGTATGACAATCATTCAGTTTCTCGACCATCTGCGCACTCTGAACATTCGTGTCGCGCTGGAGGGAGATGACCTGCGCATCCGGGCGTCCTCCGCTGCGCTCGGGGCGGATATCAGGGCAGAGCTCGCCGCGAGAAAACCGGAGATCGTGCAGTTCCTGCGGCAATTGCCGGCCGGCAGGACGAATAAATCTGTACCACGCGCAGCCCGCACCGGTCGTATTCCTCTCACATTCGCGCAACAGCGACTGTGGTTTCTGGATCGATTGAATCCGGGCGACGTCGCTTACAACATTTGCGACGTCAACGAAATCCAAGGTGCGATCAATGTGCAGGCGCTGCGGCGGGCATTTACCGAGCTGCTCCGCCGGCACGAAATCCTACGCACCAGTTTTCCGGCGGTGGACGGCGTTCCGATGCAGTCGATCGCGCCGCCCTTCGAGATGCCGCTGCCGATCGTGGATCTCACCAACGTGCCCGAAGACGCTCGCTGGCCCGAGGCGCGCAGGCTCGCGTTTGAGGAAAGACGCACGCCATTCGATCTCGCTCGCGGGCCGCTGATCCGGGTCAGCCTCGTGAAGCTCGACGCGCGCAGATATCTCGCGCTCCAAAGCTTGCACCACATCATCTGTGACGACTGGTCCATGAAGCTGCTGTCCCAGGAGCTGGAAACGCTGTACGCCGCCTACTGCACGGGGCGCGGCTCGCCGCTGCCGGAATTGCCGATTCAATGGGCCGACTTCGCAGTCTGGCAACACCAGTGGCTGAGCGGACCGGTGTTGGATTCGCACGTTTCCTATTGGGCTCAGCAGTTATCAGGCGAGCTGCCGACGCTCGAGTTGCCGCAAGATCATCCGCGGCAGAACACGCCGGCAGGGGCACATGGCAGTTTCCATTTCGCTCCTTCGCTCACTGCTGCATTGGCCAGATTGTGCGAATCGGAGCGAGTCACGCTGTTCATGGTGATACTCGCTGGCTACGCGGCATTGTTGACGCGCTACACCGGCCAGGACGAGGTGATCGTCGGCTCGCCGGTTTCCGACAGGAGCTGCGTGGAGGCCGAGTCGTTGATCGGATTCTTTCTGAACACCCTGCCGCTGCGCATACGAGTCGATGGCGCCCAGACTTTCCAACAACTGCTTCAACATGTGAAAGATGTTTGTCTCGGCGCGTACGCCTACCAGGCCGTTCCCTACGAAGCGCTGTTGCGACAGTTGGACGTCGCGCGCGATGGTAGTGGCACGCCCATATTCCGCACGATGCTGGCATTGCTGAACACGCCGCCCATCAGCAGCTCGGCACGGCATTTGGGAGGTGAAACACAGGAGCAGGCGCCCGACGGCGATGAAGATGTGGGCATCTTGCGTCTCGATGATGGCAACGGCGCGACAAAGTTTGATCTGTCACTGGCATTCGTTGGGGACGACAAACAGATCCGCGGCAAGGTTGAGTACAACTGCGACATCTTCGAAGCAGCAACCATCGGCAGGTTGATCGAGAGGCTGCAGCGGTTGCTACGCTCAGCCGCAGGGAACCCGCGACAGAAAGTCTGCGAGCTCCAGCTGATGGCGCCGCACGAACGGGAGCAGTTGTTGCTGACGTGGTGCCGGGGCAGCGCCTCGTCTTGCAATGTTTCCTGTTTGCACGAGTTTGTGGAACTGCGTGCGCGGCTGGCGCCGCTCAGCGTCGCGCTCGAAGCAGATACGGAATCGCTCAGTTACGCCGAGGTGAATGAGCGGGCGAATCGATTGGCGCGCTGGCTGCGCGCACGCGGAGTGGCGCCCGAAGCGAAGGTGGGGATTTTCTTCGAGCGATCCTGGCAGCAGGTGATTGCCGTGCTCGCGGTGCTCAAAGCCGGAGCATGCTATGTGCCGCTCGATCCCGCTCATCCCATCAAGCGTCTGCAGTCGATCATAGAGGACTCCGGCCTCGACATCGTGGTGACGATGGAAGCCATTGCTGCTCCCTGCAAGTCGCTTTCAGTGCGGATGGTCTGTCTCGATCGCGACGCTGGGAACATTGCGGCTCTGGACGCGAGCGACCTGGCGAAGGTTACGAACGCCGAGAACCTCGCATGCGTGTTGTACACGTCCGGTTCCACCGGGCGGCCCAAAGGGGTGCTGCTCACACACGGCGCGGTGGTCAATTTCATTGCTGGCGCCACGCTCGATTGCGAAATCAGCTCACTGGATCGCGTATTGCAGTTTGCTTCCATCGCATTCGACGCGAGCCTGGAGGAAATGTTTCTTGCATTCTCGACCGGCGCCGCACTGGTGTTGCGGCCGGAGCGGATGCTGGATTCGAATGCCCGCTTCATATCTCAATGCGCTGAGCTGCGGCTGACGGTGCTCGTGCTGCCGACTGCATATTGGCATGAGCTCGTCGCGACCCTGCACGAGCGTCCGTTGCCGCCATGCGTGCGTTGTGTCGTCATTGGCGGCGAACGGGCTCTACCGCAGCGATGGGCGCGTTGGCAGGAACTGATCGGCGAGCGCATCAAGCTTTTCAATGCGTACGGGCCGACTGAAGGCACGATCGCCGTCGCGCGTTACGAATGTCCCGGCGGTCCGGCGGAACAGGCCGCGGGCATGGAGGTCCCGATTGGCCGGCCGGTCGCGAATTGCACTATCTATATTTTGGACAGGTGGATGGAACTCGCGCCTCCCGGCATACCCGGCGAGCTGTACCTCGGTGGTCAGGCTGTGGCTCGTGGATATCTGGGGCAACCTGGCCTGACCGCCGAGCGCTTCATCGCCAACCCGTTTGCCAGCACGCCGGGAGACCGCCTGTATCGCACTGGCGATCTGGCCCGATTTCATCACGACGGAACGCTGGAGTACCTGGGCCGCGCGGACAACCAGGTGAAGATCAGGGGATATCGCGTCGAGCCACGCGAGGTCGAGTCGGTTCTCCGAAAACACGCTGCCGTACAGGATGTACTGGTGATCGCGCGCGAAGCAGAGCCTGGGAACACGCAATTGATCGCCTACATCGTCTTACGGGAAGGCGGCATCGCCACGGCTGCCGATCTGCGTGCGTTTCTGACACCTTTGCTTCCTTCATACATGCTGCCGGCAGCGTTCATGCTGCTGCCGGTGCTGCCGTTGAATGTGAACGGCAAGGTGAATTACCGGGCGCTGCCAGCGCCGCAATTCGGTCGAATCGATGACAGCTCGACCGGACGGGGCGAGCAGGAGCTCACGCCGCTGCAGAGAAAGATCGCTTCGATCTGGGCGATCGTGCTGAAACTCGACCGCGTCGAGCTGCACGATGATTTCTTCGAGCTCGGCGGGCACTCATTGCTGGCGACGCAGATCGTGGCGCGCGTGAACGACGCTCTGCGCATCGATCTACCACTGCGTCGGCTCTTTGATGCGCCGACGCTTGCCGACCTCTGCGAAATCATCGAACAGCTGGTACGAGAGCGCGCCGAGGATGAACGTGAGCTTTCCGCGGCGAATGATATTTCAGCGTCACCCTCAGCGAGCTGCGCGCCGTGCGCTCAGCTCGCTCTCGATGAGTGACTCCATCGCCTTGTTGATTTCGTACCAGAACAACAGCACGCAGCCGATAACCAATGGGATCGCGGCATAGACGCTGATCGCAAGCTTCACACCCTCGACCAGCTGCGGAGCCTGCTCGGCAGCATCTCGGACGTAGCCGTAAACATCCAGGAGCTTGGCCACTAGTGCTCCGCCCACCGCCAGCCCGAACTTCAAGCCCAGAATCATGGCGGAGAAAATAATCGCGGTGGCGCGGCGATTGTTCTTCCATTCGGAGTAGTCGGCGACATCCGCAACCATTGCCCACTGCAGCGGGATGGTGATGCCGTAAAAGAATCCGTGCATCATCTGCGAGATGAAGATCAAGCCGATTGCTTTCGGCGGATAGAGCGCGAACACCGCCAGAAACAATGCGGAGACGAACAGCGCGGCGCCGAATACATTGCGCTTGCCGAAGCGATCCGCCAGTAGCTTCGAGAAGCCAATGCCCACGATCATGAACAGACTGCCGCCGCCGGTGAAGATGCTGAAGCCCGAGGCGACCGGATCATCCGGCCAATGAAACTGCCCGAGGCCAGTGCTCATGAGTACGGAATTGAGCCAGGCGATGAAGGCATTGAAGCCGATGCCGTGCAGAAAGCTCGCGAGCGCCGCCGCATCGACGTAGTTTTGGAAGTAGAAGATGTACATGCCGCCTTTCAACGCGAGCGCGATGAAGACGAGCACCGTCACCAGCAGAGTCAGCATCCACGGCTTGTTGTGCACCAGGTCGGATAGATCCTCGCCGATCGTCGACCGCTGCTCGGGTTTTGGAACGATGCGCTCCCGGGTCGTGAGAAAAGTGATGATGAAAAAGAGAGTGCCGACGATGGCGAAGAACTTCATCACTTTCTGGAATCCCACCGCCTGGTCGCCGTCGCCCGCCATGAGCACCAGCGGCAGCAGCAGCACCTGGATGACGAACTGCGCGATCATTACCGCGACGAAGCGGTAGGACGACAAGCTGTTGCGATCCGACATGTTGCCGGCCATCACGCCGCTCAGAGCCGCATACGGCAGATTGTTGGCGGCATAGATCGTCATGAGCAGGGTGTACGTAATCATGGCGTAGTACACCTTGCCGTGCTCGTCCAGATCGGGCGTCGTGAAGACGAGCAGCGACAGCACGCCGAACGGTATCGCCGTCCAGAGAATCCACGGCCGGAACTTGCCCCAGCGGGTTTCGGTGCGGTCGGCAATGGATCCCATGATGGGATTGAACAGCACGCCGCCGATGATGCCTCCCCAAAAGATGATGGCGGAGGCGGTGCCCGCGGGGATCTTGAATATATCGGTATAGAAATACGCGATGAAGATGATGAGCGTCTGGAAAATCAGGTTGGCAGCCAGGTCCCCCAGGCTGTAACCGACCTTTTCTACGACGCTCAGTCTTTGTGTGCTGGTCTCCATAGCTCGTCCTTGCAGCGGTTACATGGCAACACGGTTTAGAGTTCAGTATCAGGGCACTAAACACTTTCACGTCGCAAGTGGCGCCGGGCCATCGCGATCTGCAAACATCGGCGAGGACGACAGCACAGAGAGATATTCATGCAAAGTATTTCCGCGCGCCGACGAGAGCTGCTTGCGCAGGTCGTGCAGCGGCGTGAAAACCACTTCCGGTCCGCTGACGATCTAACCGCTGGCCCGCGCGAGGAGGCGACATGTGTAGCATCGTTCGCGCAAGAGCGGCTGTGGTTTCTCGACAAGCTGCCGCAGGTGGGTTCCGCTTACAACGTAGCGATCCGCATGCGATTCGAGGGCGTGGTCGACCGCCAGGCGCTGCAAGAAGCATTCGCCGAGATCATTCGCCGGCATGCGGTGCTGCGCACCCACTTCGCGGACGTGGAAGACGGTGTTGTGCAGGTGATCGAGTCCGAGCGCACGTTTCATCTGGATGAAGTCGATTTGTCGGCGCTCGATGAAACAATCCGTGACGCGGATCTTGCCCGAATCGTGAACCAGCACGCGCACACCCCGTTCTCTCTTGCGGAGGGGCCTTTGATTCGGGTGCTGCTGCTGCGGCTGTCGTTGCAACGATACACACT
>CAMLEO010000171.1 GCA_946478975.1 uncultured Steroidobacter sp.
CATCTCGTACGACAGCACCGGCGGCTCGATAACGCCATCGGCGACGTGATAGAGCAGCGCGAAGCCATATTTGAAAAACAACGAGACCGTGAGCCGCGCCAGCGGTATGCCCAGCAGGCCGCCATTGGCGGCGATCAGCAGCAGGATGCTGAATGTCACGATCAGCACGAGCGACGCACCGCGCAGGGGGATCAGGAGATATTTGAGTATGTCCGCCGCTTGCATGCGGGGGAATGTAGCAAAAAGCACAGCGGCTCGCGCAGCGTACCGCGCGAGCCGCCAGGAACGTTGTGAGTTGTGTGAGAGCTACTCCTGATCCACCCAGGCGCCGACGGCAACGCTCGGCTCGGATTGAGAGGCGTCAGCCTGGTTCCAGATGTAACCCTGATTCCAGGTGTAACCTTGATTCCACGTATAACCCTGGTTCCAGGTATAGCCCTGATTCCACGTATACCCTTGGTTCCAGGTGTAGCCCTGGTTCCAGGTGTAACCCTGGTTCCATGTATGACCTTGATTCCAGGTGTAACCCTGGTTCCAGGTGTAGCCCTGATTCCACGTGTAGCCGCTCGCGTCCGCGAGATAATAATTGCCCGCATCATCCTGCCGCGCCGAGCCGGCGTAGTGCTCAGTGCCCGCCAGATCCTTCTCGATGTTCAGCCCGCGATTCGCACAGCTGGCAACACTCGCATGCCGGGCGGCATACGCGTCCACCAAACCCGCGCCCTGCTGAAACACGCTATATGCAAGCGTTCCCTGTGACGTGACCGCCGGCCTCGCCGACGACAGCAGCTTGCACTTCACCTGATCCGGCGTGAGCGTCGGCTCCGCATCCAGCAGCAGCGCCACGATGCCGCTGACGACCGCCGCCGACTGCGACGTTCCGGACATCGTGAAGTAATCGCCGCTGTTCTGATAACTCGGATGAGCCTGCGCGATCGTCGAATACGTCGGCATCACCGACCAGATGTGACCACCCGGCGCCACGATGTCCGGCTTTACGAAGCCTTCGAACGTCGGGCCGGCCGCCGAGAACGACGTGAGCCGATCGTCCGTCGGATCCGCAGGCGTGTAGTTGTCCGTCATCGCACCGACTGTGATCACGTACGGCACGTTGCCCGGCACAGTGATGGTCTGCGGGCCCGGGCCGGAGTTGCCCGCCGAAGTCACAACCACGATGCCCGCCTTCCACGCCTTCATCACAGCGCGATTCAGCGGATCTTCCCAATAGTGCGAGTGAGGCGTCGCGCCGATGGAGAGATTCAGCACGCGAATGTCGTAATCGTCCTTGTGACGCACGATCCAGTCGATGCCGCGAATCACCGTCGAGTACGAGCCCGCGCCGCTGCTGTCGAAGACCTTCACCGACACCAGGTTTGCGTTCGGCGCCAGGCCGAAGAACCGCCCGCCCTCGTCGCGCTCCGAGTTCACGATGATGCCGGACACGTGCGAGCCGTGGCCGTTGTAGTCGGTGCTGCTCACGTCGTAGCGGCGGAATTGTTTGTTGTCCTCCGCGCCTTTGACAGCATCGAACTGCGCGACGATGCGATCGGTGCCGTCGGCCGAGATATCGGTGCCGGGATTGCGCCAGTACCCGGAATCGAGCACGGCCACAGTGACTTTCCGGCCCGTCACACCTTCTGCATGCAAGCGATCCGCGCCCGCGAGCGACGGATAACTCACACCAGTCGCGTAAACAGAATCGTATGTAATTTCCAGGTCGTCGGCGGAGACCTGGCCCGACTTGACCGATGCGACCAGGCGAACGGTGGTGTCGGCGCTGATGAACTTGCTGACATCGAAACTCAGGTGCTGCACATTCGCTGCATTCGTCAGCGCGCCAACCCGGCCAACTTCGGTCCACGCGAAGCCGTCTTTGCTCGCCTGCACCGACACGTAGTCCTGCGCACCGAGCGACGACCATCGCGCATCGATATTCAACGACGCCCGCTCAGCACCCGGCGGCAAAGCGGCGACGCGGCGCACATTGGCGCCCGATCCCGTCAACACCAGCGAGCCGCTGCGATCGATGAAGATCCTCCCGGAAGTGGCGAGACCATCGTCGCCTTTCTCCAGCCACGGCGTGGCCCAGCGATGCGAGCCGTCATCGTTGTTCCATTGAGCCACATCGAAGTTGTCGCGCACGTTCGAAACCGCCGCGCTGACTTTCACAGCCGAGTCGCCGGAGACGCGCCGGATGCCGTCGAGCTTCGCGATCAGCCGCTGCTGCGAGCTGTCCAATCGCGCTGAGACCGCGTCGATGATCGGCAGGTCGTATTCGACTTTGCCGCCGACCGATTGCACCGCCGAGCGCGCCGCCGCGGAGCTGCCGGCTTCGACGATATAACTTTCCAATCCGGGCGCCGGCTCGGGCGCGCGCTGCGCAGTTGTCTGCGCCATCGCTGCCAGTCCTACCGTGACCCCAAGAAGACCTGTTCGAAACATCTGCGGATACCTTTGAAACCTTCAGCCGTGAATGGATTCAACCGCAGTTCGGTCTGCGCTCCCCGTACCTGGGCGAGCTTGCGGTCGCCGCCGAACTCAGACACCCGTCACGTAATGCAAGTGTTAAATCGCCGCGTTCTCGTCGATGAATCGATGCAGCGGACGGTGCGCACAGAACAGCGGGCCCTGCGCGAGCAAACAGCCGAGCTCACGAAGGTGATCGACCTGCGCCGCACTGGTAACACCCGCGGCCACGCATTGCATGTCGAACGATTGCGCGAGCGCGATGACTGACCGACACGCCGCGATCGCTCGCGCGTCGGTCTCCAAGCGATCGATGAAGGAACGATCGATGCGCACGCCCGTGAGCGGCAGCGTTTCCAGGTCGCTCAGTGACAAACCGCCCTTGCCGAAGCCGTCCGCAAATACGCGCACACCGAGTTTGCGCACTTCGGCCAGTTGTTCTCTGCAGGCGCCGCTTGCGAGCAGCGATTCGGGAACATACAAATCGAGCCGGCGGACATCACACCCTTCCCGGTTCGCGGCGCGGGCGATCTTTTCGGCCAAGGCGGCAGAACGCAGCAGCTGCGACCCAGGAGCGAGCGCGACGCTGGGGCGCAAATATCCGGAGTCGGTCAGTTTCGTGAGATCCCGACAGGCTGCTTCGAGCAGCCAGTCGTCGAGGCGTTGGCCGAAGTCCGTGACCTGCATCAGCGGCAGGAAATGTTCGGCCGTCACCGCGCCGCGCATGGGCTGCATCCAGGTGATTGCCGCATCCAGCGCCAATGTTCTTTGTCCGTCCAGCTGCACGACGGGCTGGTAGTGAAGCTCGAGCTGCCGCTGTTCCAGCGCGCAGCGAATCTCACGTTCCAGATCCGCTACATAAGGCGCATCGAACGGCTGCTCTTCGGACGCATACACGACGGTGTTGTGTCGTCCCAGTCCGCGGGCACTGTCGATGATGCCAGTGACGGTGTTCAACAACTCGGACGCGTTGCCGCCGTCGCCGGGGAAGAAAGCCACGGCGACAACCGGGCTCAGCAACAGCGCCCGGTCTTCGAGACAAATGTTCTCCGCTAGACTGCGGCGCGCGTGCTCTGCGGACGCTGTGACTGCGCTTCGGTGTGCTACGTCCCTCAGAATCACTGCAAACAAATCGGTATCGAGACGCGCGAGCGCCGGAATCGCCGCCGGCGCGGCACCCAGAATCTTTCGGGCCGTACCCAAACGTTTCAGTGCCGTAGCAAGCGCAAGCTCAGCGGTCGCCGTGCCGAGCGTCTTCTCGATCTCCGCCAGGCCGCCGATGTGAAGCGCCATGAGCGCAAACGGCCGCTCCTTGAAACGAGAGCTTTCGACGGCGTCGGTGAGCTCCTGCGCGAATGAATCACGAGACTTGAGCGAGGATGTTTCCGCAGCCTCCGATGTCGTTTCGCTGGCTGCGCTCCACGGCGCACGCACCATCAACATCGCTCGATCGACGCCCACTGGCTGCGTGCGCACGTCGTAAATGCGGCCGTTGTGACGATAGCGACCGACGACGCAGGCGCGTGACTTGAGCGCCTTGCGAACCAGGTTGAGCAGATGGTCGGCGATATCGCTCGGCCACGTGTCTTGCAGCGACGAACCCTGCAGATCGCCGCGCCCCCGGGTCGCTTCGATGTCGCCGCCGCCGCACTTGGCAACGATCACTCCATCGCGTCTCACCAGCAGCACCAGGTCCGGCAAGGACTGGAGCAGAACATCATTCAATGCAGTGGCCATGAAACCTTCATCTCGACTACAGGCGGCGGTTCGCCACCTTCGACTCACTCGTGCGATCGCCCGTGCGCATTTCCAGCAGCCCATCGCGCACAGCGGCGTCCGCGTCACGTTCGATCATCGCGACAATGTCCGTCACATCGGCGGCCGCCGGCGTAGCACGCCAGCCCACCCAGGAATCGCGCGTCTTCTTGGCGCGATACGCGGCCATGTCCGCAAGGTTCAGCACGTGCTCCCACGTCAGCTGACCGGCGTTGTCTGGAACAAATGGAAAGGCGGCAAAGCCAATCGAGCACGTCGTGCGCACGAACTCGCCTCGGCCGACTGGGAAACGTGTGCGTGCGATCGATGCGCGAATGCGCTCAGCGACGATCGTGCCGCCGGAGAAGTCCATCGGCCCGACGATGACGAATTCATCGCCGCCCCAGCGGACCACCTTGTCGGTCTCGCGCACGCAGTTGAGCAGCAGCGCGCTCACGCCCGTGATCAATTTGTCGCCGGCTTCGTGACCGTGCTCGTCGTTCACCGGCTTGAGTCGATCCAGGTCGACCAGCATGAACACCAGGCCGCGCGCGCCGGCCGCCTCCGGATTCGCCTGCGAAATCAGCCCGGGCATCGCTTGCATCAGCGAGCGGCGATTGCCGAGCCCGGTGAGAGGATCGCTGAGGCTGGCGGTTTCGAGCCGCTCGTTCGCATGCACCAGCTCGGCGTTGCGCTCCGCCAGCTCCCGCGTGCGATCGTTCACTTTGGCTTCGAGCTGTCGTGCATATCTTTCTTCGCGCTCGATGCTGCGTCGGTGCGCGACCCAGCATCCCCACGCGATCAACATCAACAACAGAACATACAAAGCGTAGGCCGTGCGGGTGGCCCATGGCGCGGGATCGACATCGAATTTGAATGTGACTCCGCTCTGAGTCCACACGCCGTCCGCATTCGCAGCCCGCACATGAAGCGCATAACTTCCCGCCGGCAGACTGCTGTAACTGATGCGATGCTGAGCACCGGCGTCCAGCCAGTCGGGTTTCAGACCTTCGAGCTGATATCGAAACGCATTGGCTTGAGGCGCGGCAAAGTCGAGCGCGGCCAGATCGAACTCGATGCCATTGTGCCGATATTCCAGCCGCACCGATCGCTCCTGCTGCGACTCGGAGCTGATCTCCAAAGGCGAACCGGATTCGGGGCGCGCCGTGAGCGCAATCTGCGGCGGCGTTGCGTTCCACTGCAGGCGTTCCGGATCGAACGCGTTATAGCCGTTGCTGGTGCCGAACAGCAGCTCGCCGCGTCGGCTGCGATAGTGCGCACCGAAGTTGAATTCTTCCGCCTGCAAGCCATGGCGCCGATGGAACTCACGAATCGCTCCAGTGCGCGGATCGAGCCGGACGACTCCGTAGTTGGTGCTGAGCCAGAGCAGCCCTTTGCTGTCGGACTCGATGCCATACACCGTCGTGTTCGGCAGGCCTTCGGCTTCCGCGATGTTTGTAAAGCGAATGGAAGCAGGATCCGTCGATTTGCCGACGACGCGATCGAGACCGCCGCCGCGTGTACCTACCCAGATCGTACCGTTCGCGTCGGCATGCAATGCGTAGACTGTATCGTCGCTGAGCGAGCTCGAATCGCTGTCATCGTGCAAAAAGCGATGGAACAAACCGGTCGCGGGATCGAGGATGTTGAGCCCGCCGCCATCGGTGCCGACCCAGATCCGCGCCGAGCTGTCCTGCATCAGCGCTGTGACGCGGCCGCTGGCGAGACGCGTCGCCACGTCGCGATCCGGAAGATAGCGCTGAAACGTTTGCGACTCTCGATCGAAACGAGACAGGCCGCCGCCGAAGGTTCCCACCCAGACCGTGCCGCTCGCATCTTCCAGCAGCGACATCACACCCGGTGCGCTCAAAGTCTGCGCGTTGGCCGGATCGTTTCGATACACCGTGATATTCATCGTGCGCGGGTCGATGCGATTCAAGCCGCCGCTCATGGTTCCCGCCCACACGTCGCCGCGCGAGTCGGTCAGCAGCGCCATCACACGATTGTCACTGAGCCCACGCAACGCGGTCGTTTGATGGCGGGCCGGATCGAGCACGCTGATGCCGCCGTCGAACGTCGCAATCCACAAGCGGCCGCCGGCATCTTCGGTGAAGGCCATGACATTGCTGTTGCCCAGGCCGTCGTCGGCGCCGCCGGCGTGCGGCCCGAACGACCACGTGCGTGGATTCCAGCGGCCGACGCCGCCGAACTTGGTACCGATCCATAACAATCCGCCGCGGTCTTCGAACAGCGAAACGACATTGCTGTCCGGCAGGCTGAACGGATCGGCGGGATCGTTTTGATACGTATCGCAGCGGCCGCTGTCGCGATCGAGCAGCACCAGGCCGTGCGCGGTGCCGACCCACAAACGCCCGGCGCGATCCTGGTGCAATACATTGATGATGTCGGCGGGCAGACTGCTCGGGTCGGCCGCATCGTGACGATAGCGACGCTCCTCGCCGGTCTGCGGATCGAGACGAATCAGCCCCACATCGGTGCCGATCCACATCACGCCCTGCTCGTCTTCCAACAAAGCGCGGACTTTCACCGGCTGCGAGACCGCGAGCGAATGCAGCGGCATGTGCTGAACTTCGGACGATTTCGCGCTCAGCCGATCCAGGCCATGATCGGTGCCGACCCACATGCCGCCCTGCTGGCTTTGCAAAAGAGACAGCACCACGTCGCTGGCGAGACTGTCGGCTCGCGCCGGATCGTGATGCCAGCGAGTGACGTTGCCGCTGGCAACGTCGAGCATCGCGAGGCCGCCTTCGCGAGCACCGATCCACAGACGTCCGGAATGATCGAAGCTGACGACTTTGATTCGTTCGAGGCCGTCCTGCGCCGTCGTGGGCACAGCGTTGAAACTGTTTGCACCTTCGACCTGGCGCGCCACGCCGCCGCCATCGGTTGCAACCCATAAACGGCCTTCGGCATCGGTCTGCATGCTGGCGATGTAATTGTCCGGCAGGCCTTGTTTCTGCGCGCGCTCGCGGCGCACGTGTTGAATCGTGTAGCCGTTGTAACGATTGAGCCCGTCCTCAGTGCCGATCCAGATAAAACCGGCGGCGTCCTGGGCGATGGCGTTGGCGGACTGTTGTGACAAGCCGTCGGTGATTCCGAGGCGCTCGAAATGCATCGGCGTGCGAGCGTACGCAGCCGCACTCGCAGCTGTCATGACAATGACGAGCAGCACGCAGGCGAGCCAGTTCACGGACACCTCGTGCAATCGTAACTTTGTGAAAGCCTCGCTCTCATTGGCGAGACCATCGGCCGGTCAGGCGCGGCAGCAAATAAGCCTTGACCTGACTGAGGCGGAGAGATCGTCGAAATGTGAGCAAGCTCGCGAATCCGCCGTTGCGGTTCGCATCGCCTGCGAGTTCGCCCTGCGGCCATTCATCCCTCACCTCAACCGGTGAGTCGTGAATGCTCCGTCAGGGAAAGCGGGAGTTACTTTTTCTTGGCCTTGACCAGGCGACGTTCGTTCAGGCGCTCGATCATTTCATCGACCAGGCGCTGCACTTCGGACTGCGAGCCGGCGCGCAGGCCGGTGATTTCGTTCTCTCCTTGCAGGATCACATAACGAAACCAGGAGCCTTCGCTGCCCACCGGCGCTTCGGCCGGCGTGATCGACTGCAAACGGAACGGAACTTCTAGCAACATTTCGGTAGTGGAGGCTTTCATGACTGCGCGAGAGCGCGTCTGCGCTGCTCCTCTTGCACTTGTTGCACGGATAACTCGGTTTGCATGGCAATGACGCGCACCAGCCGATGGGTGCTGCTGAGGGGCAGGCTGAGTGCGTGCAGACGCTCCCAGATACGAATGCGATCTTCAGGGCTGTTGAGGGGCGAGCTCTGCGAGGCGATCTGTTCCTTGCGCTCGGCTGCTCGTTCGGCTTCTTCCCGCTGGACTGCGGCGCGCCGATCCGAAACATTCATCACACCGAGCTGCACGTCGCTGGTGGATGATCGATGAATACTCATTACTCCCTCCGCTAACTAGAAGAGAAGGGCCGCACGCGCCCCATCACATGATGGCGCGCGTGCGGATTTAGCATTTACCAGCGACCGCCGCCACCGCCGCCACCGCCGCGATGACCGCCACCGCCGCCGCCGCCACGGGGCTTGTCCTGCGCCTCATTGACCTTCAACGGGCGACCGCCCATGTCCTGGCCATTCAGGTTCTGGATCGCACGCGCCGCATCGGCACGCGGCATTTCCACGAAGCCGAAGCCACGCGGACGACCGGTTTCGCGATCGTTGATCAGTGCGACGGATTCGACCGTGCCATGCTGCGAGAACAGCGCGCGGACCGACGCTTCGTCGGCGGTGAAGGGCAGGTTGCCCACATAAATCTTGCTCATTCGATACTCCAAAAAATCAAGGCGTTTGCGACGCCCAACGGATGGTTCCGCAACTATTCGGTTTAGGTTGACTGGTCGCGCGTCGAGAGGAAAGGCGCGGGTGAACCTAACGGAGCACCGAAGACCAAGCGAAGATAAAGAGAAAGGTTACGAGCCGGGCTTACTATACACGCCCGCAGACCGGCGTGGGGCCTTATTTTTGCATCGGGCGCCGCAAGGGCACCCGCTGCCGATATTTCCTACGACTTACGCCGCCAGATCCTTCGCCTGCAGATATTCGTCATAAGTGCCCTTGAAGTCGACGATGGTGCCGCCCTTGCGCACTTCGATGATGCGATTGGCGATGCCGCCGACGAACTCGCGGTCGTGCGAAACGAAAATCAGCGTGCCGGGATATTTCTCGACGCCGATCTGCAGCGACTCGATCGTTTCCATGTCCATGTGGTTGGTGGGCTCGTCCATCAGCATGACGTTCGGCTTGGTGAGCATCAGCTTGCCGTAGATCATGCGGCCTTTCTCGCCGCCCGACAGCACCTTGACGGACTTGCGAGTTTCTTCGCCCGAAAACAACAAACGGCCGAGCGTCGCACGCACGATCTGGTCGTCATCGCTCTTCGCACGCCACTCGCTCATCCAGGTGAACAAATCCAGCTTCTCCGCAAATTCCGCCTGCGGATCCTGCGGCATGTAACCAACCTTTGCACTTTCCACCCAGGTGACCGTGCCTGCGGTCGGCTGCAGCTCGCCGGCGAGCACTCGCATCAACGTCGTCTTGCCGACGCCGTTGGCGCCGATGATCGCGATGCGCTCGCCCGCTTCGACGTTGAAGCTGATGTTGTTCAGCACTTTCACATCCGCGCCGGGGTAAGCGAAGCTCAGCCCTTCGATGGTCACGGCGTTGCGATACAGCTTCTTTTCCTGCTCGAAGCGAATGTATGGATTCTGCCGCGACGACGGCTTGATCTCCTCGATCTTGATCTTGTCGATTTGTTTCAGGCGCGAGGTCGCCTGGCGCGCCTTGGAGGCGTTCGCCGAGAAGCGGCGCACGAATTCCTGCAAATCCGAAATGCGATCTTTCGCCTTGGCGTTCGCGGCCTCCACGCGCTCGCGCGCCTGCGTCGACGCGAGCATGAAGTCGTCGTAGTTGCCCGGATAGATCTTGATCTGGCCGTAATCGAGATCGGCCATGTGCGTGCACACTGAATTCAGGAAGTGACGATCGTGGCTGATGATCACCATGGTCGCGTCGTAATCGTTGAGCACGCGCTCCAGCCAGCGAATCGAATGGATGTCCAGGTTGTTGGTGGGCTCGTCCAGCAGCAGCACGTCGGGCCGCGAGAACAACGCCTGCGCCAGCAGCACGCGCAATTTCCAGCCCGGCGCGATTTCGCGCATCGGGCCGTTGTGAAGCGCCGGATCGATGCCGGCGTCGGTGAGAATGCTGGCAGCGCGGGATTCCGCGTCGTAACCGCCGTATTCGGCGAACTTTCCTTCCAGCTCCGCGGCGCGCATGTAGTCGTCATCGGTCGCTTCCGGATTGGCGTAGATGCGATCGCGCTCGACCATCGCATTCCACATCTCCACGTGCCCTTGCATGACCACGTCCAGCACGCGCTGATCTTCGTACGCGAACTGATCCTGGCGCAGCTTGCCCAGGCGCAGCCCGTTCATGAGCATGACTTCGCCCGAGCTCGGCTCCAACTCGCGGCCGAGAATTTTCATGAACGTGGATTTGCCGCAGCCGTTGGCGCCGATCAGGCCATAGCGATTGCCGTCGGCAAACTTGACCGAGACTTGCTCGAACAGCGGCTTGGCGCCGAATTGAATGGAAACGTTAGCGGTGGAGAGCATGAGCGAAGCTTGTCGTTTATTCCGGAAAATGTCGGCCAAAGGCACCCTACAGTTGTGGCTGCCGCTCGCGGATCAAGAGCAGCGCGAGCAGCGTCACGGCGCCTGCCGCCGTGAGGTAATACCCGACATAAGCCAGACCGTAGTGGGTTGCCAGCCAGGTGGCGAGGTACGGCGCGAGCGAGGCGCCGACGATGCCGGCCAGATTGAAAGTCAGCGAGGCGCCAGTGTACCGCACCGAGGTTGGAAACAGCTCGGACAATGCAGTGCCGAGCGGTCCGTACGTCAGCCCCATCACCGCCAGGCCAAGTGACAGAAATGTGACGACCCGCAGCGGCGACCCCGAGCTGAACAGCGGTTCGAACAGCAGGCCGAACGCCATGACGGCAATTGCCGACGCGATCAGCATCGCTCGCCGCCCGCGCTTATCAGCAATTACCGCAGACACCGGAATCGTCACGGCGAAGAACAGCACGCCGATCATTTGCAGGACCAGGAACTCGGCGCGCGAGTAACCGAGATGCGACGTGCCCCAGCTCAGCGAAAACACCGTCATCAAATAAAACACCACGAATGTCGCGGTCGCTGCGAAAGTGCCCAGAATCAAGGTCCGCGGATGCTGTGTGAACACGGCGAGCATCGGCACGCGCACGCGTTCGTTGTTATCGATGGCACGCTGGAATGCCGGCGTTTCGGCGAGCCGCAAGCGTACATACAAACCCATGAACACCAATAACGCGCTCGCCAGGAACGGCACGCGCCAGCCCCAGGCAAAAAATTCTGCGTCGGTGAGATAGTTCGTCAATGCCAGGAACACGCCGGTGGAGCACAAAAATCCGATCGGTGCGCCCAACTGCGGAAACATGCCGTACCACGCCTGTTTGCCCGGCGGCGCGTTCTCGGTCGCGAGCAGCACCGCCCCACCCCATTCACCGCCCAACCCCAGGCCCTGACCGAAGCGGCACAGCGCGAGCAGCAGCGGTGCCAGCAGGCCGATGGATTGATAGGTCGGCAGCAGGCCGATGAACACCGTCGACAAGCCCATCGTCAGCAGCGCGGCAACCAGCGTCGCCTTGCGGCCGATGCGATCGCCAAAGTGACCGAACACTGCCGAGCCCACCGGGCGCGCGAAAAACGCCAGCGCGAACGTCGCCAGGGACTGAAGCGTCGCCGAGGCAGCGTCGCCGGCCGGGAAAAATAGCGACGGGAACACCAGCACCGCAGCGGTGGCGTAGATGTAAAAATCGAAAAATTCGATCGTGGTGCCGATCAGGCTCGCAAACAGCACCCGTCGCGGCGAGTTGCCCACGCCGCCCGCTCCCATCTGGCTCATTCGCTTCTTGGTGTGGCTTGAAGGACCTGCCGGTCGCGGCAGGGCGCGGATTCTCGCACGAATCGCCGCCCCGAAAAAATCCAAGCGCGGCCGCGACTTTCGGCCAGATGGCAGGGCCGGCACGGCCCGTACAATCGCGCCTTCCGTTGCTGTGCAGGGCTGAAAGTCGTTTATGTTCACCTCCTCCGGTTGGCGCACGCTGGTCTCGGCGCTCGTTGTCATATTCCTGTCGGCGTCGCCCGCGTTCGCCGCCCCTTCGCTGAAAGCGCCGGCAGCGGCGGAGATCGGCGGGCAGATCGAGATTCAGATCGCCGGCAGTTCCAATCCGCGTGACTTCGTCACCATCGTTCCCAAGGGCTATCCCGAGGGCAAATACAACGATTACGAATATGCCAAGCAGAGCGCGGTGAAACTCGCGGTGCCCGCGGCGCCGGGCGATTACGAAATTCGTTTGCTCGGCGCGGAGAGCCCGTATCCGACGCTGACGCGGCTGCCGCTGAAAGCAAACGGCGTCACGGTGAAGCTGGAGGCGCCGGACCGCGTCGATGCCGGCTCGAACATTCAGGTGAAATGGACCGGCCCGAACAACGAGCGCGATTACGTGGCGATCGGTTCGGCCAGCCGGCCGTACATCGTTTATGAGTACACGCGCAACGCGAATCCGGTGACGCTCGAAGTGCCGGATCAGACGGGCGAATATGAGTTGCGTTACATCCTCGGCGTCGGCGACAAGGTGGTTGGCACGCGCAAGCTGATCGTCGGCGGCGTGGGCGCTTCAGTGCAGGCGCCGGCGGAAGCGGTCGCGGGTTCGACGTTCAATGTCACTTGGACCGGGCCGAACAATTCGCACGACTACATCACCGTCGTGCCCAAAGGCTCGCCGGAAGGCCGCTACACCGATTACAGCTACAGCGATAAAGGCAGCCCCGCCAGACTGATCGCGCCGCTCGAAGCCGGTGAGTATGAAATTTGGTATGCGACCGGCCAGACGCACGCGACGCTCGCGCGAGCAAACATTCGCATCACTCCGGCCAAGCAGGAGCCCGGCAAGCTCGCAGTGACCGCCACGGATGCGATCTCCGCCGGCGGCGGCATCGAGATCATTCTCGACGCGTCCGGCAGCATGCTGCAAAAGATCAACGGTCAGCGTCGCATCGACATTGCGAAACAAACATTGACCAAACTCACGTCGTCCACGCTTCCGGCCGGCACGCCGTTCGCTTTGCGCGTGTTCGGGCGTGAGGTCGATTCATGCCAGACCGATTTGGATATCCCCGTGCGGCCGCTTGATGCCGCCGCGGTCGCGACCACGATCAATGCGCTGCAGGCGAAGAACAATGCCAAGACGCCGATCGGTGCGTCGCTCGAAAAAGTCACATCGGATCTGGCCGGCGTCAAATGCGAACGCCTGGTCGTGCTGCTCACCGATGGCGAAGAAACCTGCGGCGGCGATCCCGCTGCCGCGATCGCGTCTTTGCAGAAGGCCGGCATCACCGTGCGCATCAACATCGTCGGCTTCGCCATCGACGACGAAAAACTCGCCAGCACCTTCCGCCTCTGGGCCGACCTCGGCAGCGGCAGCTACTTCGACGCCAAAGACGCCGCCGGCCTGAGCCAGGCCCTCACCCAATCCCTGCGCGCAAGCTTCGAAGTGGTCAACCCCCAAGGCCGCGTCGTCGCCAGCGGCATCACCGGCGGCACCCCCCTCTCCCTCCTCCCCGGCTCCTACACGGTGCGGATCAAGGGCCAGCCCAACCGGGCGCAACCGGTGAAGGTTGAATCGAAGACGACGGCGACGGTAAAGCTGTAGGCGGCGGCTTGCGCGAGTTTGCAATATTACAAATATTGCAATATGGTTCTGCCATGACCAGCGAACGGTTCAAAGCCGGGCGATTGCAGGCTCGGCTGACGCAAAAGCAGGCTGCCGCGGCCTTGGGCGTGTCGCAGCCTTACCTTTCGCAGCTGGAAATGGGGCAACGGCCCGTAACACCGGAGCTGGCGCGTGCAGCTACCGCGTTGTATCGCTTGCCTGCCACGGCGCTGCCGATGCCCGAGCCGCCGTCCAAGGAAGATGTCGCAGACAGCGCCGAACTTGCGCGCAAGCTTGCAGGTTTGGGCTATCGAGGGTTTTCACACCTGCGCGCCCGCAAGTCGAATCCCGCCGCTGTCGTCTTCGAAGCGCTGCTTCGGGACGATCTCGAAACTCGACTTGCGGAAGCGCTTCCCTGGGTCCTGCTCACGTATCCGGACTTGGACTGGTCTTGGCTCGTGCGCCACGCAAAGCTGCACGACATACAGAATCGCCTGGGATTTCTGGTGGCGGTTGCAAAGGGCCTCGCCGCGGGCCGGCCGGAGTTTGAGCCCGCATTCACTCAACTCTCCGCTGTCGAACAACAGCTCGAACGTGCCCGCCTCGCACGCGAAGACACGCTGTGTCGCGAATCAATGCCGACGGCCGAGCGCCAATGGCTGAAGGCGCACCGCTCGGCGCTCGCAAAACATTGGAATCTGCTGACCGGCTTGAGCGCCGATCAGCTTGCTTATGCGCACTGAGGCCGGGCCGGTTGAACCGTGGCGGTCCTTCCTTGCGGAGCTGGACGCGCTCTTGAAAGGCCCGGTCGAGTTACGTTGTCTCGGCGGTTTTGTCGTGACCCAGCAGTACGGCATCGGCCGCGAAACTTCCGATATCGATTTCTTGAGCGTGCTGGCGCAATCGCCCGAGGACAACATCGAAACATTGGCCGGATTGGGTTCGCAGTTACATCGCAAACATCGCCTGTACATGCAGTACGTCGGCATCGCGACGCCACCGGCGGATTACGCGAGCCGACTGATTCGTATGTTTCCCTCGGCACCCTGGAAGCGATTAAGACTCTTCGGCCTGGACCCAACCGACATCGCGCTTGCCAAACTGGAGCGCAATATCGAGCGGGATCGCGAAGATTTTCTTCGCCTCGCCAATGCGGGCTACATCGACCGTGATGTGCTGAAACAACGCTACTTCGACGAACTGCGACCGTATCTGCTCAATCGCGTCTCGTGGCACGACAAAACATTGGAGCTGTGGCTGGCGATGGCTTGGCCAACGGCGTAACCACGCGTTAAAACATCCCCTCTTTCTCCGGCTCCTGCGCCAACCTCTGAAACGTTTGTTTCATCGCGTTCACGCGAGAGATGTAGCCGCGGACGGAGTGGTCGCCGCACTTCTGGCCGGGGAGAGTGTGGAAGCCGCGGCGGGCGTAGCTGTCGGCGGCGGCGGCGCCGCCGACCTGGATGACGGCGGCGGGGGGGTGTTTTTGTTTGTGTGTTGGGTTTCGGGTGTGATTGC
>CAMLEO010000172.1 GCA_946478975.1 uncultured Steroidobacter sp.
CTCATCAACGCGTCGAGCAGCTCGCACGAGACGTGGAGTCGATGCGCGGGCGCGCCACTCAGCAGGAACAAGTGGTTGCGAAAGTTGGCGAGCTGCACGCGGCTCGCGGCAATCCGGCCGAGATCGAAGCGCGTGTGAAGCAGTTGAGCGAGGCGGTCGGCGCACGCAAGCGCGCATTGGATGTGCTGCAAGCGGGTGCGGCCGGACAGACCGTCGGCTTCGCGGCCCGACTCGAAGCGCTCGCGCGAAGGCACGTTGAAGGATTGTGGATCGACAGCCTCGTGCTGTCGGGGACGAATGGCTCGATGACTTTGCAAGGCGCGACGTTGGATGTCGACACCGTGCCCGTGTACCTGCAGGGACTTGCGCACGAGAGCGCGCTGGCGGGAACTCGATTCGATGACTTTGTGATTGAGCGGCCCACCGCAGAAACGCATACGGCAGCAGTCGAGGGCGATGCCGAGGAAGACGCAGCTCCGAAGATCCAACCGGTCGCGGCGGAAAAGCACATTCGCTTTCGTGCCGGCAGCAAAGCGCTCACCACGACTCAGCCGGAGGCAACCTCATGAAGTTGCCTGCGGGACTGGAAACGATGATGAGCCGGTTTGATCGGCTCTCGCTGCGTGAGCGCGGCTTGGTCGCGCTCGCTGTGCTTGCCAGCCTCGTGATGCTCTGGACCGTCACGCTGTGGGATCCAATCGCGGCCCGCGAGCAAGCGCTCACCGACGAGCTCGGCAGCTTGCAGCAGACGATGGCTACGACCGCGGAAACGCTCGATGCCACGACACAGAACGATCCTGCGACCTTGGCGTTGAAGAAGGAAGAACAGCTGCGCAAGGAGCTGGGCGACATCAACTCGCAGCTCGCCTCGAAGTCCGCCGGCCTGATTCCGCCGGAGCGCATGGTGCAAGTGATTCAAGACGTGCTCGCCCGCCAGCGCGGCGTCACGCTCATCAGCCTGCATAACAGGCCGGTCACGACGCTCGCCAAGCCGAAGCCTGCCAGCACGCCCGCCGCGACCGAGGCCACGCAGGCCACCGAGTCCGGGCCATATGTTCATCCGGTCGAGCTGGTCGTCGAAGGCTCCTATCTCGACATCCTCGCCTACCTGCATGCCTTGGAAGCGCTCGAGTGGCGCTTCTACTGGAAGTTCCTGGAGCTGCAAACCGTCCGCCATCCGACCAATCGCGTCCGCATCGAGATCAACACCTTGAGCATGGACAAAGACTGGATCGGCCTGAGCATGGACAAGTGATTCGAGTACTCCTATGCAAGCCCTCAACAATCGTTATCTCGCCACGCTGCTGCTGTCGATGACCGCCCGCGCCGCGACGGCGGATCGTTTGGTCGATCCGACTCAGCCCGCGCACCTGCGGCCCGCAAACACCAGCGAGACGCTGCCGACTGTGCGCGTCGAAGCGATCCTGCATTCCGGCGAGCGACGCGTGGCAATCGTCAACGGCAAAGTCGTGCGTGCCGGTGATCGCGTTGGAGCGGTGCAGATCCTGGAAGTGAACACCGACGGCGTGCGCTATTCGCGGGGCGGCGAAACAAACATCGCGCGCCTGGGCACCAAACCCATGCAGGTTCGACACAACGTCGAATCCTCTGGGGACGCATCATGAAATTCGCACTGTGCGCCGCCGGGTTGTCGCTGACTCTGATGATGCCGGCGTGGGCGCAAGAGGCTGCACCGGCAGTCGAAGCACCTGTTCAAACACGCAGCGAACCGCGTTTTGATGTGAACGTCGACGAAGCTCCGGCGCGGGCGTTCTTCGCCGGGCTCGTCGATGGCACGCCGTACAACATGCTGGTTCATCCCGAAGTGAGCGGCCGGATCTCCCTGCAGCTCAAGCGCGTCACGGTTGAAGAAGTACTGAACGCGGTCCGCGACTTGTATGGTTATGACTATCGCAAAGTCAGCACCGGCTACATGGTGCTGCCCGCGTCGTTGCAAACGCGTTTGTTCCGTTTGAATTACCTGGACCTGCAGCGCCAAGGCACGTCGCAAACGCGCGTGAGCTCCGGGCAGATCACGCAGAGTCGCAACTCGAACAGCTCCGACTCGTCCGGTTCCACTTCGGACACAGGATCGAGCTCCGGTTCGCAAAGCGGCTCTGACGGCCAGGTCACGGGCACCACAGTCATCACCAGCACCGAAACCAAGTTTTGGGAAGGTGTCGGCAACGACCTGCGCGCCCTGATCGGCGCCGGCGGAGAGAAGAGTGATCGCAGCGTCGTCATCAACAGCCAATCCGGCGTGATCGTCGTGCGCGCGATGCCGAACGAGCTGCGTGACGTGGCCGATTATCTGTCACGCACCGAAGCGACGGTGACTCAGCAAGTCATCCTCGAAGCCAAGATCGTCGAGGTCGAGTTGAGCGACGCCTACCAGGCCGGCATCAACTGGGCCGCCGTGCTTCGCGACGGCAACAAACAATATTTCCTCGGCCAGTCGGCACCGCCGGGTGGATTCGACGGCGACCTGCTCGCGCCTCGCGGCGATCCCGTGACCGTCGCGCCCGGCAATCCGGTCAATGGTTTCGTGCAGAACGCGTTGGGCGGCGCCTTTACGCTGGCGGCGAACTTCGCTGACTTCAACGCATTCATCGAGCTGCTCGGACTGCAAGGCCGAACGCGAGTGCTGTCGAGCCCGCGCGTATCGACACTTCACAATCAAAAAGCCGTGATCAAAGCCGGCACCGACGAATTTTTCGTCACCGGTGTCTCCAGCGATACGACCACCGGCACAGCGACCACAACGACCGTCGACCTGGAGCTGACGCCGTTCTTCTCCGGCGTCGCGCTGGATGTAACACCGCAGATCAGCGAGACCGGCAACGTTCTGATGCACATTCATCCGACCGTCAGCGATGTCACCGATCAGCAGAAGGAACTGTCGGTGCGCGGCCAGACGGACTCGCTGCCTCTGGCACTCAGCCAGATCCGCGAATCGGACAGCATCGTCAAAGCGCACAGCGGCCAGATCATCGTGATCGGCGGCTTGATGCGCGAAACGCGTCGCCGCCAGGACTACAAGATGCCGCTGCTCGGCGATGTGCCCGGCGTCGGCCGGCTGTTCCGCAGCCAGCGCGACCTGAACAGCACGGTGGAGCTGGTGATCCTGCTGCGTCCTTTGGTTGTGACCGATTCCGACTGGCCGAAGCTGGTGCAGGAGCCGACCGATCGCATCCAGGCACTGACGGAACAAGGCAAGCTGAAATAAATAGTCATGAGCGACTTGCGCCGTAAGAAGGTTCGTCTCGGCGAGCTGCTGCTCGATCACAAGATCATCACCGAAGAGCAGCTGCAGACCGCGCTAGCGGAGCAGAAGCGCAGCGGCCGCAAGCTCGGGCGCGTGCTCACCGATTTGAACCTGGTGCGGGAGGAGAAGCTGCACGAAGTCCTGGCGCAGCACCTGCAGATTCCATTCATCGACGTGCGTCAGCTGACGCTCGATCAGCAGACGGTTCGTTTGCTGCCTGAAGTTCACGCGCGACGGTTCCGTTCGTTGGTGTTGCAGTCGGACGCGCGCGGCCTGTTGGTCGGCATGTCCGACCCCACCGACCTGATGGCGTATGACGAGCTGGTCAACCGGCTGAAGCAGCCGCTGCGCATCGCCTTGGTCAAGGAAGCGGACCTGCTCAAGACCATGGACGTCGTATATCGGCGCACCGATGAGATCGCCTCGATCGCGCAGGAAGTGCGCGACGAGCTGCGCGAAGGCGACATCGATCTCGATCTGCTGAGCGCGGAAGAAGGCTCGCCGGACGCTCCGGTGCTGCGCCTGATTCAAACAATGTTTCAGGACGCCGTGCAGGTGCGCGCGTCCGATCTTCACATCGAGCCGGGCGAAAGCGCGCTGCGCGTTCGTCAGCGCGTCGACGGCACATTGCAGGAGCAGAAGATCGACGGCCGCCGCGTCGCCGGTGCGCTGGTCACTCGTTTGAAGCTGATGAGCGGCCTCGACATCGCCGAGAAACGCCTGCCGCAGGACGGCCGCTTCTCGCTCAAGGTGAAAGACAAATCCATCGACGTGCGCCTGTCGACGATGCCGACTCAGCATGGCGAGTCGGTCGTGATGCGTCTGCTGGATCAATCGGCGAGCCTGATGACGCTCGACAAGATCGGCATGCAGCCGGCGATGCTCGATCGCTTTCGCGACTGGATCAGCCGCAGCGCCGGCATGGTGCTGGTCACGGGGCCGACCGGCAGCGGCAAAACGACGACGCTGTACTCGGCGCTGAACGAGCTGAACCTGCCGGACACCAAGATCATCACCGTCGAAGATCCGGTCGAGTACCGGCTCGATCGCGTCAACCAGGTGCAAGTGAATCCCAAGATCGGGCTCGACTTCGCGCGCGTGCTGCGTACGACGTTGCGCCAGGACCCGGACGTGATTCTGGTCGGCGAAATGCGCGACCAGGAAACGGTGGACATCGGCCTGCGCGCCGCGATCACGGGTCACCTCGTGTTCTCGACGCTGCACACGATGAACGCCGTCGCGACGATTCATCGCTTGTTAGATATGGGCGCGGCCGGTTACATGATTGCCGCCGCCGTGCATGGCATCGTGGCACAGCGACTCGTCCGCCGCGTTTGTGACAACTGCGCTCAGCCGACGGAACCGAATCCGCAGCAGCGCGCGTGGCTGCACGCTCAGCTCGACGCCACTTACATTGCGGGAATGAAGTTCCAGTTGGGTGTCGGCTGCACGTACTGCAATCTGACGGGCTATCGCGGCCGTACGGCGATTTATGAGCTGCTCGAAATCGACCGGCCGCTCGCCGATGCAGTCCGTCGTGGCGACGCGATGGAGTTCGCCGAGATCGTGCGCCGGCGCGAAAGCTTTGTGACTTTGGCGAAGGCAGCACTCGCGCTGGTTGCGGACGGCACGACGAGCGTGGCCGAAGCCATGGGCGTCACCAGCGGCCTCGACGATCGCGACACGCCGACCGTGGAATCCATTTCTCAGGATGAGACCGACTCATTGCTCGCCGACGCGCTGCGCGCCGAGAGTGTCGGCTGAGGCGTTGAGCGATGCCCGTCTTCAGCTACACCGGTCGAGCGCGCGGCGGCGGATATGCCAGCGGCCTGATTGAAGGCGAAACTCGCGACAGCGTGGCGCAGCGCCTGTTCAGCAGCGGCATCACGCCGATCGAGATCAAACTTTCCACCTCGCGCGATGAGAATGACATCAGCGCGCTGCTGCGCCGACTCGGCTTTGGCAAGCCGAAGACATCGGACCTGGTGCTGTTCTCGCGCCAGATGTACACGATCACCAAATCCGGCATTCCGCTGCTGCGTGGGATCAAAGGCCTCGCGGCGTCGACTCACAACGCGGTGTTGCGCACGACGCTGGAAGACATTCTCAAAGACCTGGAAGGCGGCCGCGATCTCGCCGGCAGCATTGCGCGTCATCCACGCATCTTTCCGCCCCTGTATGTGAGTATCGTCCGCGTCGGCGAAGAGACCGGTACGCTGGAAGCCTCGTTCAAACGTTTGTCCGAGTACCTGCAGCAGGATCAGGACATGAAGGACCGGATCAAGTCGGCCACGCGCTACCCCGCAATCGTCATGGGCGTGATTGCCATTGCGATTGCCGTGCTGACGATGTTTGTGATTCCACGTTTCGCGCCGTTGTTCGAAACATTGGGCGACGACATTCCCTGGCCGACGCTCGCAATCATGGCGGTGTCGAGCTTCGCTCGCGATTATTGGTATGTGGTGCTAGGCACGATCGGCGTCATGACATTGCTGGCTCACCAGTACGTGGCGACGCCCGGCGGTCGATTGCGCTGGGATCAATTCAAGCTGCGGCTGCCGGTGGTCGGCAAGCTCGTACATGAAGGCATCCTCGCGCGCCTCGCCCGTTCGCTGTCGATTTCACTCAATGCCGGCATGCCGGTGATCCAAACATTGCGAGTCATCGCACAATCGGCAGGCAACGTTTTTATGTCAGCTCGCGTGCTCGAAATGCGTGACACAGTCGAGCGTGGCGAGCCGCTCAGTCGTGCCGCCGCCTCGGCAGGAATGTTTCCTCCCTTGGTTTTACAAATGCTGTCGGTCGGCGAGGAAACCGGCGAACTGCCCGACCTGCTGGATGAAGTCGCGGGCTTTTACGAGCGGGAAGTCGACTACGCCCTGAAAAATCTGAGCGCGGCAATCGAACCCATTCTCATCGTCACGGTCGGCGGCATCGTTTGTATTCTGGCGCTGGGCGTGATGCTGCCCATGTGGGAGATGATTTCCCGCGTGCAGGTCTGATCGTTGACTGAGAAACGGTTCACGCACTGGAAAAGTTTGTATGACAAACCTCACGAATCCGACCGTTGACACTTCAGCGCGTGCACAAATGCGCCGATATTGATGGAGCCGATTCTGATTCCAGTCAACTAAACGGCACGGAGTTTTCTGCCATGTCCAACTCAGCACGCATCGTAGCTCCGGGTCGCACCCAGGGCGGCTTCACGCTCATCGAACTCGTCGTAGTCATGGTGATCCTCGGCATCCTCGCCGCGTTCGCCATTCCGCGCTTCGCGCGCATGGACGGATCTGCCCGCACGGCCACTGCTCGTGCGTTG
The DNA here is from genome assembly GCA_946478975.1 of uncultured Steroidobacter sp. Next base: position 6,585 of record CAMLEO010000172.1, read on the forward strand.
GAAGGCGGTCTGCGCAGCGCATCCGCCATGACGCATGGCATGTGGCTCGCTGCGGGCAACGCCCCTACCACCGTGCAAGTGGAAGGCGGCGGCACCGGCGTCACGGCCGTAGCAATGAACGCCTTGGGGTATCCGACCGCTGCCGCCGGCGGCATTCAAGCTGCCATGGATCCGCAGTCATTCACGACGGCAGCCGCGAAACAACCGGGTCGCTTCATCGTGACCTTCGCCGGCGGAGCTGCGACTTTCACCGCCGCCGGTGCGCGTACGCCCGCCAGTTGCGTCGTGACATACACCCCGTCCGCGACTGCCGGCACTCCGCCGACGATTGCAACCACCGTCACTGGCTGCTGAGCGTGCGTTGACATGACTGCGAGGCGAGCTGCGATTGCCGCTCGCCTCCATTCTCGCCGCGCGTAGCAATGAACACATCGCGACACAGCGGCTTCACGCTCATCGAGCTGATCACATGCATGGTGATCCTGGGCATCCTCGCGGCGATTGCCGGCCCACGCTTCATCAACAGTGGAGCTGCGCACGCCCGGGGCTTCGCTGACGATCTCGCCAACTCGCTGCGATACGCGCAGCGAATCGCGATCGCTTCCAACTGCCAGGTGCGCTTCGGCGTCACCGCCGCAGGTTACAACGGCCTTCAGCAAGCACCCTCTGCTGGAACGTGCGATTCCGCAGGCGCGTGGACTCAGCCAGTTCTTCGCATCGATGGCACCGCGCTCGCCGCCGCTACTCCCACCGGCGTCAGCCTCAATCCGAACAGCACGATCGTGTTTCAAACCGACGGCCGACCCCTCGGCGGCGCAACGAGCATCAACGTCGGAACGCGTGTCGTCGCTGTGGACGGCACCGGCCGAGTCAGTGTGCAGTGATGAGGCGCCAACGCGGCACGACGCTGATCGAGCTGGTCATCGCGATCGTGGTGATCGGCATCTGCGTCGCATCCGTTCTCGCGCTGCTCTCATCGATCGCAGTACGCAGCGCTAGCGCATTCAATCGCACACAGGCGACATCCATCGCATCGTCCTATCTCGAATTCATTCTCGCGCAGCCGTACAACAACATCGGCTCCTATGACGGCATCAATCGTCTGGGCCCGCTGGATGCGACCGGAGCACCGGTAGCGGGACTGCAAGGCTATCGCGTGCAAGTTGCCGCCCGGGGTGCCACGCTGGGTTCGGGGACTGACACAGTTCAGGCGATGCGCGTCGATGTGGCGGTGATTGATCCAACGGGCGTGGCGACACGCATCACCGGGTATCGCACCGACTATTCCAGCCTGGGCGGCCAGGTGCTGTACTGACATGCTGCGCCGTCGCCCTCTAATGTTTCCTCGCTGTCGCGGCTTCACCATGGTGGAGCTGGTGGTGTCGATGGTCATCGCGACCATCCTCGCAGGATTCGTCGGCGTGGCGATTACCACGCCGGTGCAGGCATATCTGGCACAAGCACGGCGTGCGGAGTTGAGTGACTCGGCGGAAACAGCGACGCGCGCCTTCGCACGTGACATACGCGGCGCTCTGCCTGAAAGCTTGCGTCAAGGTGTGGTGGGCGGATTCCAATCACTGGAAATGATTGAAGTCTCCGGCGTCGCGGGCTACCGCACCTGGACTCCAGGTGCGGGAGATTCATTGACCATCGGTCAACCCGACAATCGCTTCGACGTCGCCGGTGCTCAGACCACGGGGCGCCCGCTCGATCGGCTGGTCGTCGGGCCGAGTCGCAATCCAGGCGATCCTAACTTTCCAAACCTCGATCCGTATCTCAACACCGCGGTGATCACACCGGCTGGACAACCGATCGCCGCATTCAACACCCAACAGGTGAGACTGCAATCGCCGCAAACGTTTCCGTTCGGTTCGCCCAGTCAGCGCGCCTATGCAGTCGCCGGATCGATCCTCTATGTGTGCGACACCACGGCGAGAGTGCTGCGTCGATATGACAATCTCCCCATCCAGCAAGTGATGGCGCCTGCCGGCGCCGGCACCATAGTTGCTCGTGATATCGCCGCCTGCACGTTTCGCACTCAGAGCAGCTCGGCCGAGCACGGTGGCATCGCCATCGTCGAAATCACCGTGTCGAGGGCGACCGGCGGCAACGATGAGAATCTTCACGTGATGCGCCAGCTGCGAGTGGAGAATCGACCATGAAGCGGCCGGCTGCACGTTCTCAGAGCGGCTTCGCTTTGGTCGCCGCCTTGTTTCTTCTGGTGGTACTGGCCACGCTTGGCGCCTATGCCGTGCGCCTGAACTTGTCGCAACAAGGCAGCTCCGATCTCGATCTCGCGGGCGCCCGCGCGGACGCGGCGGTGCAGACGGCGATTCAATACGCGGCGAATCGTGTGCTAACCACGGGTAATTGCCCGGCCGTTCTGGCCTTGCCGGACGGATTCAATGTCAGTTTGAGCTGTGCCAATAACGAGACATTGGTAGCCAATGCGCCGACGGTGACGGTATTCTTGGTCACTGCCACCGCCACCCGCGGGCAGTACGGGTCGCCGGAGTTCGTTTCCCGGCAGCGCACCGTGCGCATCACGACACCGTAACCGAAGCGGCGAAATCGCCGGGAACTTCACTGATCGCGGGACGTTGGCCACGTATCCCCCCGTACCCCCTTTTGCCAGCTGGAGCTCGCCATGGCGTTCGAATTGAGGCCTTTGCCGTTTCCCAAAGATTCCCTTGGACCGACGATCTCGGCGCGCACGCTGGAGCATCACCACGGCAAGCATCACGCCACGTACGTCAACAAACTGAATGAATTCGTGGCCGGCACGCCGATGGAACAGCAGACGCTGGAACAGATCATCAAGGCGACGGCGAACAAGCCGCCCGGCAAGGAACGCAAGATCTTCAACAACGCCGCGCAGGTGTGGAATCACGACTTCTTCTGGGATTCGCTGGCGCCCAATGGCGGCGGCACCCCGCCGGAGCCGATCCTGAAGCGCATCACGGCGTCGTTCGACTCGTTCGACAACTTCCGCGACAAGTTCGTGGACGCGGCCATCAACCAGTTCGGCAGCGGCTGGGCCTGGCTGGTCGCGAACAATGGCAAGCTGGAAATCACCACGACCCACGACGCCGACAACCCGCTGATCACGCAGGGTCACGCGCTGTTGACCGTCGACGTCTGGGAGCACGCCTACTACCTCGACCACCAGCAGAATCGCGCCGGCTTCGTCAAAGCCGTGATCGAGAAGCTGGCGAACTGGCAGTTCGTCGGCAAGCGCCTCGCCGAAGTCGAGCGCTGATCCCGCGTGTTCGATCTCGCCAGCCGCCCGCGTGGCGGCTGGCCATCCTCCCGCGGTAGGCATTTACCGCGCGAAACCGGCAACCCCCTGCGTACAAATGCCGGTTTCTCTCAAACCACGCTGCTCGCAAGATCGACCTTGCGCGCGCTCCTTCATGGATGGAGCGCGCGACGAACATGCAGCGCCAGCACGACACCCGGACCGAAGCCGCCCTGTACTGGACGGCCGTCAGCCTCATCGTTTGCGAGGGGCTGTCGATAGAGAAGGCCGCGGAACGGCTCGGCGTCGATGCCGAGGATCTCACCGATATCCTCCATCGACGCCAAAGCCTCCGCCCCAACGCCGCGGTCAATCCGCGGGGCAGCCCCGCCGTTTCGACTCATTCTTAATTGCGAGTCATTCTCGACTCCGAATAAAATCGCCGCAGCCGCTCGGGTCCGTCTTTCTTCCGGACCGCATGACGGCGCGCGAAATCTATTTCCAATAGCGGTTCCACCATGCTCGCATCCGTCTCCAAGGCCGCCGTCGCGGCCGTCCTGATCGTGTCGCTCGCCGGCGGCTGCACCCGCTCCGAGCCGAAGGATCCGCGCCAGCCGGTGCTGGAGACCTACGCGCAGATCGTGCTGGCGACGTATGAGGACACCCTCGCGGCCGCGCGCGAGTTGGACAAGGCGATCGACGCGCTGCTCGCGAATCCCAGCGAGCAGACCTTGAACGCCGCGCGCGAACGCTGGCGTGCCGCGCGCATTCCTTACGCTCACAGCGAAGCATTCCGCTTCTACGCCGGCCCCATCGACAACGACACCGGGCCGGAAGGTCAGCTCAACGGCTGGCCGCTGGACGAAAATCACATCGACGCCGTGGCGCTCGACAAGTACAACGCCGCGCCCGGTCTCAACATCGTCGGCGACGCGAAGAGCTTTCCGGAGATCACGCCGGAACTGATCGCGGCTCAAAACGAAGCCGGCGGCGAAAAAAACATCGCCAGCGGTTATCACGCCGTGGAGTTCTTGTTGTGGGGCCAGGATCTGAACGATCCGCCGGAGTCCGCCGGACATCGGCCGTACACCGACTTCGTTCCTCAAAGCGATTCGCCGACGGACGTGAATGCTCGCCGCGGCAAATATTTGAAGGCCGCATCGACGCTGATGCTCAGCGATCTCGAACGCGTCGCCGCGCAGTGGCGCGAGTCGAAGGAACCGAACTACCGCACTTCGTTTCTTACCGGCGACACCTATACCAGCTTGAAGCACATGCTCACCGGCATTGCGGCGCTCGCCGAAGTCGAGATGGCGGGCGAGCGCATGAATGTGCCGCTGCTGTCGTCCGACCAGGAAGAGGAACAATCCTGCTTCAGCGACAACTCGGCGGATGACCTGCGCGCCAACGTGGTCGGCATCGAGAATGTTTATTACGCCAAGTATCAGCGCCCCGACGGCACGACCATCAGCGGCCCGAGCCTCGCAGATTTGATCAAAGCCAAGGACGCACGCTCCGCCGAAGAGATCGACATGCGCATTGCACGAACTCGCGAAACTGTGGGCGCGATCAAGAACCCGTTCGACCGCGAAATTCTTTCGGACAACGTCGAGGGCCGACAGCGCATGCAAGCGGCGATCGATGCGTTGCGAGCCGAAGCGCTCTCGTTCTCGCGAGGTGCACGCTCGATCCAAATATTCCTCTCCGACCTGGAAGGCCTGGGCGATTGACGCGGACTCGATGCCTTCCATGAACTTCAACAACACTTCTGTGGCGCTCATCGGCGCCTTCTCGGTCGCCTTGCTGTCCGGCTGCTCCGACGGCAGGAAAACAGCCGAACTGCTGCAACCGAAATCCGGCGGCGACATGAGCGTGCTGGAAACATCTCGTCACGCCTTCTCGCGGCCGGCGCCGAACCTGACCGTCGAGCAACGCGGCGAGTTCTTCATCGGCAATGCGTTCTTCAACAGCCCGTGGGTAGTCGCTCCGGCAAGCGCGAGCGCGCGTGACGGCTTGGGCCCGATGTTCAACGCGCGCAGCTGCGATGCCTGCCACAACAACGACGGTCGCGGCCGGCCGCCGGTAAAGGACGATGAGCAACCTGTGTCGCTCGTGCTGCAATTTGCGACGCCGACACCGGGCGATCACAACGAGCCGCAGGCGGATCCGCACTACGGCGTGAACTTCAATCCGTTCGCCATCGGCGGCGTTCCCGCCGAGGGCAAGGTTCGCATTCGTCATCGCGAGATCAAAGGAACCTACGGCGACGGCACGCCTTACACGCTGCTCGCGCCGGAATATTCCTTCGAAGCACTCGCGTACGGCGAGCTCGCAGCCGACACGAAATTCTCACCGCGCGTTGCGCCGGCGGTGTTTGGATCGGGCCTGCTGGAGGCGGTGCCGGAGTCGCAGATCCTGGAGCGCAACGATCCGGAAGATTTGAACAAGGACGGCATTTCCGGCCATTCGAATTACGTGTGGGATCCGATCACCCAAGGGCCGAAGCTCGGCCGCTTCGGCTGGAAGCTCAACCAGCCGAGCATTGCTCATCAAACGGCCGCCGCGTTCTCGGCCGAGATCGGCATGAGCTCCTCGTTTCGGCCGCATCAAAACTGCACGGCCGTGCAAACGGCGTGTGCCGCTGCACCCACGGGCGGCGATCCTGAGATCAGCGATGAGATCTTCAATCACATGGTGAATTACCAGCGCATGCTGGCGGTGCCGATGCGCCGTAATCTCGATTCACCGGAAGTGAAGCGCGGCGCGGCGTTGTTTGCCAGCGCCGGTTGCGAGTCGTGCCATCGCGCGACGTTCAAGACCGACCAGGTGAAAGACGAAGCGTGGCTGAGCGGACAAACCATCCATCCGTTCACCGATCTGTTGTTACATGACATGGGCCCGGATCTCGCCGACGGTCGCGCCGATTTCGCCGCCAGCGGCAGCGAATGGCGCACGCAGCCGTTGTGGGGCCTGGGCCTGCAGAAGGCTGTGAATGCCCACACCCTCCTGCTGCATGACGGACGCGCTCGCGATGTGAGCGAAGCCATCCTGTGGCACGGCGGTGAAGCCGAGCACGCGAAGGAAACATTCCGCCAGATGTCCAAGGAGGACCGCGAGGCCCTGCTCGAGTTTATCGACTCGCTATGAACCACCTGAGCTTATCCCGGCGCAAATTCCTGCTGGCGTCAGCCTCGGCCACGGCACTTGCCGCCGGCGGCGTTTTGCTTTCGTCACGAAACAAGGCGTACGCAGGCACGCTGCTGTCAGCGTTCGAAGACGCTCGCGGCGATCAATATGTCGGCGGGCTCTCGCTGCGTGATGAGAAAGTTTTCGGCGCTCGCGTGCCGATGCGAGCGCACGGCTGCGCGGTTCACCCAACTGATCCGAATCGTGTGCTGTTCTTTGCTCGTCGACCGGGGACTCAGGCCTTCGAGCTGGACCGCTCGACGATGCGCGTGCGAACTGTGTTTACGACGCAGGAAGGTCAGCATCTCGCCGGTCATGGCGCTTACTCATCGAACGGTGAGTTTGTTTTCACACCCGAGCACGATTACGAACGCGTGCGTGGTGTGATCGTCGTGCGCGACGCGCGTACGTTTGCAGTCGTACGTGAGATCGACACGCACGGCATCGACCCGCATGAGGTCGGATGGCTGCCCGATGGCAAATCGCTGCTGGTCGCGAACGGCGGCATCATGACTCATCCGCGCACGTTCCGACGCAAGCTCAACATTCCGACGATGGATCCTTCGCTGTGCGTGATCGATGCAGCCAGCGGCGAATGTAAGGAACAGTGGCGGTTGCCAGATCATCTGCTGAGCATTCGTCACGTCGCGATGACGAGCGATGGCACGGCCGCAGTCGGGCTGCAGTACGAAGGCGAAAAAGAAAAGACACCCGGCATCGTCGCGCTGTATCGGCCCGGAGCCGGCTTCCGTTTGCTCGCAGCACCGGCAAAAGAAACACATCGCTTCGCCGGTTACGTCGCGAGCGTTGCCATCAGCGAGACGCACGATCTGATCGCCGCAGCCTGTCCGTATGGCGGCGGCGTCGCCTGCTGGTCACTTCGGGATTCGCATTATCTCGGCTTCATCGCGGCTTCGGAAACATATGGTTTGTCGCGAGTTGCCGACGGTTCGATCCTGGCGTCACAACGCGACGGCACAGCGTTCGACCTGGATGAAACCCGACTGCGTTCACAGTTCCTGAAAATGTCGAGCTCACAACCGATCCGCTGGGACGATCACTGGGTCGCGACGGCGTGAGCGCACGGGCATAATCCGAGGCGATCCCGTCGACGAATGGGATTTCTCAAGGTCTCGGAGTGGCCCCCAGTGACTCAACACGTGACTCAACAAGTGACTCAACAATCGATTCATGAACGCAAAGCCCGTTTGAGCGTGGCTGTGTCGATCGCGCTGAGCCTGGTCACGGGCGTCGCGCTGGCCGCCGAAAAGAAGCCCACCAACGACAAGCTGCCGGATTGGGCGCCGCAGCCGAAGCCCAACGTCATCGAAGATAAATTCCGCGCCGAAGTCATGCTGCTGGGTGCCACGTATGACACCAACCTGCGCATCGATCCGACGCTGGCAACCCAGGGCACGCCGATCAACGGCGAAGACGATCTCGGCCTCGATGACTCAGATCTGCTGCCGCTGGCGGAAATCACCTTGCTGCCAGGCGATCGCCACCTGGTCCGCTTGAGCGGCTTCAGCATGCGACGCTCGGCGCAGAAACAAATCAATAAAACCATCGTGTTCGACGATCAGACCTATCAGCCCAACGAGCTGGTCAACAGCACGCTCAACGTGACTGTCTTCGGCCTGACCTACGGCTACAGCATCGTGAAGATGCAGCAGCTCGATGTCGCGCTGACGTTCGGCATCCAGGTGATCGACGTGGAGGCGAACGCGGTGGTGCGCAGTCGCGTGGTGCGTGATTCGGAAACCGGCGTCACGCCGCTGCCGCTCGCCGGCATCGAAGGTCGCTACGATTTCAACGAGCGCTGGTCCACCGAGGCGCGTCTGCAGTATCTGTCGATCGAGCTGGATGAGATCAACGGCTCGGTGCTGGATGCCCGCACCGCGCTCACGTGGCGCAAGAATCCGTACCTGGTGTTCGGCCTCGGCTATCGCAAGTTCGAGGTCCAGGTGGACTCGCGTGACATCGACACGCCGGGCCGGGTGAAGCTGGACATGACTGGCCCGCTGTTGTTCATGCGGGCCAGCATGTAATTCTCAG
>CAMLEO010000173.1 GCA_946478975.1 uncultured Steroidobacter sp.
CGAGCAGGGCGCGAAAGAGGCGGGCAAGCTGCGCCTGGAAGGCAAGGAGTACATCGTCCAGGAAGGCGATGTGATGCACTTCCGCTTCAACGTTTGATTTGATGCGGGATCGGGGCGTTGCGCCCCGACCCCCAGTTCGTAGTTAGAAATTGAAGCGGCCTTGAGCGCCGATCACGCTCTCGTCGCCGCCGAGCGTAACGATCGCGCCCGCCGACCACTGCGACGTGAAGTTATAACGCGCTTCGCCAATGATGTACGTGTCGCCATCCAGGCCTGCGACATCGAAATCGAAGTGCTCCACACCCGCTTCCACTTCGACCTTCGGCGCCACGACTGCACGAATGCGCGCACCGACGAACAAGCCGGTGTCGTCGTCGTTGAAGCGGCCCACGTCCACCTCGTACTTCACGAAACCTCCACGGGCCACCAGGTCTAGGTTGTTGCCCAGCGGCCAGTGACCGCCGCCGCCGATCAGGAAGCGCGTGGCATCGACACCGCTTTCCAGGTCCAGCGACTCATATTCCGCCACGGCGAAAAAGTTCTCATAGACGGGGATCGAGCCGCGCAGCTGGAAGCCGTCGCCGTCGACGTTCGCATTGTCCGAGTCGATCTTGGCATCGACGTAGCGCGCCACGTCGACATAGCGATAGCTGAAATTGTCCGCGGCCGAGGCGGCCAGCGGCAATGCAAATACGGCAGCAGCACCGATCAGGTTTTTCAAGTTCATCTTCATAGGATCAGTTGTCTTTCAATCGCGCGTTCGTTGCGCTGACCGTATTTTACTAGGCGGAAATATTCTGCGCTCGTATTCAACATTCGACCGTCGGCGGTTGGCGACAGCGCACCGCGGGATGTATTCGAGCTGTCCGTGGACAGCCGGCGTGCGTTCATCTATATAGAAGCGGCGGTATGTAATTTTGGCGCGCGAACGGATTCGCTGAAGCGGAATAACGAACAACATGGCGCAGGGAACTGCCAACGTGCGCGCGGTGCCGGTCGCAACGGAATCGCTGCGCGCCGAACAGAACGATCGCAGGGATCTCGGGCTGCTGGGCCTCGCGATGCTGGCGCAATATCACGAAATTGCCGCCGATCCCAAGCAACTGGCGCACCACTTCGGTTTGAACAGCGAGCTGTTCGATGAACAGACGCTGTTGCTCGCCGCCAGGCACCTGGGCTTGAAAGCCCGCGTCATTGCTCACCCCGCAGCACGGCTCGACAAGATCACGTTGCCGGCACTGGCGCTGCAGCTGGACGGCTCGCATTTCATCGTTGCAAAGGTCAGCGACGGCAATGTGCTGATTCACGACCTGGCGCTTCAACGTCCGCAGATGCTGTCGCGCGCGGAGTTCGAGTTGCGGTATTCCGGCAGATTGCTGGTGGTGACTTCCCGGGCCTCGGTGCTCGGCGAGCTGGCGAAGTTCGACTTCCGCTGGTTCGTGCCGGCGGTGGTGAAATATCGCAAGCTGCTGCTCGAAGTCTTCGTGGTGTCGTTTTTCATCCAGCTGTTCGCGCTGGTGACGCCGCTGTTCTATCAAGTGGTGATGGACAAAGTGCTGGTCCATCACGGCCTGACGACCTTGACCGTGATCGTCATCGGCCTGCTGTCGATTGCCACCTTCGATGTGACTCTCAACACGCTGCGTGCTCACGTGTTCGCGCACACCACGAGCAAGATCGATGTCGAGCTGGGAGCGCGGCTGTTCCGTCACATCATGGCGCTGCCGTTGGGATATTTCCAAGCTCGCCGCGTCGGCGACACCGTTGCGCGCGTGCGTGAGCTGGAAAACATTCGCAGCTTCCTGACCGGCCATGCGCTGACCTCCGTACTAGATTTGTTATTCACGGTCGTGTTCCTGGCGGTGATGTTTTATTACAGCGGCTGGCTGACGCTGATCGTGCTGGTCTCCCTGCCGATCTATGCGCTGTGGTCGGCATCGATCACGCCGCTGCTGCGCAAACGGCTCGATGAGAAGTTCGCGCGTGGCGCCGATAACCAGTCGTTCCTGGTCGAGACGGTCAACGGCATCGGCACGGTCAAAGCCACGGCGGTCGATACGCGTATGACACGCACGTGGGACAAACAGATCGCCGGCTACGTCGCCGCCAGCTTTCGTGTCACCCGGCTGGCAAACATCGGCCAGAACGGCGTGCAGCTGGTGCAGAAGCTGAGCTCGATCGCGGTGCTGTTCTTCGGCGCCAAGCTGGTGATCGAAGGCAAGTTGTCGGTCGGCCAGCTGATTGCGTTCAACATGCTGTCCGGGCAAGTCACCGCGCCCATCATTCGACTCGCGCAGCTCTGGCAGGACTTCCAGCAGGTCGGCATTTCGGTCGAACGGCTCGGCGACATTTTGAATACCCGCACCGAGCTGCCGGCCAGTCGCATGGCGCTGCCGGACATCAAAGGCCGTGTGACGTTCGAACGTGTGACGTTCCGCTACCGGCCGGACGCGCCCGAAGTGCTCGATCGTATCGATCTGGACATCGGCGCCGGCGAGGTGATCGGCATCGTCGGCCGCTCGGGTTCCGGCAAGAGCACGCTGACCAAGCTCGTGCAACGTTTGTATGTACCCGAGCGTGGGCGAGTGCTGATCGACGGCCACGACCTGGCGCTCGCCGATCCGGCCTGGCTGCGTCGTCAGCTCGGCGTGGTATTGCAGGAGAATTTTCTTTTCAATCGCAGTATTCGCGAAAACATCGCGCTCAGTGATCCCGGCCTGCCGTTGGAACGAGTCATTCAAGCGGCCAAGCTCGCGGGCGCGCATGATTTCGTCCTGGAGCTGCCGCAAGGTTACGACACGCCAGTGGGCGAGCATGGCACGGCGCTCTCGGGCGGTCAGCGACAACGCATCGCCATTGCTCGTGCGCTCATCACCGATCCGCGCATTCTGATATTCGATGAAGCGACCAGCGCACTCGATTACGAATCCGAGTATGCGGTGATGTCCAACATGCGTGCGATCTGCGCCAATCGCACCGTGCTGATCATCGCGCACCGGCTCTCGACGGTGCGCATGGCGAATCGAATCGTGGTCGTCGATAAAGGCCGTATCGTCGAGTCGGGAACTCACGCCGAGCTGGTCGATCGCGTGGGTGGTCATTACGCGCATCTGCATCGGTTGCAGCAGGGTGTCGTATGAGACTTGCCGCCCAGGCGCTGTGGGAGTTCGGCAAGCGCTACAGCGATGCCTTCAAAGCAGCGTGGTCGACGCGGGCGAGCCTGGAAGCTCCAGCACGAAACGCGGATGAGCTGGCGTTCCTGCCCGCGCACCTGGAGCTCATCGAAGCGCCGGTGTCGCCGACATTGCGTTGGACGATGCGGCTGATCATTGGCTTTTTCTGCGTGGCCTTGCTGTGGTCGCTGTTCGGCCGGCTCGACATCGTGGCCGTTGCTCCGGGCCGGACCGTGGTGAGCAGCCGAACCAAGGTGTTACAGCCGATGGAAACGGCGGTCGTGCGTCGAATCCTGGTGCGCGATGGGCAGCAGGTGAAGGCGGGCGAGCTGTTGATCGAGCTCGATGCCACCGATGCATCTGCGGAGCTCGACAAGGCCAATGAAACATTGATCAACGCGCGCGTGGCCGAGGCGAGATACAGTGCGCTCGACACAGCATTGAACACATCGGTACCGCCCAAGGTGCAAACATCCGGCGACGTTCCGCCGCAGCGGCTCGAATGGGCACAGCAGCTGGCGAGCAGTGACTTCAGCGAATACCGGGCGAAACAGCAGAGCCTGCAAGCCACCATCGCCTTGCGTCGGGCGGAGTCCAACACGGCGTCCTCGCAGATCGCATCGCTGGAAGAAGGCGTCCGCATCGCCCGGGAGCGCGCCGCAAACATGGAACGCTTGATCGACAAGAAATATGTCTCGCGTCACGAGTTTCTCGCCCAGGAGCAGCAACGCGTCGAGATGGAACGCGCGCTGACTGCACAGCAGGCGCGATTGCAGGAAACACTCTCAGCCATCGATGCCGCCACCGACGAGCTGCGCGTCTTGAATGCGGAGACGCGACAGAAAGTGCTCGATGGCTTGCGTCAGGCCCGCGAAGAGATCGCTCAGTACACGGCGCAGGTGACGAAGACTCAGCAGCGTCGCCAGCTGATGCAGCTGCGAACACCCGTGGACGGCACTGTCCAGCAGCTCGCCGTGCACACCGTCGGCGGCGTTGTAACGCCCGCGCAGGAATTGCTGGCTATCGTGCCATCCGAGGAAACATTGGAAGTGGAAGCCACGGTGCTCAACAAAGATATCGGCTTCGTCCGGGCGGGGCAACGTGCGACCATCAAGGTCGAGAGCTTTCCATATACGCGCTATGGTTATCTGCAAGGCGTCGTCGAAAGCGTTTCGCACGATGCCGCACAGGACAAGAATCTCGGCCTCGTGTTTCAATCGCGCGTCAAACTCGATAAAGCGTCGCTGTTCATCGATGGCGTCACGGTGGCGCTCACTCCAGGCATGACGCTCAGCGTGGAAATCAAAACCGGCACGCGGCGCGTGATCGATTATGTGCTCAGTCCGCTGCTCCAACATCAGAACGAGGCGTTGCGCGAACGATGATGAAGCTCCTGTGTTTGGTTGCCTGCTTTATCGCGGCCGTTGCGACCGCCGCGAGCGGCGAGTCCGGTCTGCCGACCTATGCATCTGTGCGCGCCGAGGCGAACGTCAAGCGCGGCCCGCCTCCCGCAAAAGATCGCAAGCGGCCCGAGAACTTCTTTCAGCTCGCAGGCGCAGCCGATGCCAGGCTTTGCGGCGACGTGCTCAAAGCGTTCAACGAGCGCGGACGCTATAGCGGCGAGGACGGGACGCGCTGGCTGCTCGATAACTCGCATCAAATCGATTTTTCCAGCATCGATTCACGGGCGACGCCTGGAACGCAGTATGTCTTTCCGGATGTCGAGCACGCCAGCGTCGACGTGGACGCTGACGGCAAGGCCGAGCACGTGTATCGACTGAACAGCGTGCTGCACAGCCTGTGGATTCAACGGCTGATGATTGTTTCCGATGATCTGCAGCGCCAGCCCGAACTGCTGGCCGCGCAGGCCGAGCGCTGCAAGAGAATCGAACCTCGCGCAGATTGCGACAGCGTCCACACGATGATCAGGTACGCCGTCGCTGCGAGAGTGCCAGAGCGGCCTGCCGACGAATGGCTGTTCAGCAAACAAAACGTGTTGAGCTGGGTGACCGCCGACGAAGCGTCCGAGCGCCTCATTTTCATCGACCGCAACCAGGCAAAGCGCAATCTTCCCAGCCAGTCGGACGCGTACTGGAGCCTGTATGCTCTGGCTGCCGGAGTAGTTGCGGTCGCAGCCCCGCTGCACGATTTCGCTCCGCCGGAGCTGCTGGTGTTTGCGCCGAGCCAGCAGCGAGTCGGAACCCTGCAATGCATCCTCATGCCGGTCGCATGGCATAAGTAAATAATCATCGAGCAAAGGAGTCGCTCATGCCCTCAGCAACGGAAAGCCTTGGTCAGCTGCACACGGATTACGGCAGCTACGCCACGCCCAGCGGCGTGCCCGGCAACTTCCAGGACTTGGTGACCTGGAAACTGATGGAACTGGAGAACGCCGCCTTCAACGGCCAGATCCACGCTGTGCCCACCAGCAGCGGCACCAGCTATACGGTGACGTTGGGCTACGGGCTGGACATCGAACGTTACGGCAGCTGGAGCGAAGTTCGCGCGCTGATCGTGTTCGGCCTCGGCGGCGAGCAGGCCCTCAGCGAAACTCAGATCCAAGGACTGGACCTGCTGCGCCAATACAAGCAAGGCGCGACGGCATGGACTGCACAGAATGTTGCTGCAATGGCCGACGGCGAGACATCGCCGACTGACGCCTGGACTGCCGAGCAGGCCGCGGCGATTGCGAGTATCTCATTTACTCAAGCGCAGGCGGAGTCCGTGCTGCGCGCGATGACGTTTGGCAATGTGGATGCCGGCGTTTCGGAGCAGCGTTCGACGCTGGGAGACGTACGCCGGCTCATCAGCGCCAACTACGGCATCGGCGAGGCGTTCCCGGAAAGTACCGAGCTCGCCTCGATGATCATCATGAAATATCGCGGCGACTTCAGCGGCTTCGGCAATCCAGACAATATTTTTACTTCGAGCAGTTACGCCACGGCCGGCGCGCGCCGTGCGGAGTTCTGGTGGCGTATCGTCAACAAGATCAGCCGCGAGTCGCTGGGTGGAGTGCGCAGCAGACTGGAGCTCAACGCGCAGATGTTTGGTTTGCTTCCCGGCGGCGCCAGTGCCACCAACGCGGAAGCGGTGCTGCAGGCGATGTCACATCTGTGTCGCAACCGCCTGGAGGCCGGGCACGGTTCGTCGGACGCACGGGTGCGCAGTATTTTTGATGCGGGCCTGGCATCCGGAATCGCGATGCTGCGTGAGACCTACGCCCCCGAAGGGCCGGGCTTCGATGTCGTGCAGCTCGCGAAGGAGGCCGGCGAGACATTGAACGTACTGACATACGCCGAATCTCATAACCTGCTGCGCAACCTGATGGTCGGCAGCAACAACACCGATACGCTCAACGGCGGCGCGCATACCGATTACCTCTGGGGCCGCGGCGGCAACGACACGATCAACGGCGGCGCCGGCGATGACTACGTGTTCGGAGGCGAGGGCGCCGATACCGTGCATGGCGGCGACGGTAAAGACGACCTGCGTGGCGAGAACGGCGATGATGTGATCTACGGCGAGGCGGGTGCCGATCATATCTATGGCGGCGCAGGTGCGGATACGCTCGATGGTGGAGCGGACGGCGATTATCTCTACGGCGGCGCGGGGCGTGACAACCTGCGGGGCGGCGCCGGCCACGACTATTACTTCGTCGATGCTGAGGATGTCATCGAGGACGCAGATGGCCTCGGTAACGTGATCTTGAACAATCGCGTGCTGTCCGGCGGTTCGCGGACCGAGGACGATCCCGAAGATACCTATCACGGCGGCGGCAACGTGTACGTCCTGCGAGGCCGGACGCTCACCATCAACGGCAGCCTGGTGATCAACAATTTCAGTAACGGTGACCTGTTCATCAATCTCAGGACCGAGCCCGACGACCAGCCGCCGCCGCCGCCGGATGAGACGCCGAACACCGACGACGCCGAGCATCGCACTTCGCCGATCGTGCTCGACCTGGACGGCGATGGCATCGAGACGCTGCAGCTGGGCGCCAGTTATTTCGATCTGAACGGCGACGGTTTGAGCGAGCTGTCCGGCTGGGTGAGTCCGGACGATGGTCTGCTGGTGCAGGATCGTGACGGCGACGGTCGTATCACCAGCGGCGCGGAGCTGTTCGGCAACAACAGCGTGCTGAGCAACGGCCGGCTCGCCGACAACGGCTTTCAAGCGCTCGCCGAATACGACAGCAATGGCGACGGCATCGTCAATTCACAGGATGCTGGCTATGCATCGTTGCAAGTCTGGCGCGATCTGAACGGCAACGGCATCAGCGATGCCGGCGAGCTGCAAAGTCTCGCGAGCGCGGGCGTGACATCGATCAGCCTCAATTACAGCAACTCTACGTACGTCGATGCCAACGGCCATCAGCATCGTCAGGTTGCAAGCATCGTCCTGGCGAACGGCACCGCGTCTACCGCCGCCGATGTCTGGTTCAAGGTCGACACCGCGCGCCGACAGAACACCGGCGCCATCGAGTTGACGCCGGAGGTTCTGGCGCTTGCCAATGCCAAAGGCTTCGGCAACGTGCAGGACCTGCGCCAGGCGATGGTGCTCGATCCCGGTTTGAAGGACCTGCTCAATGTATATGTATCGGCGACGACTGCCGCTGAACGCGATGCCGCGCTGGATGATTTGATCTATCGCTGGTGTGGTGCTGCGAACGTCGATCCGAACAGCCGCGATCCCACCAGAATTTACGGCCACGTGATGGATGCCCGTCAGCTGGTCACGCTCGAGAACCTGGTCGGCCATTCGTACCTGGGCACGTGGTGCTGGGGTGAACGCGATCCCAATCCGCATGGCCAGGCGGCGCCGCTGCTGATCGCCGAATATCTGGAATTCAAACGGTTCACCGCCGCGCAAATCCTTGCGCAGACCGAGTATGCGCCGGAGCTGGGCGATCTCATCAAATCGGTGTTCGGCTCCGATGCTGGCAGCATCCAGGTGGATTGGAGTGCCGTGCAGGGCAGGCTGGAAACGCTGCTGACGGCGGGTGCGGCCGACCGCATCGTCGGCATCATCAAAGTCCTGACCGACCTGGGCACCTACTCGCCAGGTTATCGCGCTGCTCGCGATGCCACCTTCAATGCGATTGTCGCTGCGAACTCCGCGCTCGCGCCGTTCTTCGATTTCTCTGCTGTGGTGGGTACCAGCGGCAATGACACGTTATACGGCAACGATACCGGCACGACCTTCCACGGCGTGCAAGGCGACGATCGAATCTATGGCAACGGCGGCAATGATACTTATAACTTCGCGCGCGGCCACGGTAACGATGTGATCCTCGATCGCGGCGGCATCGATCAGATCGTCTTCGGCGGCGGCATCACGCAGGCGGACCTTTCGATGTCCCGTAATGCGACCACCGTGTGGATCACGGTCAAGAACGCAGACGGCAGCAGCGCAGGCTCACTGCGGATCGACAACTTCTTCGACTTCGACGGCACGGTGCATTTCGGCGCCATCGAGGCCATCCTGTTCGCCGATGGCAGCAGTCTCAACCAACAGCAGATTCTCGCCATTCTCACCGCGTCGTCGCTGACGCCGAATGACGATCTGGTGTTCGGTACCGCGCAAGCCGACACGGTCGATGCGCTCGCCGGCAATGACAACGTGCACGGCCTGGCGGGCGACGATCAATTGTCTGGCGGCGCGGGCAATGACGTGCTCATGGGCGACGACGGCGCAGACACGCTGACCGGCGGTGCTGGAGACGACACACTCATCGGCGGCCGAGGCAATGACACTTACGTGTTCGGCGCCGGTCACGGCGTCGACATCGTCGACAACGCCGCCGAGAGCTCGGGCGTGAAAGTCGATCGCATCGTGTTCGATCAAAGCATCGATCCCAGCGCCGTGAGCGTGCAGCGGAACGGCAACGATTTGATCGTTCGCACCTCCGCCAGCGACAGCATTCTGGTCAGGAACTATTTCCGGGGCCAGGCCACGGACGGGACTGCCGTCGATCGCATCGAATTCAGCGACGGTACGGTGTGGACGATCGAAGACATCAAGGCGCGGACGCTGCTGGCGAGCGCGACCGCCGGTGCCGACTTCATCGAAGGTTACGCTTCCAACGATGTGCTCTCCGGCCTGGGCGGCGACGACTGGTTGTATGGCCTCGGCGGCAACGACACGATGTCGGGCGGCGCTGGCAACGATACGCTCGAAGGCGGCGATGGCAACGATCAGCTCGCCGGCGACGCCGGTTCCGATCAGCTGCGCGGCGGCGAGTGCAATGATTTGCTCGACGGCGGCGCCGACAACGACTCGCTCGATGGCGGCAGCGGCGACGACACACTCGAAGGCCGCGCCGGCGACGATCATCTCGACGGTGGCGCCGGCCGCGACACTCTGCGCGGCGGCGAAGGGGACGATGTGGTCATCGGCGGCGCTGGCGACGATTATCTCGCCGGCGGCACCGGAACCGATGTGTTGAACGGCGGCGGCGGCACCAATCGTTATTTGTTTGCTCGCGGCGACGGTCACGACACCATCGTCGACAGCTACGAAGACATCGTCACCATTTATGTTTCCAACCTGCCGCTGGACCAGGTCGTGTTCCGGCGCAACGGCACGGCGCTGGATATTTCCTTCCAGGGCGCCGCGGGCGATCTCATTTCGTTGAGCTCGTTCTTCCCGACCGAGATCCCGATCAGCGGCATCATGTTCCAGTACGGCGACGGCCAGCAGTACACGATCAATCCGCTGCAATTGCAGCTGCTGACGCTGGCGGGCACCGAAGGCGACGATTTCATCTACGGCTACTCGCTCAACGACAACATCACCGTGCTCGGCGGCAACGACATCGTCCATGCCGGCGACGGCCACGACAACGTGCAGGGCGGCGACGGCAGCGATCAACTGTTCGGCGAGGCCGGCAACGATCAACTATTCGGTGGCGCTGGCGATGACGTGCTCAGCGGCGGCGATGGCATCGACAACCTGGAAGGCGGCACTGGCAACGACCGACTCGAAGGCGGCGCTGGTGTGGACAGGTATAACTTCAGCGCCGGCTGGGGCTACGACGTCATCCTCGATACGGCGGGCGACGACGATCGCGTGTCCTTCAATGCGGTGCTGCCATCGACCTTGTTGTTACGTCGTGACGGCCTGGATCTGCTGGTGACGGACCGCACGACCGGCGAGCCGGTGCTGCGCATCGTCGGCGAGTTCTCGAACATCGCGGGCGTTGCCGGCAGCACGGCGATCGAAAGTTTCAGCTTCAGCAATGGTTCCAGCGGAATGTTCTGGAGCTACGACACAATCAAATTCCTGGCGCTGCAAGGCACGGACGTCAACGACACGATCTTCGGCCACGCAGACAATGACACGATCAACGCGCTGGGCGGCGACGATTCCGTATCGGCGGGCGATGGCAATGACATCGTGAATGGCGGCGATGGCAACGACGTGCTGGACGCAGGCTGGGGCGACGACACATTGTCCGGCGGCGCGGGCAATGACGTGCTCTATGGCGTCACCGGCACCAATCAACTCTCCGGCGGCGACGGCGCGGACACGTTGATCGGTGGCGACGGCAACGACGCAATGTTCGGCGACGCCGACAACGATGTGCTCGAAGGTGGCGACGGTGACGACACTCTGCATGGCGGCGACGGCGACGACGTTCTCACCACCGGCAGTGGTGAGAACGACGCACTGTATGGCGACGCCGGCAACGATACGTTGTATGGCGACGGCTTGCTCGACGGCGGCACCGGCGACGATCTCATCGAAGGCACCGGCGAGCTGCTCGGCGGCGCTGGCAACGACGTACTCCATGGGCGAGGTTTCGACACCTTGCGGGGTGGTGCCGGCAACGATGTCATCGAGGCGTACAGCAACGCCTGGGATCAAGGCCATAACGTCATCGAAGGCGGCGCCGGCGACGACACGATCTATGGTTCGTTCGGCGAAGACACGTATGTATTCAATCTCGGCGACGGCCGTGACCTGCTGATCGAACGCCGGCAGAACCAGGCCTACAGCAACATCGAGCCGACGGCGGACACGCTGTCGTTCGGGGCCGGCATCGTCGCCAGCGACTTGAGCTTCCATCGCCGCGGCAACGACCTGGTCATCGAGCATGCGAACGGCACGGATGCGATCACGGTGCAAAACTGGTTCCGCGAACCCACCGATCATTTCAAGCTCGAAAACTTCGTGTTCGCGGATGGCAGCTCGCTGACGCAGGCGCAGGTCGAGAACCAGGTCGTTTATCACGGCACCAGCGGCGTCGATCAGTTCATCGGCTATCGCGCGATCAACGATACGATGCGGCTCGCCGACGGCGACGATTTCGCGTGGGGCCGCGTCGGTAACGACACTCTCTATGGCGAAGGCGGCAACGACTACCTGGAGGGCGAAGAAGGCAACGACGCATTGTATGGTGGCGACGGCAACGACCAGCTCGATGGCGGCACCGGCGTTGATCAACTCGCGGGCGGCGCGGGCGACGACAAATATGTTTATTCGCTCGGCGACGGCAGCGACGTCATCGACAACACCGGCGGCGGCTACGACGGCGTGTTCTTTGTCGGCGGCATCAACGAGAGCCGCTTGAGCTTCAGCCGCGACGGCAACGATCTGTTGATTCGCGTCGACGGCGACAGTGCGCAGCAGGTGCGTGTGCTGGGCCATTTCCTCGGCGGCGATCACGCGATCAGCTATGTGCAGCCCGAGGGCGGCTTCCTCATCAACTCGGCGCGCATCGGCCACATCGTTGCCGCCCAAGGCGTGCCCGGCAATTTCGCTGCGCTCATCGACGGCACGGCAGCTGGCGAGCAACTCGTGGGTTATGAGACTCGCGATTTGTTACGAGGCCAGGGCGGCGCAGATACGTTGTTCGGCATGGCGGGCAACGATCAGCTCGAAGGCGGCGACGGCGACGACTACCTGTCCGGCGGCAGCGGCAATCAAACCAACTCCGGCAACGACGTGCTGATCGGCGGCGCCGGCAACGACACGCTGGTCGGCGAGGACGGCAACGATACATTGACCGGCGGCACCGGCGACGACGCTTATTACTATCGCGTCAACAACGGCGTCGATGTGATCGACAACACCGGCGGCGGCTTCGACGGCGCGTTCTTCATCGACATCGCGCGCGAGCGTCTGACGTTCCAGCGCGACGGCAACGACCTGGTGATCCTGGTCGATAACGATCCGAATCAGCAGCTGCGTGTCACCAATCATTTCCTCGGCGGCGATTCCGCCATCGATTACGTGCAGCCGCAGGGCGGCTCGTATCTCACAACGGCGCAGATCAATGCACTCGTGACCGGCGGTAACGGCGGCTACGATCAAGTCATCGAAGGCACTGCGGCTGGCGAGCAATTGGTCGGCGGCAGCGGCAAGGATCTGATCAAAGGATTGGGCGGTGCCGATACGCTGTTCGGCATGGGCGGCGACGATACGTTGCAAGGCGGCGATGGCAACGATCAGCTCTACGGCGGTAACGGCAGCGGCTCGAATTCCGGCGCGGACCGATTGGAAGGCGGCGCTGGCAACGACCAGCTCGCCGGCGAGGATGGCGCAAATGTTTTGATCGGCGGCACCGGCGACGACAACTACGTGCACGGCACGGGTCAGGACACCATCGACAACACCGGCGGCGGTTACGACGGCGTGTTCTTCGGCTCGGGCATCGCGGTCAGCAATCTTGCGTTCACGCGCGCGGGCGATGATTTGCTCATTACGGTGAATGGTTCGAACACCAACACCGTGCGGGTCACGAATCATTTCCTCGGCGGCGACAACGCGCTGGATTTCGTGCAGCCCGGCTCGGGTAGTCTGCTGGACACCGCCGCGATCAATGCGCTCGCAAATGGCGGCACCGGCAATCCCGGCGGCGGCGATCAAGGCAACGACGCGGATTATCCCAATGTCGTGACGGGCACGGCGGCTGGCGAGCAGTTGTTGGGAACATCAGGACGTGACTTGATCCGCGGCCTCGGCGGTAACGATACGTTGTTCGGATTCGGCGGCGACGACAAGTTCGACGGCGGCGATGGCGACGATTACATCTCCGGCGGCAACGGCTCGTTCAGCGGCTCCGGCAACGACATTCTCATCGGCGGCGCCGGTGCGGATACGCTGGTGGGCGAAGATGGCAACGATCGATTGTTCGGCGGCGCGGGCGACGACAACTATTACTATCAAGCCGGCTCCGGCAGCGATCTGGTGTACGCCGGCGGCGGCACCGATTGGGTGTTCTTCAACGGCATCGAGCGCTCGCGGCTGACGTTCCACCAGGCCGGCAACGATTTGATCATTCGCGTCGACGCCAATGCCAATCAGCAGGTCCGGGTCGTCAATCATTTCCTCGGCGGCGACAACGCGATCAGCTATGTGCAGCCGGGCAGCGGCTTCGCGATTCCAGCATCGCAGATTCCGAGCCTGCTCACCCCGCTGCCGGCTTCGGCGACGGCGGCTGTGAGTCACGACGTTGTGCCCGATGCGCGTGCGCAGTTGGACAACCTGATCGCCGCGATGGCGAGCTTCAGCGCTGCTGAAACATCCATCGCGGAATTCGGCCAGGTGCGAACGCCGCACTATCAATTGGTGGCGACGCCGTAACCGACAGTTACGGCACGAGCGCCTCTTTCGCAAGAAAGAGGCGCTTCCTGCTATAACGCAGTCCCATGTCGGAGCTACAGCCGGACGAGTCGGGACTGCGCGAGGTGCGGCGAATCCTGGTGGAGTGGATCGCGGCCGCATCGGCGGCGCTCGCCAGGAAAAAAGTCACCGACGCCAATATTCACGATGCTCGCAAACAGCTGAAGAAAGCGCGGGCGGCGCTTCGGCTGCTGAGAGGATCGATTGGTGAGATCGCCTACCGGCGCGAGAACGCTGCGTTGAGAGATGCCGCCCGGCCGCTCGGTGCCGCTCGTGACAGTAGAGTCCTGGTCGCGGTGCTGGATGATCTCGTCGAGGGCCGCAAATCGACGTTGAGCCCAGCGCGATTCAACAAACTGCGCCGGATCCTGCGCCAGGAGCAGACACAAGCCCGTCGCGCACTCACAAAAGCTGTCATAGCAAAGCAGCGCACGGCACTCCGCGCCGTCATCAAGCGCAGCGAACGCTGGCGATTACGAGGCGAGGACTGGGTCCTAATCGGCGAGGGGCTCGAACGCAGCTACCGACGCGGTCGGAAAAAGATGGCCCTGGCCAGGCAGTCGCGCGACACCGAATGCCTGCACGACTGGCGCAAGCAAGTGAAATATTTGTGGCACCAATTGCAGATCCTGGAGCCGCTGCGGCCGCGGAAGATCGGCACGCTCGCCAATCGCTGTCACAAACTTGCCGATCACCTGGGTGACGATCACGACCTGGCGGTGCTCGGGTCCAAGATCGCAAATCACGCCGGCGCGTTCGAGCGCAAGCAGGATCTGGACGAATTGCTGCGTCAAGTGGACCGTCGCCGCGTTCAGTTACAGCACGAGTCCTTTACCCTCGGCACGCGGCTGTTCGCCGACAAACCCGCTCGCAAGATCCGGATGGTTTTCGGCGACGATTGAGTGACGCCGGTTCCGACAGGCGATTCCTTCCTGGTCGGCATGAGTGAGTTTCGCGTCCCCCGATTGGTCGCCGCTCGTTCCGCGCGTACTTTGCCCCACCTTGGTGTAAGGATTGGGGAAGTCCCGGATGAAGTCGCGTCAATGGATCGGTTCGGTGTCGCTGGTCGGTGCAATCATCGTTGCCGGCCTGCTGCTCACCGCGTGGAAAAGGTCGAGTATTGCCGAGTCTGATGCAGCGGCCGCGCATCAGCAGGAGCCGGCGGAGTCGATTGTGACGGCCGTGGCT